>NZ_JAJNAY010000001.1:2252765-2588456 GCF_021010565.1 Chryseobacterium turcicum
ATAGGTTAGAATAGTTTATAAAATAAGTTTATTCGTTCAATTAATTTTTAAAAAGTTGTACAATGTTTCAATATAATTATGAAAATATTAAAAAAAGGTACGCTTCTTTGAATTGGGCAAATATATTAATTTAATTTTATAGTTTAATCTTTTAGGGATGATATTTTAAACAGTTTTGAGGAAATTTATTTTCAAATAAAATTTTCCATCATTTAGTTTTTCTTCTGCTCAGTGAAGGGTTCTTTTAATGAAAAGCAATTTTTAAATTGATAAGATTTTCGATAATGTGATTTGAATCATAAATGACTGACTCATAAATCAATTAGTTTTGAGAAAATTAATAACCACAGAGATTTAGGTTTAAATAAACATAAAAACCTTCCAGATTTGGAAGGTTTTTGTATTTTTAATAAAACACGGGTTTCAAGTTGTGGAGAATACGGGGATCGAACCCGTCACCTTTAGACTGTCAGTCAGAAATTAAACTTAATTATACGTATTAATGGCGTTTAAACCGTGTTATTGCTTTTATTTATTGGTGTAAAGATAATGTGTATTGCTACCGATTTTGTTACTGAATTTATCCTTATATAATACAGAAAAAGAGACTGATTATAGTCTCTTTTCTCTTACCAGTCTTTGGATACTTCGTATTTTTTATTCATTGCTGATTTTAAATCCGAAATAATAGGATTAACAAAGTCTGTGATTTTATTTATTATATCAACAAATCCTTTGTCTGTGTTTTCTGGCTCATAACGAAGTACTCCTAGATCTAATCTACTACAATTAGCTCCCCGTGAACCTTTATGCTCGAATGTATGAAATTGATATTTGTACCGTCCGTCCTTAACATAAATGTTCATCTTATAACTAATTGGACCCTCAATACATGATGCTCCTAAATAATTTTTCTTTGTTCGATAATCAATCACTCCGACGCCTGCAATTTCTCCATCTTCTTTATCTTCTATATTTACTGAAGTTTTCTTAGATTTAAAACTTTGGTTTGCCCAAATTCTTGCACGATTATAAAGTTCTTCTTTTGTGATTGTAGAATCCATCTTTACTACTTCTTCAAATTGAAATTCCTGAGAGAATGCGAGAATTGAAAGCAATAGTGTAAATAACGTAATAGTCTTTTTCATTTTTTTATTTTTTTCACCAATCATTGGTTTTATTACTTGAAACTTCGTTTTTAATATTATTTACAAAAGAATTTGTAAAAGCTTCCACAAAATTAGCAGCGTTTTCAAGCCTCACAATTCCTCTACTATTAAAGAAAGAACCTAATAATGTTGTTGAAGTTTTATCTGCATTAGTTAGATTTACAAATGTTGGTTTAATCATTATTTTATCATCCTTAAAATTGATTTCAAAATAATTAACGACACTCCAGACGTTTGAACCTCTTTTATTGATAAATACAGTTCTACTTGTTTGGCTCACAACTTCAAATAATAATTGGTCATTCACAGTTTCTTTTAATTTCTCTTTATCTAAATATGGATAATTAGAAGTGATGTAATTTTTTGTCTTATCAAATAAGGTTTGCTTATTCACTCCGGGAAAAGATAAAACAATGTAGTTTTTGGATGTATCATCAGAAACCTTAAAGTTATCTTCTGTTAATTTAAATTCCTGTGAGAAAATAAAAATTGAAAATACCAAGGTTATTAATATAATTATCTTTTTCATAAGCTATTAATCTCTTTCCTTTAAATTTTCATCAATTACACTAAAAAACGTTTTAGATGCCATGTTGAAGTTATAATATAAATTGTCCTTTTTAAATGCAATGGAATAGGTATAATCTCCTAGTGATTTGCTTTTTCGTAATATATTTACCATAGCGTTAAAATCTATGTCTTTTTCATAAATATCATCTTCACTTCCACTGACAAACGAATTGATAAATTTATACTCTTTATTAGCATTAGCAGCTTTCGCAATGTTGTACCATAGCTCATCGTTATTGCCTGTCTTTTCTGTAAGAATTGATATTTTAGAAATTTTATTTTCTTCATTATTACTTTCTACTAGTATTTTGAAGGCTTTTAAATTATACACTCGTGATTCTAAACCGAATTTAGAACCTCGGTCAAAAGGTTTAATGTTCATTGTTTTCTCTAAAACATCAAAAGTCTTGTTGTAATTTGATGCTAATTTCTCAATGTCATTTAAATTCTGACCTAAACAAAAATTACCGCATAAAATAATTAGCAATGATAATAATTGTAGTATTTTATTCATATAAAAGTTTTAATTCGCAAATGTAATAATAAGAAAACACATCAAATTACGGGTATCCGTATTTATACGGTATTTCAAAAATAAATGTTAAATTAGTAGATTTGGATTTAAACCTATCTGCTCAGTCATTTGCTTGAGAAGACTCTTTTCAATATGTTTTCGCTCTTTCTCGTCTTTGAACCTGTTAAGCCTTCGGAGATGAGTAAAAGGTTTTTTTCTATCCGGTTCGTAAAAGCGACATTGAATAAACCAGTCATTATTTGAGCTGGTCGTAAGGAAATCGGATCGTTTGCATCCGAAGTTAAGGTTTTTCATACGTATTAATTTTTGTTACCGATTAATACGTATGAAAAAAAGTTGTTTTTCTCGTAAACCACTTGTGGGATGAGGTTTACAGTAGTGGAGAATATCGGACTCGAACCGATTACCTCAACACTGCCAGTGTTGCGCTCTAGCCAGATGAGCTAATTCCCCTTTCTCAGATTATTATTTCTGAAGCTGTACAAAAGTAAGTATTTAAAGTACATATGCAAACTTTTTAGTGAAATTTTCTTTAATAATTTTACTATTCAATAATCGATTATCAATATGACTTATTGACTACTTTTTAATTCTACAACTCTTTGTAAAAAAGACTGTTTAGCAATTTTTTCTTCGGCTTCATTTATTGCTTTCAGTAAATGATTCTCATTATCGGCTATTTCTTCCAATACTTTGGAGATGATTTCCCACGCAGGTTTCATTTTTTCTATCAATTCAATACCTTTTGGTGACAATTCGATTAAGCGTTTGCGTTCATCTGTTTTATCTTTTTTAGAGATAATCATTTGTTGCTTTTCAAGCTCTTTTAAAAGGCTAATTGTTGAGGGATGCGTATATCCTATTTCATTAGCAATTTCTACAACGCTGAGTGTATTTTTGTGATGTAATGTAAAGATTACCGGAAACCATTTAGGCTCGAAATTTATTCCAAATTCTTTATAAACTAGAGCTCCATCCTTACGCAATTGCTCACTAAGGCGTTGTAATCTTGTAGATAAAGCTAAGGTTCCAGATTCATTGATGACATTCATAAGCTATGATTTTAGATCCAGAAAACAAAATACATTATCGGCACTCATTAAAGGGAATTTTTCTGGTAGAAGTTCTTTTTCAATGATTTTAAAATGATTTCGCTCGTAAAAACGCAATGCAGCCTGAAGTATTGATACTGTTCCCAAATATACTTTATCTATTTCGTTTTTCTGGCAATAAGCAAGCAGGATTTCTAATAGTTTCTGAGCGATACTGTGTTCTTTTCCTCTGAATTCTTTTTTCACAAACATCTTTCGGACTGCTGCTGCTTTTTCATCAAATTTCACCAAAGCAATTGTTCCGACAAGCTCACCATTAATAAAAGCTCCCCAAAAACTTCCGCCATTAGCAAAGTAGAAATCTTCAATTTGCATAAGGTCCGGCTGGTCTTCTATTGTGATTGGAACATTAAATTCCTTTTGCTGAATATTCAAAACCAAATTTATTATTTCTTCTGAATGTGTATTGTTTACAAGATTAATTTCTAACATAATATTTAATTTAAGTACAAAACTACGTAGTTGACTACATATATGCAATAGAAAAATGAAAATTTAATTTAAAACGTATCAATTTTTTATTTTAATCAAAAAAAAACGTGCACTGTTTCCAGTACACGTCTTAACAAGATTTGAATATATAATAACTAACTTTTTATTTCCATCCGCCGCCTAAAGCCTGATATAAATCTACGGCAGCTTTCATTTTGCTATATTCTGCATTTGAAATATTAAGTTCGGCATTCAATGAGTTTACACTTGCATTTAAAACTTCAAGGTAATTTGCCATACCATAATTAACCAATTCCTGAGAATAGTCAACTGATTTTTTGTAAGAGTCTAATTCTTTTTTCTTTAAATCGATAAAAGAATCCTGAACAGAAAATACTCTTATGGCATCAGAAACTTCTTTTCCGGCAGTCAAAATAGATTTTCTGAAATTCAGATACGCTGTTTCTTTGTTCGCCAAACTTACATCGTAAGCAGTTTTGATTTGCCTTTTATTTAAAATTGGCTGTGCTAAACCAGTTACAACATTTGCAAAAAGAGAGTTTACACTAAACAAATGATCGATGTCTACTGACTGCACTCCTCCACTTCCTGTTAGTTTCAATGTAGGGTAAAATTGAGCTTTAGCTACATTTGTCAACTCAAAAGCATTCATTAAATTAAATTCTGCTTGCATCACATCCGGACGGTTTGATAACAAACTTGCAGGATATCCTAAGGCTAAACTTTCTGGCAATGACTGCGATTTTAAAGAAGACCTTGCAATCGTCTGCGATGAATCACCCATCAACAAACTCATCGTATTTTCTAAAAGTTGAATTTGAGTATCGATGTCAATCAGTAAAGATTGAGCATTATAAACCAACGCTTGACTTTGCTGAACAGCAACTTCTGTTACTGATCCTGACTCTTTTAATGCTTTTGTGGCTTCTAAATTATTTTCTCTTACTTTGATTGTTTCTTGAATGATTCTCTTCTGATCGTCATACGTTAACAATTGAAAATATGCCGAAGCGATTGAGGCTACCAAGTCACTTTTTACCGCTTTGTGAGCGGCTAAGGTTCCCAAATAAGTCGCTAATTGAGCTTTTTGCTGAGACTTCATTTTTCCCCACAAATCTGCTTCCCAACCTATCGTAGCTGTAATATCAAACTGGTTTACATAACGTCTTTCTCCGATAATCTGACCAAACTGAGTATTGATAGATTGTGTTTGAAAAGTGTAATTCGGTCCTATTGATAAAGTCGGTTCGTAGGCTGCTTTTGCCTGTTTTAAATAAGCTTCTGCAGAAGTGATACTCTGTACAGCGATTCTTACATCAAGATTATTTTCTAAAGCTTTTGTAATGTGTCCCTGAAGAATAGGATCTGTAAAAATCTCTTTCCAGGAAACATTCGCAATACTTGTGCTATCCTGAGGCAGCATATCTGTACGGAATAGTTTTTCGTCAACTGCAGTTGCGGGTCTTTCGTACTCTTTTCTTACCATACAAGACGATAAAACCGCGAACGCGACCACTGAAAAAGCAGTTCCTTTTATTATTATTGATAAATTTTTCATTATTTAAATCTTAAAGATTTCTTATTCAGCTAAGTTCATTTCTTCGTGCTTGATAGGTTTTATTTTTTCCTGTAAAGTCTGGAAAATAACATATAAAACCGGAATCACAAACACCCCTAAAATAGTACCTATTAATAACCCTATTGCAGCACCTGTAGCAATAGAACGGTTACCTACAGCACCAATTCCACTTGCTAAAACGAGAGGTAATAGACCACAAATAAATGCTAAAGAGGTCATCAAAATAGGTCTTAGTCTGGCTTTGGCTGCATTCACTGCAGACTCCACAATCGTCTCACCATGATGTCTTCTCTGTACCGCAAATTCGATAATCAAAATCGCATTTTTCGCTAATAAACCGACTAACATAATCAATGCAATCTGGAAGTAGATATTGTTTTCTAAGCCCATTATTTTCTGTCCGAAATATGCTCCCATTACCCCAAGAGGAAGTGAAATTACCACAACTAAAGGAAGAATATAACTTTCGTACTGAGCAGAAAGAATGAAATAAACGAACACCAAACTTAAGGCAAAAATCAATAAAGTCTGAGATCCTGAATTTAATTCTTCTCTTGTAAGACCTGTAAATTCAACACTGTAATTTTGATCAAGTGTCTCTTTTGCTACCGCCTGAACTGCCGTAATTGCATCACCCGAACTGAAACCTGCTTTGTTTGCTCCTGTAATCTTTACTGATGTAAATAGGTTATAACGACCTACAGATTGAGGACCATAAGATTTAGTCAACGTCACAAATTGTGAAATAGGTGACATCTCTCCAGAGCTCGTTTTGATATAGTATTGATTAAGATCTTCAGCATTTATTCTGTTTTCTGGTGGTGCCTGAATCATTACTCTAAACTGTTTCCCATATTTGGTAAAGTCAGCAGCATAAATTCCACCAATATATCCTTGCATCGTAGACAAAATATCATTTACAGAAACTCCTTTTTGTTTCGCTAACGGAACATTGATTTCCATTAAATACTGTGGATATTTTGTGTTAAATGAAGTCTGAGCAAATTCAATTTCTGGTCTTTGCATTAGGTTTCCGATAAACTCGTTGGTTTTAGCATCAAGCTGAGCAAAATCACCCCCTGATTTATCTAAAAGTACCATCTCAAAACCTGCACTACTACCAAAACCTGGTACACTCGGTGGTTGGAAAAATACAACTTTAGCATCAGGAACTTTTCCTGCAAGACCAAATAGTCTCTTTGTAATCTCGTCAGAAGATAAACCTTCTCCTTTTCTATCATTAAAAGGTTTAAGCTTAACAAAGGCAAGACCATTATTACTTCCGTTTCCAGATAATAATCCTCTACCTGTAGAAATGGTTACGTTTTGAATTCCCGGAATCTGCATTGCATTTTTCTGCAACGTTTTCAGAACATTGTAAGTTCTTTCCATAGATGCTCCCGGAGGAAGCTGTACGTCTGTAAAGATAATTCCTCTATCTTCTGTAGGTACAAAACCTTTCTTCATACTTCCGTTTGCCCAGTAGATAATTCCACAAGTAACGACAAGAATTAATACAGTCACCCATTTGTGTTTGATAAGAAAGTTAAATCCTCTACCATAACGATCAGTTGCTGTTTTGAAACCGATATTAAATTTATAGAAGAATTTTTGCATGAAATTCTTATTCTTATAACCTTCGTGATGATCTTCGTGAGGCTTTAAGAATAGTGAACATAAAACCGGACTTAAAGTTAATGCATTTACTGCCGAAATAATAATCGCAATAATTAGGGTAATCCCAAACTGCTGATAAAATACTCCGGTAGGACCTGTAATAAATGTAACCGGAATAAATACTGCTGCCATTACCAATGTAATTGAAATAATAGCACCTGTAATTTCGTCCATTGCTTCTACAGTTGCCTTTTTAGCATCAGAAATTCCATGCTCCATTTTAGCATGTACGGCCTCGACGACGACAATCGCATCATCTACCACAATACCAATTGCTAAGACTAAAGCAAAAAGCGTTAATAAATTTAATGAATATCCAAAAAGATTCAGGAAGAAGAATGTTCCTACAATAGATACCGGAACTGCAATCGCCGGAATTAATGTCGATCTGAAATCTTGTAAGAAAATATATACTACAATAAATACAAGAATGAAAGCTTCAATTAAAGTATGAATTACTTTTTCAATAGAAGCATCCAAGAATTCGTTGGTATCAAAGTTAAATGTATATTTTATGCCTTCAGGATAAGAACTTTCATTTTCTTTAAGCTGAGCTTTAATGTTGTCAATAATCTCCTGAGCATTTGATCCCGGAGTTTGAAATACTCCCATACTGATGGAAGGATAATCTCCGTTTTCACCAACACCACTGTAAGATAAACCACCTAATTCTACTTTTGCAACATCTTTCAACATTAAATTCTGCCCGTCTGGAAGAGATTTAATGATAATATCATCATATTGCTCCTTGTCACTGAATTTACCTACATATTTAATAATATATTCAAAAGAACTTCCGCTGTTTTGTCCTAATGACCCTGCTGCAGCTTCTCTACTTTGATCATTAATTGCATTGGTAACTTCAGCTGGTGTAATTCCGTAAGCTGCCAATTTTGCCGGATCAAGCCATACTCTCATCGAGTAGTTTTTTCCACCAAAAACATTGGCTTCCCCAACTCCATTAATCCTTTGCATATTTGGAATAACGTTGATATTCAAAAAGTTTTGAAGATAAGTATCATCAATATTTTTGTTTTCAGAATAAAAAGAAAGGTACATCAATGCACTCGTTTGTTGCTTCTGAGTAACAACTCCCGCACGGGTAACCTCACTTGGAAGTAATGGGCTCGCTCTAGAAACACGGTTTTGAACGTTCACCGCAGCAATATCAGCATCGATTCCTTGTTTAAAGAAAACTTGAATCTGTGCTGAACCATCATTTCCTGCTGTTGAAGTAATATAATCCATCCCTTCAACTCCATTGATTTGTTCTTCCAAAGGAACAACAACACTTTTCATTACAGTTTCAGCATTTGCTCCTGTATAATTTGCTCTCACACTCACCGTTGCCGGTGCAATATCGGGATATTGCGTAACCGGAAGCGCTGTAAGTCCCAATACACCGAGAATAACGATGATGATGGAGATTACAGTGGATAAAACCGGTCTGTTAATAAAGTTCTTTATCATTAGAATTTCGGTTTTACAGATTGAACGAGGCTATCCATGCTGATTTTTTTAGGCTTTACGGCGGTACCAGGCTTTACATTTCCTGTTCCAGCTGCAATAATTATTTCACCTTTTTTAACCCCAGATTTTATTAAAGCTAAATTGTCGATTCTTTCAATTAATTCAACAACTGTATTTCGTGCAGTATCTTTTTCAACTTTATAAACGTAAACAATTCCTTGTTGTTCGTATGTTGCACTTTCTGGTACTACCAAAACGTTGTCGTAATGTTTAGGGAATCTGATGGTTCCACTGTTACCGTTAGTTAAAAGTTTCTGTGCATTATTAAAGGCTACTCTAAACTGAATTGTTCCTGTTGAGCGATCTAGAGAACCTGTAACTGCTTCAATTCTTCCTTTTTCAGGATAAATACTTCCGTTCGCTAACTGAAGCTCTACCATAGGAAGGTTTTTTATTTTTTCAGAAATGCTTGATCCTACAGATTTTTCTAAGAAATCGAAATATGCCTTCTCATTCATTGAGAAATAAGCAAAAATTTCTGAAGTATCTGAAATCGTCGTTAAGGCAACCTGATCTGTAGGTCCTACTAAACTTCCTACTTTCAAAGGAAGTTTACCAATCACTCCAGAAATAGGAGCACGGATTATTGAGTAATCAATGTTTGCTTCTACCCCTTTGTAGTTAGCAACAGCCTGTCTTTTTGCAGCAATAGCCTGTTGTAAGCCTGCTTGAGCCTGAGCTAAACTAGCTTGAGCGGTTTGTAACTGAACATTGCTAATGATGTTTTTCTGAACCAATGGTTTCAGCTTATTAACTTCTACGGTAGCGGCATTTACCTGAGCTTGTGCTGCTGCAATGTTTGATTCTGCAGCGCCAATTCCTGCTTTTGAGGCAGCGGCATTTTCTGTCAGAATATTCGTTTCAAGGCGAAATAATGGCTGCCCTTTAGTTACATATTGACCTTCATCTACCAAAACCTGAGTAATATAACCCTGGATTTTTGCTCGAACATCATTATTAATTCTACCTTCAATACTTGCAGGGAAGTTGTCGTACCCTACTATATTTTTAGTCTCTACCGAAACCACAGGGAAAGTTTTTGCGCCATCCTGTTTCGGAGCTTCTTTTTTGCAGGCAGTCAATGAAAATGCTGCTACAGAAAATAATATAAGCTTGTTTGTCATTTTATAGTTTATTAAGAGATTCCTGAATATTTGATATGCTTTTATTTAAAAGAGCTTTGTAGACTTCTACTCTTTCGTCGTCGTCTTTATGCTCAGTTTTTCTGAAATTTTTAAGGTTTTCTAAAAGCACCAATTCATCCTGCATTTTTTGAACAATCTTTTCAAATCGTATTTTTTTATAATCATCATTGGCGAAGAAATACCGTTTTCTTTCATCCATTTTGTTAACGTCGATAATTAATTCTGAATTGATGAGTAAATTGAGACTGGTAGAAACTGAACTTTTGCTTGCAGAAAAGACTTCTACAAACTCATCAAAGGTAATTCCTACCTTGTCAAAATCGAAAATAAGGTACGAATAAATTTTTGAAGCCAGAGGTGGTAGATTAAAAACAGTGCTGTAAAATTTTACAGCATCCTGAAAAATTTTCTCATCTACCTTTAAACTTTTTTTCATTATTTAAAGTTTTCAACAAAAGTAAAAATTAGTTCGGAACTAAACGAACAAACATGATAGAGTTTATGAATAAACAGTTTCTTAAAGAATCAATGAGTATTGATTTAACCTTTTGTATTTTTTTACATCAACACTTTTTCAAATGCTTTTCTTGCACCTCCTGCAAGAACAACTTCCCCGCAATAAGAATAACCTTTAGATTCTAAAATTTTCAGCATCGCCAAATTATCAAAATTGGTATCAACTTTTATGCTTAATACATTTTGTGATTTAGTATATTCTTCAATATAATCAAAAAGTTTTTTCGCTAATCCTTGTCCGGCAAAGTTTTCAGAAACTGCGACTCTGTGAACGACGACAAACTCGCCGGTCGTTAACCAAGCTCCTTCAATAGAGCTATAAGCAGGCTCATCATTGAAAATCAGTGCTACATAAACCGCAATTTTATTATCTACGGTAAGAACGTGCCCAAATCCTTTAGAAACATCACTTTCTACAGTTTGCAGATTGGGATAACCATTTTGCCACTGTGTACTTCCGTCTATTCTTCTTCGTTCTATTGATTGTTGAATAATTTCCCAAATAACAGAAATATCGGATGTGTTTGCTTTTCTAAAATGGATTTCGTTTTTATTAATCATAAGAAGTTTTATATTACAGACTTTAAAATTGGGAAATAACATCATTAATGCCAAAAATGGTACATTAAAATTTTATTAAGAATATTAATTTTTCTTTAAAGCTTAAGACCAAAAAAACCGAAAATTAACAAGAATTAATTTTCGGTTCTGAAGTAGTAAAATTTAAAATTATGAAATTTTTTATTGATTTAGATTTTCCTGAAGATAAGCATCAATAATATCGAATGCTTTCTTTTCGTCTTGTAAATCTACCATTACTTTTAAAGTTGTCGCCGTAGGCGTTGTTGTAAAAGTCAAATAATTATTTTCAACATCACTAGTGATTTGCGCATCATCTAATTTTGACTTTATCAACTGAATTTCTGCAGATTTATCGCTTTCAAAAACTGATACTCTCGTGTTACGTTCCATATAATATACATTTTGAGTATCTAAATTTAGAATTTTTTTTTCAGAATTCCAAATTTTGAAGCTTTAAATCTTATTAATATTATTTTCAATTTTATCTAAAGCAATCTGAATTTCCTCTTTGCTAACATTCAAATGTGGTCTGAATCTTATAGATTGATCGCCACAAGAAAGAATAATTAATCCATCATTATACAACTCATTTCTGATGTGGTCTCTTTGCTCGCCCGATGGTAAATCTATGGCACACATTAGACCTTTACCTCTTGCATTAGATAATTTTTCAGGATGCTTCTGAGCTAAATTTTGTAATCCTTCCAAAAGATATTCTCCTACAATATTGGCATTTTCTAAAAGGTTTTCTTTTTCGATAACTTCCATTACCAATTGGAAACGCAACATGTCAATTAAGTTACCTCCAAAAGTAGAATTGATTCTAGAGCTTTCTCTGAAAACGTTATTTGGGATTTCGTCAAACTTTTCTTTATTCGCCAACACTCCACAAACCTGAGTTTTTTTACCGAAAGAAATAATATCAGGTCTTACGCTTAAATGCTCAAAAGCCCACATTTTACCAGTGATGCCTATTCCGGTTTGTACTTCGTCGAAAATTAAAAGAATCTCATGCTCATCACAGATATTTCTTAGACCAACAAAAAACTCGTCTCTGAAATGATTATCACCACCTTCAGCCTGAATTGGTTCAATAATAATACAAGCAACTTTATCTGGATTTGCAAGAATTGCTTCTGTAATTTGTATTAACGCTAAATTTTCGTTTTTAATAGTTTCTTCTAAATTTTCTTCTGTAATTGGGAAATGCAATTTAGGATTTAGAATTCTTGGCCATTCAAACATCGGGAAGTACTGATATTTACGTGGATCTGAAGTATTTGTTAAGCTCAAAGTATACCCACTTCTTCCGTGAAATGCCTGTCTGAAATGGATGCAAATTCCTGCTTCGGTGTCAAGACCTTTTTCGAAATTTTTTCTTGTTTTCCAGTCGAAACATGCTTTCATTGCATTTTCAACACCTAAAGCTCCACCTTCAATAAAAAATGCATACTGCAATTCTTCAGGTAAAACTACTCTTTCGAAAACTTCCAGAAAATGAGCATATTCTTTAGAATAAACATCTGCCAAAGTAGGCTTGTTGACTGCCATTTTTCCCAGCCACTCAGATTTTTCAACCAAATAAGGATGATTATAACCTATTGAAGCTGAACCGAACATTGAAAACATATCTAGGAAATTTTTCCCTGAAACTGAATCGTGAATCCAAGATCCGTGAGAGTTTTCAATATCCATTACAAAGTCGAAACCGTCTGCTAAAACGTGTTTTCCAACGATTTCTTTTATTTTATTTGTTTTTTCTAATGTATTATCCATATAGTTTTTTTATTTAGTGATTGTCATAAAATTCCAACAACAGATCTTTTAATTTTTTCCTCTCTTTTAGAAACCATTTATTATTTTTTTTCTCAAAAAGAGCAAGAAATACATCCTCTTTAGAATATTGTACTAATGCCTGAGATTTACTGTTGTCAAAACCTAAATTTGAAAAAATTATTGATCCATTGTTTTTATAATTAACTATTACAATGTTTTTATCAGAGTTGAAATTATTATATATCGTATTTTCCTTTCTATTATTCGCAATAAAATTTTCATAAGTACTTTTCCGTAGAAATAAAAATTTCCTCATAAAGATTTTAAATTCTTGCTTTTCATCAGGGTTTCCTTCGAAATTTAAACGAAAAACTTTATCATTAATTTTAAGTTCTTTTTCCGGAAAACTATTGATAATCAAGGAATAAATTTCTTTCTCATCCGCATCTTGAGAAAAACAAAAAATGGATAATAAGAAAAAAACACTCAATAATAATCTCTTCATTGTAAGTTACAAATCAAATTTAATTCCCTGGGCCAATGGAAGGCTTGCGGTGTAATTGATGGTGTTGGTTTGTCTTCTCATGTAGTATTTCCAAACATCAGAGCCAGATTCTCTACCGCCTCCGGTTTCTTTTTCTCCACCAAAAGCTCCACCGATTTCAGCACCTGAAGTTCCGATATTTACGTTGGCAATTCCACAATCTGAACCTGCATGAGAAAGGAATAATTCTGCTTCTCTCAAGTTCTGAGTCATAATTGCTGAAGATAAACCTTGAGGAACATCATTCTGAATAGCAATTGCTTCCTCTAAAGTTTTGTATTTAATTAAATATAAAATTGGTGCAAAAGTCTCGTGCTGTACGATTTCGTAAGAATTTTTAACTTCTGCGATACAAGGTTTTACATAACAGCCAGATTCGTAATCTTTACCTGTTAAAACTCCACCTTCAACAACGAATTTCCCACCTTCTTTTTTACATTTTTCGATGGCTAATTCGTACTGATTTACTGCAGCAACGTCGATAAGAGGTCCAACGTGCATATTTTCGTCTAATGGATTTCCTATTTTCAACTGTCCGTAAGCTTTTGCCAAACGGTTTTTTACTTCGTTGTAAACAGATTCATGAATAATCAATCTTCTTGTAGAAGTACATCTTTGACCAGCAGTTCCTACAGCTCCGAAAACAGCTCCGATAATTGACATGTCTAAATCGGCATCTTTAGAAATAATAATAGCATTATTTCCACCTAATTCTAAGATTGATTTACCAAATCTTTCAGCAACTTTAGAAGAAACCATTCTTCCTACTCTTGTAGAACCTGTGAATGATACCAAAGCAACACGTTTGTCATCAACCAATTTTTGCCCAATTGTGTGGTCTCCTACCATTACGCTAGAAATTCCTTCAGACAAATTATTTGCTGCTAAAACTTCATTCATAATATTTTGGCAAGCAATTGCACAAAGCGGAGTTTTTTCTGATGGTTTCCAGATGGTAACGTTTCCACAAATCCAAGCTAAAGCGGTATTCCACGCCCAAACTGCTACCGGAAAGTTAAATGCTGTAATAATACTTACAATACCAATTGGGTGATATTGCTCGTACATTCTGTGGCCTGGTCTTTCAGAATGCATCGTGTAGCCGTGAAGCTGTCTAGATAAACCGACTGCAAAATCGCAGATATCTATCATTTCCTGTACTTCACCAAGGCCTTCCTGTAAAGATTTTCCCATTTCGTAAGAAACAAGTTTCCCTAGGTCGTCTTTGTATTCTCTTAATTTTAAACCAAGCTGGCGTACGATTTCACCTCTTTTTGGTGCCGGCACCGTTCTGAATTCCAGAAATGCTTTTTGAGCAGATTCTAATACTTTATCATAATCTTTCTCGCTCGATAATTTTACTTTACCTATTAATCTTCCGTCTGCCGGAGAATAACTTTCTATCGATTTTCCTGATGCAAAAAATTTACCTCCTGTAGAAGTTCCTTTATTTTCATCTTTGATTCCTAAATTTTTTAATGAATTTTCAATTCCGAAATCTTTGATTTTTTTTGACATAAAAATGTAACTTTTCGTTTTGCCTAAGATAAAAATAAATATGGTATCAGGAAAATTTTTATGATTTAATACTGTTTTTATTTGGAATAATTATAGATATACTTATCTTTGTACCACAACATTTACCACTTTGAAATGGAAAATAAAGAAGTTATCAACGAGCAAAATGCAGAGAAAAGTACAAGATGGAAAAAGATGCTGAAGAAATTCGGAGTCTGGGGAATTGTATTTTTTACCGTAAAAGGAATTATTACTTCTACCTTAATTTATTTTCTGGGTAAAAATTTCTGGAGCGTAATTAACGGTTTTTTTACTGGTGCTGCCCAATAAAAAAAAGCAAAGAAATTATTCTCTGCTTTTCATTTTATTTAAAACTAAATTTCACTCTTTTTTCTTTCTCCCAGCGTTGATTAGATTCTGATTAAGAAGATACTCAATCTGTCCGTTGACGCTTCTAAACTCGTCATTTGCCCATTTTTCAAGAAGTTTATAGGTAGACTCATCTATCCTTATTACGAAAGATTTTTTGCTTTTGTTTTCGGAAGAATTTTGAGTTTTTTCTGACTTCATTTTGTTTGTTTTTCTAGTCGCTGCTTTGTTTTTAAACGCAAAGAGCGCAAAGTTTTTTCTTAAATTATTGAGGATATTTTTTTGTTCGCAAAGGCGCTTCGCTCAGCAAAGGCTTATTCTTAATTTAATGATTAAGTTACGTTATTATCAATCTTAACCTAAGCCTCAACCTTAATTATATAACGTTCCTGCGTTTAAGATTGGAGTTGCTGCTTTTTCGCCACATAAAACAACCATAAGATTACTTACCATTGCAGCTTTTCTTTCGTCATCTAGTTCAACAATATTTTCAGCTGAAAGTTTCTTTAAAGCTAAATCTACCATTCCAACGGCGCCTTCTACAATTTTTGTTCTTGCTGCAACAATCGCTGTTGCCTGCTGTCTTTGAAGCATTGCTCCTGCGATTTCTGATGCATATGCCAAGTGAGAAATTCTTGCTTCCTGAATGATGATGCCTGCTTTAGAAAGTCTGTCTGTTAATTCTTGCTCCAAAATAGAATTGATTTTTTCGCCACCTTCTCTTAATGTAATTGGCGCATGGTCATCTTCTAAGTTATCGTAAGGAAAGCTCATTGCCAAATGACGAACTGCCGCCTCGCTCTGCATTTTTACAAAATCTGAGTATCTTTCAACATCAAAAGCAGCTTTGTAGGTGTCTCCTACTTTCCAAACCATTACAACTCCAATTTCGATAGGATTACCCATTTTATCATTTACTTTCAAAGTCTGTCCTTGCAAATTCTCCGAACGTAAAGACATTTTCTGAGAAGAATACAAAGGATTAATAAAAAACATTCCGTTATCTTTTACAGAACCTACATATTTTCCAAAGAAGTTTAGTACTCTTGAATGGTTAGGTTGAATAATCATTAAACCTTTCAATAAAAAACAGGTAATAAAAAATGCAACAATTGAAATGATGACAGAAGTGGCATCTACATTTTCTCCATCATTAATACCGTAAATAAAAAGATATACCGAACCTCCTAATAAAATAAGAGAGATTACAAGTGCCAAATAACCTGACATTGGTTTTAAAACTTTTTCCATGATTGTAATTTTTAAAGTGATATTGTTTTGATATCATAAAGATATGAATAAATTATTAGTTATTAGTTATTAGTTATTAGTTATTAGTTATTTTGGTTGATAAGTTTTGTTGTTTTTGAAAGAGTAGTTTTTTACTTTGCTTAATTTTTTGGTTTTCTGTTTCATAAAAAAATCCCGAAAATTATTTTTCGGGATTTTTTATTTATTTAAAATTGAGTTTTACTTTTTCTTAAGAGCAGTAAATTTGAAGTAAGAAACTAGTGCTAGTAAGAACATCACTGCTAAACCAATGTATACCCAAGCCGGAACCGGAACCGGGTCACCTGCTGCGTAAGAGTGAAGTCCGCTTAAGTAATAGTTTACTCCGAAATACGTCATTACCATTGAGCAAAATGCAAACATTGTCGCAACGTGTACCGCCCATCTGCTTCTTAATCCTGGAACCAATCTCATGTGTAAAACAAAAGCGTACACCATAATTGAGATAAAAGCCCACGTTTCTTTTGGATCCCAGCTCCAGTATCTTCCCCAAGATTCATTTGCCCAGATACCTCCTAAAAAGTTTCCTACAGTAAGAGCAAAAAGACCTATTGTTAAAGACATTTCAGAAACAATTGCCAATTCTTTCAGTGTAGAATCATTGTGGGTTTTAAATAGATTTTTATCTGCAATAATATAGAATACTAATGAAATTACTGCAATAATCATTGACAGTGCAAAGAATCCATAACTTGATACAATAATCGCAACGTGTACAATTAGCCAATAAGATTTAAGAACCGGAACCAATGGCGTAATTTGTGGGTCTAATGCAGAACCTCCATGAGCAAATCCCATCATGATTACCGCAACCATAAATCCAGCAGCTGGAATTAACGCGTTTGACGTATTTTCTTTTTTAATCTTTTTTGTTGTAGACTCTAATGCTTTTTTACCTAAACTTGGTTTCCCAAATCCGAAATAGAACATCAATCCTGCTGAAATCCCTACCCAAGAAATGAAGATAATTGCTTCGTAACCGTTACTCCAAGGAGCGTGACCAGAAATAAACCATCTTGCTATCAATCCGAAGAAATGACAAACATATCCTACTATCCCTACATAGATAATTCCTTTGATGATTTTATTAAGAGTTTTATTAGGCTTAAATAATGCTACAAAACCTAAAATCAATAATAAACTTCCAATAATAGTATAGAAAATCAATAATTTGAAATTGATATCCGCTTTGTTCATGAATACTTCCAGCTTAACTTTTGCTTCAGATGGCACGACTGCTTTCGCCCATTTTTGCTGATAATCTGAAAGCTTTTTTAGTTCCGCATCAGCTTTGCTCCAGTCTCCTGTTTTTTGTGCCTGAAGTGCTTCTGCGAAGTAAGGTCCCATTACTTTTTGAGACTCCATATCCGGCTCCATTTTTTGGTCTAACCAAGAATGCCAAGTATGATTCGGGTCGTTTTTTACAGGAACAATTCTCATAAACTGTCCGCTGAAAAACTCATTAAAAATCTGAACTCTTTCGTTCAGTTTGATAACTTGTTTGTCGTATTCAGACTGCTCTGCCGGTTTCTTACGGAATGCCGTATTGTATTCTGCGTCTAGGATATAAGTAAGATTTCCGTTGGCATCAGAAGGGAAAAGGTTCATCAAAGAAGTATATCCGTCTGCATCAGCTTTTGTAATTTTCAAAAGCTCCTCACCTCCTTTTGCATCCACTTTAATCAACGGAACCATTGTCCAGCTTGGTGTATCTGTGTTAATAGACAAGAACCACTGTTCAGCCGTTAAGTATTTTCCGTCAGTTCCTTTAAATTTATCTCTTTTATAAAGCTTTCTTAAAACATCTAAAGCCTGAGTATTAATAGGAACAATTCTACCTTCAAAATTTTGTACCAAAAGATATCCAAACTTGTCTGCATGTTCTTTGGTAATTTTATTTCTGGCAATCATTTCGTCTGGCGAAATCATTCTCATTTTCGTTAACGGTGCTGCCAAAGAATTTTGTTGATGACTTCCTTGTGGCTGAGTTGCTTGAGGAGCTGCATCGTGAGTGTGACCATCGCCTTCTACATGTACATGTTCTCTGCTTCCGTCTGTAGTACCATGAGTTTCAATTTTCTGAGCGCCCAAACTTAAGCTTAACAATAATAAAATTACTGTTGCCGCTCTTTTCTTGTTGATGTCTTTCAGCATTTTATTAAGTTTCCAAAAGTGGGTTCCTTTCCAGAAGAACATCACAAACATCCCTCCGAATAAGAATGCATAACCAATATAAGAAATTAAAGTTCCCCAAAAGTCGTGATTTACAGAAAGTAAAGTTCCCATTCTGTCTGGCGTATAACTCGCTTGGAAAAAGCGGTAACCTTTATAGTTAAGAACGTTATTCATGTAAATTTTATAAGGCGTTTGTTTTCCTTCGTCTATAATTTTTATGTGGCTTTCATAGGCACTTGGAGATGAACTTCCAGGATAAGTTTCCATCACGAAATCATCTAATTTTATAGCAAAAGGAGTGGTGTAAATTTTAGGACCAAAACCAACCATGATATTCAGGTTATCCATGGTTACTTGTTTGTAAGCGTTAGGATTTCCTCTTTCTACAGAAAGTTCTACAACTTGTTTTGTTTTCGGACCTTCAATTTCTATTGTCATCGCGTCAGGAACATTCTGGTCTTTTTTTCTGTCACCTTCAAAAGCCATTAACTTTCCTTTTCTAAGACCTTCAGGAACTACTAATTTTAATTCGTTAATGCTGTAAAGACTTCTCAAAACTAAAGGTTGATACTGGTCTTTCGCAGTATTTCCTGTTGCCTGAGTTGCCATGGTCATATAGGTTGCGTCAACGGGAGTTTTGATTAACATCTGTCCGTTTTCCTGCTTAAATTCAACAGCTCCTTCGATGGCTCTGTTGAATGTTACCAAAGTTCCGTTGATAGATTTTGTATCTCCAGATTTGATGTAGATATTCTGTCTTCCGGTTTCTGTAGTCGATACTAAATGAAGGTATTCTGCCCCATTGTTATCAGCAACTAAACTGTCTTTTTTTCTTTGAACATAATCCAAAGTTTTTATCTTAACTTGCTTTCCGTGGAAATCATAAGTTGCTTTAAAATCTTTGTGTAATGGAGACATTAAATAAGGAACATCCTGATAATTCAGTACATCTCCTTTATCTTCGATTTGAATTTTAAAGAAATTTTTATCGGTAACGATTTCGTTTGAGGTTTCGCCCTCTCTGATGCTCATTTGACCTTCAAAACTAATGTATCTGGTAATAGCACCCCCAATGAAAATTAAGATAAATGAAAGGTGAAACACCAAAACGGGCCATTTTTCTCTTTTCCAGAGACGGTATCGTCCGATATTTCCCACAAAATTAATAATGAGGAGAAGCATAATGAGTTCAAACCATTTTGCTTCATAAATTAAGGCTTTTGCCGTTGGAGTTCCATAATCGTTTTCTAGGAACGTTGCATATGCCATGGCAAATGCATAAACCAGCAATAGAACAGCCATTGTTCTGGTGGAGATAATTATATCCTGCAGCTTCTTCATGATATTTTTTACTTGACATGCAAAAATAAGGATGATAAACCGAAAGAGGGCTAAAAAAAGCTGTTTTTTGTCACGTTAAAAGGGATTTAGCTTATTTTTAAACGTTCTTAATAAGCGTTATTTTATTAAATAAAACATAAAAATAAGCCTTGATTTTAGCCATTAAATATGACATCAAAAAACAAACGTGTTTTCTCCTAAAAAATATTTAAAATCTAAAAAAAACATTAAATTTGCGCAGACTGACATTATGGAAAAGAAATCACAAAAAAACCGAGCAGCAATGCCTGAAACAAGCAAAATCTTATCAAAACAACGTATTTTTTTCGGACTTACACTTATTGTGTTCGCCGGAGTATTAACGCTGTCATTTATTTCTTATTTAATGAATTGGAAGGCAGACCAAAGCCAAGCCGGAACAATACTAGATAAGACGATAAAATCATCAAATATTTTTGGAAAACTCGGCGATTGGCTAGGTAATATCTTTATTTTTGAAAGTATTGGTATTGCTTCGTTTATCATTGCTTTTCTGTTTGTGGTCTTAGGAACAATGATTTTAAAGAAGAAAATCTTCAAACCTTGGATGACGTTTGGGCACTCACTTTTTTTCATTTGTTGGTTGCCAATCTTATTGGGGGCGATTACAAGAGGCAATGGTAATGGCGGTGTTTTAAGCGGTGTGTATGGGTATCAGATTATGGATTCTCTTTCTGCGATTATTGGAACTGCCGGTCTTTGGGTAGTTTTAGTGGTAAGCATTGCGTTGTATTTCATTCTTGAATTTAATCTTAGACCTAGCTCAATAAAAGCTAAGCTGAATATGATTAATGAAAATACCATTGGAAAAGTAAAATCAATGATGCCAAATTCTGACCAGGATTTTGATGCCGATGAGGAACTGGAAGAAGAATTACACGATGAAGAAGATAAAAATATTACTGTTACCGAAGTAGCAAGTCCTAAAAAAAGCCCTGTAACGGCCAAAAAAAATACGGTTATTCCGGAAAATCAGCCAACTCAGTCAATCGCAGAAGTTGAAACGATCGTCACGCCTAATCAAACTTCTTTTGAAGAAAATAAAGAGATTACTCCCTCTTTAAATATTACTACAGCATCTAGCAGTCCTACGATAAAACCTGAAGATGCTTTTGATGCTCCAGTTACAAATTTTTCAACATCAGCATCTTCTTTTTCTACTCCAGCTCCTACTTCTACCCCAGAACCGGAAGAAATTAAATTGAAAGTAGAAATTGCTCCGGTCATTGATATTATTGATGAGGCAGATAAACAGTCACAGGATTTGGTAGACAAACATGGTTTGTATGACCACCGACTAGATTTGGCTAAGTTCCAAATGCCGCCCGTAGATTTGTTGAAGGAATACGGAAACGAAGAAATCTCAATTAATAAGGAAGAATTAGAAGAGAATAAAAATAAAATTGTTGGTCTTCTTAAAAATTTCAACGTTGGAATTGCTGAAATTAAAGCAACCATCGGGCCCACGGTTACTTTGTATGAAATCGTTCCTGAAGCGGGAATCAGAGTGGCTTCGATTAAGAAATTGCAGGATGACATTGCCTTGAATCTTTCAGCTTTAGGAATTAGAATTATAGCGCCAATGCCTGGAAAAGGAACGATTGGTATTGAAGTTCCTAGAAAAAATCCTACGATGGTTTCTATGAGGTCGGTGATTGCTTCTCAGAAATTCCAAAATACAGATATGGATTTACCTGTTGTTTTTGGAAAAACAATTTCTAATGAAGTGTTTATGGCAGATTTGTCTAAAATGCCTCACCTTTTGATGGCGGGAGCAACCGGACAAGGAAAATCTGTAGGTATTAATGCAATCCTTACTTCTTTATTATACAAAAAACATCCGAGTGAACTGAAGTTTGTAATGGTGGATCCTAAAAAGGTTGAACTTTCTTTATATTCAAAAATCGAAAGACATTACTTGGCAAAACTTCCTGATTCTGATGATGCAATTATTACGGATACTAATAAAGTGATTAATACGCTAAATTCTCTCTGTGTTGAGATGGATCAGCGATATGATTTGCTTAAAAATGCTTTCTGTAAAAATTTAAAAGAATACAATAAAAAGTTCACTGAAAGAAAATTAAACCCAGAAAACGGACACCGTTATTTACCTTACATTGTTTTGGTGGTGGATGAGTTTGCAGATTTAATTATGACTGCCGGAAAAGAAGTTGAGCTTCCTATCGCAAGATTAGCACAACTGGCAAGAGCGGTGGGAATTCACTTAATTGTTGCAACACAAAGACCGTCTGTAAATGTAATTACAGGGATGATTAAAGCTAACTTCCCTGCAAGAGCTGCATTTAGGGTAATTTCAAGTGTAGATTCAAGAACGATTTTAGATTCTACAGGAGCTGATCAGCTGATTGGAAAAGGAGATATGCTTTATTTTAACGGAAATGAAATTTTAAGACTTCAGTGTGCATTTGTAGATACTCCGGAAGTTGAAAGACTGGCTGAGTTTATTGGGGAACAAAAAGGGTATGCTTCAGCGTTCTTACTTCCAGAATATGTTTCTGAAGAAGCAACAAGTACTGTCGGAGCCTTTGATCCTAACGAAAAAGATTCTTTATTTGAAGATGCAGCAAGAATTATCGTTTCAACACAGCAGGGTTCTACTTCTATGCTTCAAAGACAGTTGAAATTAGGATATAACAGAGCCGGAAGAATTATGGATCAGTTGGAGGCAAGCGGTATTGTTGGTGGGTTTAATGGTGCTAAAGCGAGAGAAGTTCTGATTAGTGATTTGTATTCTTTGGAACAGTTTTTGGAAGATTTGCGAAATTAAATTTTAAAAAGACAATCTTTAACTTTCAGGTTGTATGAAAGTCTAAATAATAGAAAAATTAAAAATGAAAAAAATAATATCAAAAATAGTTGTAGGAACATTGGTCGTAGGAAGTATTGGTTTTGTGCAGGCTCAAAAAATTGATGCCAAGGCAAAGAAAATATTAGATGATATTACGGCAAATTATAATTCTAAGAAAAATTCATACTTCAAATTTGCTTTCGGAAGCGGAATGAACGGAACTGTTTCTAAAACAGAGCCGGGAATTTATTATTCTGCAGGCGATAAGTATAAGTTGAAAATCATGGAAACGGAACAGATTTTTGACGGAAATAAAATCTACAACATCAATACCGAAGACATGGAGGTGACCGTGGCAAAGCCAAATGCAAACAGTACGATGTTCTCCCCTATCAATTATCTTACTTCTTACAGAAAAGATTATAATGTTGCTTACAGCGGTAAAAAAACGGTAGATGGTGTGAGTGCAGATTTAATTAAACTAACTCCTGTAAAAGCAAACGGATTAAAATATATTTATCTTTATGTAGACTCAGACAAAAAGCAAATGCTGAAACTAGAGCAATACGGAAACAACAAAGATATCTCTGTAATTGCAATTAAAGAATACAAGGAAAACCAACAATTAGACCCTAATATGTTTGTTTTTGACAAGACAAAATTTAAAAATTATCTTGTTACAGAATTATAAATCTAAATAAATATTAAAATTTAAAGTCACAAAGAAAACTTTGTGGCTTTTTTATTAATTTTGGCGAATGTTTAAAATCTTAGACCGATATATCATCAAGACCTTTTTTGGTCCGTTTTTATTTATATTCAGTGTACTGTTTTTTATATTTATAGTAAACATTATCTGGATTCAGCTGGGTCAGTTTATGGGTAAAGGTTTGACGACTTTACAGATCATGAAGCTCCTTTTCTATCTTGGAGTAAGTGTAGTAAGTATGGTGTTGCCATTAACAGTTTTATTGGCAAGTATCATGTCTTTCGGGGAACTGGGAGAACGGTACGAATTGGCCGCCATGAAAGCTGCCGGAATATCTTTAACGCGTGTGATGCTGCCGCTTTTGGGGGTAACCGCTGTTTTAGCAGTCATGCTCTACTTTTTCTCTAATAATATTATTCCTGATTTTCAACGGAAGGCGAAAAATATGCTATTTAATATTGCTCAAACCAAACCTGCCTTAAACTTTACGCCGGGTCAGTTTATTGATCAGATTCCTGGTGTCATGGTTAAATTTGACAAAATAAAAGGGGAAGATGGAAGAGATTTGGAAGGTATTTTTATCCATAAAAAAGCAGGTAATTACGAAAATCAACAGACGATTGTTGCCGAAAAAGGAAAATTTGCAAATGCTGTGAATAGAAAATATATGAAGCTTATCCTTTATAACGGAAGTGTAATTGAAGACAATTATGCCGGAAAAGCAGATAATGTAAGATTAAAGCAACCTGATCAGGCAACAAAATTTGATACTTTGATCACGCATTTTGACATTAGCGAATTAATTGATAAAGCCATCGAAAAAGAACAGATTACAGACGACTACCGTTTTCAAACGTATACTGAGCTTTTAGGTACAATTGATAAGGCTAAAAAAGACAATAGTAGAACTGCAGATAATATCAGTAACGACATTATTTCTCAAACGAATTCTGTAGTTACGTATATGGATAAAAATAAAACCAAAGCCCCTATAAAGTCTCAGTATAAATTAGACACCATAAAAGGAGAAAAGAAACTACAGATTCTTACCAATGCTTATTCTAGGTTGGATAATCTGAAAACCAATTTAGATGCTAAAGAAAAAGAGATTGATCCTAGTGTAAAATATTTCAGCAAAGTGGTTATTTACCAGCAGAGAATCCTTACCTATTCTTTTACATGTATTATATTTTTTATGATTGGTGCCAGTTTAGGATCTATTATCCGAAAAGGAGGAATGGGCGTTCCGGTAATCATAGCGATTGTAATATTTATTATTTTCTATGTCATTAATGTAGGTTTTGAAAACGTAGCATGGTCCGGAAAAATGAGCCCGTATATTGCGGCTTGGCTTCCCAATATTATCTTATTTCCTTTTGGGATTTTAATGACTTATAAAGCCTTAACAGACTCTCAGCTATTCGATTCTGAAAAGTATAAAACTTTGTTTAAACCAATCACGAAGTTATTCGTCAAACAAAAAGAACATCAACGTTATCAATAAACATAAAAAAATACTTAAAGATTCGGAGGTTTTCCGAATCTTTTTTTGTAGTATGTTGAAAAAATATCATTTAAGTTTATTTAATTATAAAAAATTATCTTTGTGGGGATTTAAATAAATTTATATGAAGAAATTATTACTTGTTGGATTATTAAGCCTAGTTTCATTGAATGTATATGCTCAGGATGATAATACTGAATACGAAATGAGAGTTGGCGAAAAAACTGGCTATATCATCGACAAAAGCGGAAAGAAAATTGAAGGTATTGTAAGGTTGGTAGGTGATGAAATGAATCCCTGGACTAATCAGAAGAAAGTAAAATTCATTGCTTCTGCTGATATTGACAATGCTAAGAAGAAACAAAAATTCAAAACCTTCGATACGGATGATTTGAAAGGCTATATGGCAATTGATAACAATAACGAAAGACATTTTGAATCTATAAAATATACCAATACAAAAGAAGCTTACAACACATCGAACGGAGGATTAAGTGGAGGATTAAAAGCATTTAATAACCTTACAAAAAGTAATCAGTTTGCTGAGTTAGTGGCAGATGGTAAGATTAAAGTATACAAATTGTACGGTTATCCGACAACTTTTTCAGCGGGAGGTCAGGTTGCTGTAGCAGAGGAAGAAACTAGAAAAATGAGAGTAAATCCGTCTTATATTTACTCTAAAAAAGGTGGAAAAGCGGAAGAACTGACAGTGGCAAAAGCAAAAATGATAGTTGCAGACTGTCCTATTGTAAAAGGAAAAGTAACAAGTGGAGAATACGGTTCTTTAAAAGAAGATAAAAAGAAAAGATCAGGATTGGGGAAACTCATCAAAAATGAAATCGACAATGCAATGTCCGATAATCTTTCTATTGTGAATGAGGTAATCTATGATTACAACGAAAATTGTAAATAGGTTTTTATTAAAATAAAGAGGAAATACATTTGTATTTTCTCTTTATTTTAATAAAACTTTAAAAATAGATATGAAGAGAATTATTTTTATTCTATCAACGATTTCAGTAATTTCTTGCTCGGGGAATTCTGAAGGCGTTGCAGGCTCAAGCAATATTAATCAAGAATCTCCCATTGAAAATCTGAACGTTCAAACTACTAATTTTTCAGAAATTGACAGTAGTGGAGTTTTGATGTTTCCACTTAAAATGGGCGAAAGCAGAAGTGAAAATGGAAGTTCTTCTTATAAAGAGATTCCCCAATCTGAATTTTGGAACATCATGTTTTACAACTCTAAAACAAGTAATTATTATTTACTGACAAAAGATAAAATTTTAATTGAGAATTTTAATGATGCAGAAACAATTTCAACTAATAAAACAAATTATATTTTTTATACAGCCAGAAGTTTAGATTATAATAAAGACAAACTTTTGAATCATCAAGACCCTTTATATCTGTATGTGTCAAATAAAAAAGGTGAAAATTTTAGACAACTTTCTCCAAATAATTTTAATCTGGAAAATTGGGAATATATAAAATCTACCAATAAAGTGGTTTTCTCTGCATCAAAAGACAGTAATAAAAATAATCTTTTTGACGATAAAGATGAAGTTGTTGCTTTTGAAGTAAACGTTGATTCAAATGAATTGGCAAAAGAAATTTTCAGTTCTGAAACAAAAAACGAACTCAAAAAACTATATGACAGAGACTGGAAAAAGGTGAAAAAATAGTCTGCCAACATTTGCTTTTAATCATTTGAAAATAATATGTATCATGAAAAATGTATTTATGTTAGCCTTAATTTTCTGTGCTTCATTTTGTTTTGCTCAAAAGGAAGACCTTAAAAAAACAATTAAGGAAGAAAGTATTGGTGGTAGTTTAGATTTTACTAAAACTATAGAAGAAAAATACTCATCTGCTCCGTTTATTCGTTTTGGTGATATTCTGTATAATAAAAAAGATTTTGCTATTTTATTTTGGGGTGCAAAAGTGAAACATTTGGGGATAGAATCTTTAGACGAAGCGATTAAGCTTTGGGAAGAAATTCATAAGAAAAAATTAACGAAGTCGGAAAATAAAGCATTAAAAACAGGTTTTGAAACAAAGTTTGAGTAAGGGTATTAGTTTGAAAACTCTATATTTTCCATATTTTTTGCTTTACTCAAAAAAAACAAAATCTTTATTCAAATTGTATTTTATAAAAACAAACAAGAGGATCCATCACTGAATCCTCTTGTTTTATATATTTTCAAAATCTGAAAATTATACTTTCATAATTTCAGCTTCTTTTGTCTTCAGGTGGTCTTCACAAGATTTCACATATTTGTCGGTAAGCTCCTGAATAGTTGCTTCCACATTTTTTACTAAATCTTCAGAAACACCTTCCAGTTTTTTCAGTTCTTTAATACCGTTTTGTCTTGCATTTCTTACAACAATTTTAGTATCTTCTGCTTCTCCTTTAGCTTGTTTTGCTAAATCTTTTCTTCTGTCCTCCGTTAAAGGTGGTACATTTAAGATGATATTTTCACCGTTGTTAGACGGAGCAAAACCTAAATTAGAATTGATAATTGCTTTTTCTATCGCTCCAATCGCAGTTCTATCCCAAGGTTGAATAGAGATGGTCATCGCATCGGGTACAGAAACGTTAGCAACTTGATTAAGAGGAGTTGGAGCGCCATAATATTCTACCATTACATCCTGAACCATGTTCGTAGATGCACGCCCAGCTCTGATTCTTTGAAATGCATGCTCCAAGTGCTTTATAGCCGCTTCCATATCATGTTTTACAGATTCTACGATAAGATCTAATTCTTCCATTATATATATAAAATTTGAATAGTTACACATTAATAATATAAATAATAAGTAATGGGTAATGAGTAATTGTTTTTACCTGATTCCTAAAACCTATTATCTCCTACCTAGTTACAAATTGACTAAAGTTCCTACATTTTCGCCATCTACAATTTTCACCAAATTACCATCTTTATTCATATCAAAAACAATAATCGGTAATTTATTTTCATGGCTTAATGTAAAGGCAGTCATGTCCATTACTTTAAGGTCTTTTTCAAAAACTTCTTCGAAAGTTAAAGAATTATATTTTACTGCATTTTCGTTTTTCTCAGGATCGCTGTCGTAGATACCGTCTACTCTTGTTCCTTTTAGAATCACATCAGCTCCGATTTCGATAGCTCTTAATGTTGCTGCAGTATCAGTGGTGAAATAAGGATTTCCTGTTCCAGCTCCGAAGATTACGACTCTACCTTTTTCAAGATGTCTTACTGCTCTTCTTTTAATGAAGGGTTCAGCCACTTTATCCATTTCAATAGCAGATTGTAGTCTGGTTTTAATTCCTGCATCTTCCAAAGCACCTTGCAAAGCCATTCCGTTGATTACCGTTGCAAGCATTCCCATATAATCGCCTTGTACTCTATCCATCCCTTTTGCAGCTCCTGCTACACCACGGAAAATATTTCCTCCTCCAATTACAATCGCAATTTCGCAGCCTCTGTCAACCACTTTCTTGATTTCCTGAGCATATTCCATCAGCCTTTCGGTATCAATACCATATTGTCTGTTTCCCATTAGTGCCTCACCGCTCAGTTTTAGAAGGATTCTTTTATATTTCATCTTTAATTTTAAATAATAGTTTTTTAAGAATTAATTTCCTTGAAAATTAACTTTGCAAATATAATCATTAAAAATATTGTAAAAAAGAAAAATATTATACATAAATAATGACCTAAATATTTTGATAAGTAGCAAAAAGGATTATTTTTGCATTAATTAAATACTGATTTGAAGAAAGTACTAATTTTTTCACTATTTCTTTCGGGAATTGTTTCATTTGCTCAAAATGGAACAAACGTTTACTCTTTCTTAAATATTCCCGTCTCTGCAAGACAGGCTGCTTTAGGTGGTGATGCAATTACCATTAGAGATTACGATGTATCTTTTGCTATTGCCAACCCGGCTTTGCTTAATAAAGATTCAGATAAACAACTTTCGATAAATGCTTCTACCTATCTGGCAGACTCAAAATTCGGAACACTTGCTTTTGCTAAAGATTTAGACAATGGGCATATGGTGACTGTAAATGCGAGATATTTAGGCTACGGAAACATCCCCAGAACTGACGAAAGCGGTTTTGAAATGGGAGAATTCTCAGCGTCTGATGTTGCTGTAGGAGCAGGATATGCTTATCAGTTTGAAGAAGACTGGACGATTGGTGGAGGATTAAATTTTATCACTTCAAAAATCGATACCTATACTTCTTCTGCCCTATCTGGGACTTTAGCCGCAACGTATCACAACAAGCAAAGCAAAGAAGTTGCTTCTGTAGTGCTTAGAAATTTCGGATATCAGTTTAAATCTTTTAATGGCGAAAGAGAAAATCTTCCGTTTAGAATAGATTTAGGATATACCAAAATATTAAAAGCAATACCTCTTGCAATTACGATAACAGCCCACGACTTACAAAAATTTGATATTTCTTCTGATTATAATGTTAACGGACAGGAAATTGGCTTCGGAAGAAAACTTGCCGACCACTTTTCTTTAGGTGCCGAGCTTTTCCCTGAAAAAGGATTCAATATCAGATTAGGTTACAATGTAAGAAGAGGAAATGAGCTTGCTGTTGTTGACCAACGAAACTTTACTGGGTTGTCTGCAGGTTTTGGTCTTAAGATTTCAAAATTCCGTTTAGATTATGCTCATGTGAGATATCATAACTCTTCCAATGTCAATCAAATCGGGATTTCTGTAGATTTAAGCGGACGTAGAGGAGAATAAATTTTATCTAATTTTAAATTATTCAGGTTTAAACTTGAAACATTCTTGATTTTTTCAGAAAATTTCTTGAAATTTGTCCTATGAAAAAACCAGTAATCGCTATTGATGGATTTTCTTCTACCGGAAAAAGTTCTATCTCAAAAATTATTGCCAAAAAATTGGGTATCGTACACTTAGATACCGGTGCTTTATATCGGGGTATTACTTGGTTTGCTCTGCAAAATTGTGTTGATGAAAATGATAATATCAATTTATCAGAACTTTTCAAATCATTTCATTTAATTGAATTAGAATTTAAAAAAGAAGACGAAGAACTGGTTCTTTTCCTTAATCACATCAATATTGCCAAAGAAATCCGAAGCAACGAAGTGTCTGAAAATGTAAGCTTAGTGGCAAAACAGAAAGAAGTAAGAGATTTTTTGTTGGATGCACAAAGATTAATAGCAAAAAATGGCGGAGTAATTATGGATGGAAGAGATATCGGAACTGTAGTTTTACCCGATGCTGATTTTAAATTTTTTCTCACCGCAAGTATTGATGAGCGTACAAAACGAAGATACAGCGAACTTCTATCTCTAAAAATAGAAGCTGATGAAACTAAAGTAAAAGAAAATCTTATTGAAAGAGACCGTATTGACAGTGAAAGAGAAATCTCACCCTTGCGACAGGCAGAAGATGCCATCGTTATTGACAATACAAATATGACAAAAAGTCAAACAATAGAAAGCATATTACAATATCTTACAAAAATTAACAATTTTTATTAGACATAAACCTTGATTGGTATATTAATTGCAACCTTTTAAAACGAAAACTAGTATTTATTAACTATTAAAAAAACAAAAAATGTCTAGAAAAGGAAATAATACAGCAGGTATTTTAGCAGGTCTTTTAGCAGGTGCTGCGGCAGGTGTAATTTTAGGAATGCTTTATGCCCCTGAGGAAGGAAAAGAAACAAGAAAAAAAATCAAAAGCAAAGCCGACGACTTAAAAGATCAGGCAAAAAATAAATATGGTGAAGTATCTGAAATAGTAAAAGATCAGTATGATAATATCTCTTCTACTTTCAAAGAAACTGCCAATAATGTAGCACATACTGTAAAAGATGGGTATGACAAATATAAAGATCAAATCGTTTCTAAAACTACAGACATGGTAAAAGATGTAGAATCTGGATTGAACGATCTTAAGAAATAATATTTAATTTTTATTGAATATAAAAAAGGAACTTTAAGTAAAAGAGTTCCTTTTTTTGTAACTTTTAAAAAAAATATACGGATGATTGAAACTATTAAAGAATACGCATCTAAAAGAATAGATTTGCTGAAAATTGAAGCTACAGAAAAATCTTCAATTTCTGCAGGTGTTATTGCTTATTTAGTGATATTGTTGGTGGCATTTGGCTTTTTTATCATTCTCTTCAATTTTGGGTTGGCATTTCTTATTGGGAAAGCTTTAGATAATTATTCATATGGATTCTTAATTGTTGCTGGATTTTATTTTGTGGTGATGATTTTAGTTGCTACCTTTAAGAAAAGAATCGTAAATATGGTGGCAAATAAAGTAATCGAATTTTTAAATCATTAAACTATGGGCAGAAATTACGAGAGTCTGGAAGAGCTTAAAAGAAAGAAGAAACTGTTGAAAAGTGAAATTACCGATTTGGAAGCTCTTTTAACTTTTAAAAACACAAAAGAAAGCTTGAGTGCATTTACCAATGGTCTCAGCGATCAATATTTGAAAGAAAAAATTGATGAAGATGGTGAAGAAACAACGGTCATCAGAAAAGATGTTATCGCAAAACAAATCACATCTGAGGTAAAAGACCTTTTGCTAAGTAAAAATACCGCAATGGGAATTGCAGGAAGCGCATTTAAAGGTGATGCGATGGATGCTGTTGTAAAACTTGCTGTAACTGCTTTTGTGGCAAATTACGCTAAGAAAAATATGAAAAGTCCAAACTGGAAAAAGAAGATTTTGGGGGCAGCATTAATTTATGTGGCACCCATGGCTTTAAAATTTGTCCGTACAAAGTTAGAAGCTTACCAGAAAACAAAAAGTGTCTCTAGTATGGAGCAACTTATATAAGTTTTAGAGTCAGAGTATTTGAGAGTTGTAGAGTATGATTAGGTTGTTACCTTCTCAAACACTAAAACTCTCAAATACTCAAACTTTAAAAAGCTGTCCTAAAATTATTCCTGCAGCCATAGAAACATTAAGGCTTTCTGTAGACTGTGATTTTCCAAATCTAGGAATACTTATTCTTTTGTGAAGAAATTGTTCTGTTTCATCGCGCATTCCGTTTCCTTCGTTGCCTAAAATCAAATTGATTTTCTTAGGTTTTTCAAATTGATAAATATTCTCCCCTTCCATATCGGTGCCTACATTGGTATTTTCAGTTGTCGAAAGATATTCTGTCAAATTACAATACACCATGTTTACTCTTAGAAAAGAGCCCATGGTTGCCTGTATCACTTTTGGGTTGTAGAAGTCGACCGTATCTTCACTGCATATAATTTGTTCGATACCAAACCAATCTGCCAAACGAATAATGGTGCCCAAATTTCCGGGATCCTGAATACCATCTAAAACCAATTGAAAATCTTTGTCTTCAAACTGAGGCTCTTCAAGCAACTCACAAACGGCTATAGAATCTTTGGGATTTCTTAGGAAACTTATTTTTTTGAGTTCATTTTCAGAGATCTGTGTAATTTCTACGTCTTTACATACAAGATTTTTAGGATCTGTAGAAAATATTTCTTTAATTTTAAAGTTAGAATTAGGAAGTTCGGAAATGATTTTATTCCCTTCAACCAAAAACAAATTGTATTTTTGTCTGAACTTCTTTTTATCTAAAGACTGTAAAATTTTAATTGTATGAGCTGTAAGCATTTTAAGAATTCTCCTCAAAAATATTATAAAATAATATCATTTGCAACATTTATTGGATTACTTTATGCGTGCAGTACCACAAAAAAAGTTCCTGATGGTGAATATTTGCTTACTCACAACAATTTTGAATTTGAAGATAAAAAGCAATTTTTCGATGATGAGCTACAAGATTATGTACAGCAGAAACCTAATAAAAAGCAGCTGATTTTCATGCCGCTGAGTCTTCTTTTTTATAATGCTGCCAATCCTAAATACGATACTATTCTTAATGAATATATGACCTATCCTAGTGAGATGAGAAATCAGAAACTTCGTGATTCTCTTTTCATTAAATATAATATGCAGAGCAGTGTCGGGAAAAGTCTTTACATGGACAGGTTATTTCATAATTGGGGAACTCCGCCTGTGATTTTAGATCAGACAAGAACTGAAAAAAGTGCTCAATCTATCGAAAAAAGGATGACGTACAGAGGTTTTTGGGATGCCGAAGTTAAATACGCCCATAAGCTTGATTCAGCCTCAAAAAAAGCATCTGTAAACTATTCAATTAAACACAATAGCCCCACAAATATCAAAGAATATTATTACAATATTCCTGATTTAGGTATAAAAGGACTTTATCAGCAAAAAATGCATGAAAGTTTGGTGAGAAGCGGGCAATTGCTTGATCAAACGGTTTTAGAAAAAGAAATTATGCGTATCAACGATTGGATGCGTGAAAATGGATATTACAGGTTCAATGCCGGAAATGATGAAGTAGGATTTGTAGCAGATTCTCTATTAAGTCGTAAAGAAGTTCCTTTGATTTTAGAAATCCGTAAAGATTCGATAAATCGTCCTTACAAAAGAGCGACTTTTGGTAATATCGATGTTGCAATTGTTGATCATCATTCAGATTTTCCAAGAAAAACGGTGAAAGACAGTCTTAGAAGAATTAGATTTCATAAGATGAATGAAAACTATAAGATTTCGTCGTTATGGAGAACAATTATTGTAGATAGTAAAACTGTTTATGATCAGAAAAAATTAGATCTTACCAAAAGAAATCTTTTGGCGATGAATAATTTCAGTATTCTTAAAGCCCGAGATTCTTTGAGACAAGGAGGGGCAACTTCACCAAATGACAGTATTGTAGATGTTTTATATATCCTGAAACCTTTAGATAAATATGAGCTAAAGATAGGAACAGATGTCAATTATTCACAGTTATTAAACTTAGGAGTTTCGCCTTCAGTAGATTTAACGAGCCGAAATATCTTCCGTGGAGCCGAAAACTTAACGACGAGTATTGCAGGAACTTTCGGATCTATAAGGAACCCTAAAAACTTAGATACAAGAATTTTAGCGTATGAATATTCTGCGCAGGGATCTCTAAGCTTTCCTAGGCTTTTACTTCCATTTAACTATTACAAACTGATTCCTAAAAGATATACCCCAACATCTTCGATTGTTTTGGGAGCTTCGGTGCAGAATAATATCGGTTTGGGAAGAACCAATTTTAATACTGGTTTAAATTATTTTGCCAATGTAAATGATCAGGTATCACACAGGTTGACATTGTTTAATACTCTTTTCAGTTTAACAAAAAATAAAGACAATTATTACGATTTCTTTGTCAATGACGATGTCGTGAGACAAACGGTTTTTGATGACTATTTTATTACTAATTCTCAAATTAAACAAGACTTTGAATCTGGAGTTTTAACCAGAGATCAAGTTTCAGAAAAAATTATTACCGATTTAGAATATGCTGCTTCTGCAGCCCTTGACCCTAAAAGAGCAGATGATTTGATTTCTTTTTTGGGAACAATCGTCAATAAAGACAGACAGACTCAGGACGTTCTTATCTCATCGATGATTTATAATTTTATTTATAATGAAATTGGTAAAAAAGATTATCCTAATGCTTTTTATTTTAATGGAAAAGTAGAATTGGCAGGAAACATCCCGAGTGTTTTTAACAAAAAAAGACAAGACGATGGTGGAATTTTAAGAAGTCCCGAAAGAACAATTTTCGGAATTCCATACGCACAGTTTGTGAAATTTGACTTTGATGTAAGAAAATATTTTAAATTTAATGGTAATCAAACTTTAGCATTACGCCAGTTTATCGGAATTGGTATTCCTTACGGAAATTCTTCAGCAATGCCGTTTGTGAGGTCTTATTTTAATGGAGGTTCTAATGATATTCGAGCTTGGGTTGCTTTTGGAGGTTTAGGGCCTGGAGCTTCTCAGATTGACGAAAAAGTACGTACTTATTTAATGGGAAACATTAAGCTGACAACTAATATAGAATACAGAGTTCCGTTTACCGAAATGTATGAAGGTGCTATTTTTACAGATATCGGAAACGTTTGGAATACCGAAAATAACGGTTTTGATGACCAGTTTAAATTCAATAAATTTATTAAAGAAATGGGGATTGGTAGCGGGTTTGGTCTTAGAGTAAATGTTGCTTACATCACATTAAGAGTAGATTTAGCGTATAAAATTTATGACCCCAATAAACCTGAAGGTGACAGATGGAGATTCCATGATATTAAGCCTTTAAAACCTACCTTAAATATCGCTTTCGGATATCCTTTTTAATCTGAAGAAATTCCTAACACAAAATACACTACAGCGACCACTCTTGCAAGTATTTCGCGGGATTGGTTTCTGTAGTAACTCTCTGGTTTTGTAACATCCTGAGCATCGAATCCTAGTGCATTCATATTATTATTTCGTGCAAAAAATAATGCTCTCAAATTATGAAAACCTTGAGAAACGATAATCACATTTTTCTTTTTGTACACATCTTTACAACGTAAAATACTTTTGTAGGTATTAAAGCCTTCTGGGTCTTCCATAATGATTTCTTCAGGCACCCCTTCTTGATAAATAAGATAGTTTTTCATCGCAGCAGGCTCGTTATATCCTTTGCTTTTTTCGCCGCTTACGATGATTTTTTTTATTTTTCCGTGATGATAAAGCAATGCAGTGGCATCCATCCTTTTGGTAAAATAAGGATTAGAAAGCCCGGAACGCATTCTTGGTGATGTCCCTAAAACTAAAGCCACTTCTCTAGGCGGAATTTTTGAAATTTTGGTATAGGTTCTTCCATTGGTGAGCCCAAAAACCCAGGCATTAGATAAACATATCAGAAGAAAAACAATTTCTACTGACACAAAAAATAGCTTAAATATGTTTCTGATTATTCTCAATTGAAATCAAAGTTAAGCTTTATTTTCTTAGTTTTTGCAATTGACATACACGCTAATATTTTCCCATGAGCTTCCTCCTTTTCGGTAAGATATTCGTTTTCTAAAAGCTCTACTTCGCCTTCTTCCAAAGTACATTCACAGCTGCCGCAAATTCCAGATTTGCAAGAATAAGGAACTGGGAAATTTTGAATTAAAAGCTGCTGAAGTATCTTCTCGCGGTTATCTGAAAGCTCCGTTTGATAGGTTTTTCCTAAAATTTTAAAATCTACCTGCACATTTTCAATCAGTGGAAATTCTTTTTCTACAGGATAAATATCATCATTAAACTCTTCAAACAATTCAAAATGAATATTCTTTTTAGGAATTCCGTGATGATGACAAGCGTTTGCCAACGTTTTTATCATTTCCCCTTTTCCACAAATTAAAACTTCATCCACAGCATCCCAAATCGTAGATTCTTCATCGGTATCATCTAAATGCAGAATTTGATTGATAATTAAGTTTAGTTTTTTAGCATCCAATCTTCCATAAAAAAACTGGTCGGCGGTTTTTTCCTGTGAGTAAAAATAGAAAATTTGCAGTCTGTCTTGGTGTTGCCTTGCAAGATTATCTAAAAGTTCACGATAAATAAGTTCTTCAGAATTTTTATTTCCAAGAAAAAGAAACAGTCTCGTTCTTGGTTCATTATGAAGGATATTTTTAAAATGACTTAAAATGGGTGTGATTCCAATTCCAGCCGCAAAACCAACAATAGTCCTGAATTCGCTCGGTTTAGAAACCAAAGTAAATCTTCCGTTAGGTTCACTTACCAAAATTTCATCTCCAATTTCGTAGTTTTCAAATAATTGAGCAGTCGCTCCTTCTGTTGAGTTTATTTTAATTCCCAAACATATCTTTTTCTCATACGGAGCCGACGTCATCGAATAATCATTAATGACATTTTCACCATGAGCCTGAAATTTTAAACTTACATATTGACCTGCTTCAAATTTAAAATTCTTTTTCAAATCCTCAGGAATTTCAAGCTCCAAAGAAAAAGTATTTTTGGTCAGCCTTTCTTTTTTAGCTATTTTTAACCGATGAAACTGCGTGAGTTTCCCTTTATAGATTTGTTGTTCCATACTGCAATTCAAAAATAAATAAAAAATAATTATGAAACCGCGATTGCTCAGATTTTCTTGATAATAGAAATTTGGTTAATCATCATAAGCAACTTAATAAAATTAAAAATCTCCGTATGAAAAAAATAATTTTGACTGCCTTTTTAGCTACTGCATTGATTAGTTGTAAAAAAGAAGCTGAAAAAACGGATGAAAATATCGGTGTGACAGATTCTACAGATATTCAAAATACTCCAGAAGCAGCAAATGTTTCATTAAAATCGTTGTCTATACCAGAGACTGCTGATTTTTTACAAAAGAAAAACGATACCTTATACGTAACCAATTTTTTTGCGACTTGGTGTGGACCGTGTGTAAAAGAAATTCCTCATTTTAAAAAGAAAATAGAAGAACTGAAAGACCAACCTGTAAAAATTACTTTTGTAAGCCTAGACCAAAAAGAAATTTGGAACACTGAAGTTCCTCGTTTTACAATGCAGCACGGAATTCAAAATCATACTGTTCTTTTAGACGGACAGCTTTTAGACGACAGCTTTTTTAAAAATAATTTTAAAGAATGGACTGGAAATGCAATTCCGTTTACGTTTATGAGAAGAGGTGATAAAACAGACGAAACGTTGGGTATGATTAGCGAAGAGCAACTCAACGAAAAAATTTCTACTCTTTTGAAATAAAAGTTAAGCAGTAATTCAAAATGTCTAAAAAATTTAAAATCCTGTGTCTATTTTTAGTAATCGCAGTTATTTTGACAGCGCTCATTAATCTGAATACAGGATTTTTAACTTTAAATCTTCAGGATTTCTTTCAGGATTCCACCAACAGTCAGATAGCAGAAATTCGTGTAAATAGGGTTTTAGTGATGCTTTTGGCGGGAATTTCAATTCCTACCTCAGGTTTTCTCATGCAGGAATACTTTCAGAATCCTCTTGCCGGACCTGATATTTTAGGAATTACCTCAGTTGCCAGCTTATCGGTTGCATTTTATATTTTCTTTTCCCATAATATTTTCCTGCCAGAATTTTTGCAAAACAGTTTTCTCAGTTTATCGGCAATTATCGGGAGTTTAGTCTTGATGCTCGTTTTACTGTCAATGTCGAATAAATTTCAGGATAAATCATATCTTATTATTTTCGGTTTTCTGGTTTCAGCTTTTGCAGGAGCTATTGTTTCTCTGCTTCAGTTTTATGCAGAAAATCAAAGCTTAAAAAACTATATTTTATGGTCTTTTGGAGCTAATAATATGGTGTCGAGAAATCAGATTATTGTTCTTTCTGTTTTAGTTTTTATTGGATTATTTATTTGTTTTAAAGCTATAAAACCATTAATTGGAAATTCTCTGGGAAGTTCATATGCTCAAAGCTTAGGAGTTAATTTAAATCATTTGAAGTTGATGATTATTGTTGCTTCTTCTCTACTTTCAGCCTCTGTTACAGCGTTTTTAGGCCCGATATTATTTATTGGAATTATTGTTCCTCATTTCTGCCGATTAATTTATAATCCTTCAAAACTTTGGCAACAATGGATTTTGAATATGTTTTTAGGAATGCTCATGATGTTATTCTTTTCAATCATTGCCGAAAAATCACAAATCCCATTAAATGTAATAAGTTCAGTTTTCGGAATTCCTGTAATTTTAATGATGCTTTTAAAACAGAATAAAGTGTAAATGTTGGTATTTCGCAAAGGCGCAAAGTTTAATTATAAAAGTGTCTGTTTTAAGGCGCAAGGATTTTATCTTTGATAAAATTTAAGGCTGTAAAATATAAGTGATAAAATAATTTCAATATTGGTTGAAAATCTTTGATTTTCTTGCGCCTTAAAAACAGTATGAAAATTTAAAAATTGCGCCTTTGCGAAATACTAACAATAAATAATAAACAGACAACACAATGACAGAGAGGATTGCTATTGAATTTCCAATCTAATCTATTCAAAAATGGAGTTACAAGAATTGTGAATTTTTTATAAATTAATCCGTACGAAAATTTGACTTTGTCAAATTCCTTACGCCTTAAAAACACTATTTTTGTAAAAGAAACTTTGCGCCTTTGCGATAAACCAACAAAATGCACCTACAAATAAAACAAGCCAATATAGGCTATGACAAAACCTTAATTTCAAATGCTAATACATCTTTGAATTTGGGAGACGTTTGCCTGTTAATTGGTAATTTTAATGATGCTTTTAAAACAGAATAAAGTGTAAAGGTTGGTGTTTCGCAAAGGCGCAAAGTTTAATTATAAAAGTGTCTGTTTTAAGGCGCAAGGATTTTATCTTTGATAAAATTTAAGACTGTAAAATATAAGTGATAAAATAATTTCAATATTGGTTGAAAATCTTTGATTTTCTTGCGCCTTAAAAACAGTATGAAAATTTAAAAATTGCGCCTTTGCGAAATACTAACAATAAATAATAAACAGACAACACAATGACAGAGAGGATTGCTATTGAATTTCCAATCCGATGTATTCTAAAATGGAGTTACAAGAATTGTGAATTTTTTATAAATTAAGCCGTACGAAAATTTGACTTTATCAAATTCCTTGCGCCTTAAAAACACTATTTTTGTAAAAGAAACTTTGCGCCTTTGCGATAAACCAACAAAATGCACCTACAAATAAAAAAAGCCAATATAGGCTACGACAAAACCCTCATTTCAAATGCTAATACATCTTTGAATTTGGGAGACGTTTGCCTGTTAATTGGAAATAATGGTGTTGGTAAAACTACTTTAATTAAATCCATTCTTCATCAAAACCCTTTATTGAGCGGCGAAATTTTAATTAATAATAAAAATATAAAGGATTTATCGGTAAAAGAAATTGCTGAAAATATAGCTATTGTTTTTTCTAAAGCTGTCATTCCGCAGAATTTTACGGTTGAAGATTTAATTTCTTTAGGGAAATACATTTATTATCCCTTTTATTTTGAGCTTAAAAAAGAAGACCGGGAAGAAGTTTCAGATATTATTACAACATTAGATTTAGAGCAATATAAAAACACACCTTTAAAAAACCTTTCCGACGGAAATCTTCAAAAAGCATTTATTGGTAGAGCATTAACACAGAACTCTCCTATTATTATTCTCGATGAGCCAACAACCCATTTGGATGAAAAAAACAAAATTATCATCCTAAAAACACTCCGAAAACTTGCCAAAGAGCAGAATAAATTAATTTTACTTTCTTCCCATGATTGGCGTTTGGCAAAAGAATTTGCAGACAAAATTTGGTATGTTAAAAATCAGGAATTATTTTCAGGGATTGTAGAAGATGTGTTACTAAAGCATGATGAGTTGACCAATGCATTTTTATTTCAGGTGAATGAAAATTTTGTAGCACCTTCTATTATTTCGCCCGAAATTCAAAAAGAAATGTTGTACTCATTGTTGCAAAAAAACTTTCAAAAAGACCTTTCTTTATTTCAATTTGAATATAACAATACATTTTGGGAGATTTTTTATAAAAATGAAATCTTCAAATGCGAATCTTTTGAAGAAATCGTAAATTTAGTCTCAAAGCTTCATTAATTCATTCTTTTACTTATTTATTCTACATACTATGCATGCATAGTATTATGCTTGTCATACATTTTAAAGATCTTTAAATCAATCTGTTAATAAATTTTAATAGTATTTAATGCTATGCATGCATAATATTTGCTACATTTGATAAAACCGATAAGCAAAAAATATGATGGATAATAATAAAGAGAAAACAGAAAACGTAGACCTCATTCTAAAGCAGACTTGGCTGGCTGTTTCAAAAATGTATACTGAACTTGCCCAAGAACATGATTCTACAGCAGTACAAGCCCTAACTTTATTGAAAATTGACCCTAAAGAAGGCACAAGAAGTACCAATTTAGGTCCTAAAATGGCAATTGAGCCTACATCTCTTACAAGGATTATTAAACTCCTTGAAGACAACGGATATATCTATAAAGAAAAGACAACCACAGATAAAAGAGAAGTTATCATCAAGCTTACCGATAAAGGATTAAGCTCAAGAAACATGTCGAAAGAAGTGGTAGTAAATTTCAACAAAAAAGTGATGGAGAAAATAGCTCCTGAAAAGTTGGAAACCTTCAAGGAAGTAATGAGTGAAATCATGAAAATCGCTGCCGACTTAAATCATAGAAAATAAAAATCACATCTCTTGAAGCGTGGTAAAATTTGAAAAATTTTAAAGAAGTGATTTAAATAAACTTCAATAAAATTTTTTGAAAATATAATTTTAATAAATAACTAAAATAAATATTAATGAAAAGAAGAATCAAACACGTTACGGTATTAGGTTCAGGAATTATGGGAAGTGGTATTGCTGCGCATTTTGCCAATATTGGTGTGCAGGTTTCACTGCTCGATATTGTTCCGTTTGAATTGAATGAAGCCGAACAGAAAAAAGGTTTGACCAAAGATGACAAAGCCGTTCGTAACAGAATAGCTTCAGAAAACTTTGAAAAACTGAAAAAATCGAGCCCTGCACTACTCTATTCTCCGAAATTTGCGGAGCGTATTAAAGTTGGAAATTTTGATGATGATTTAGCGAAAATAAAAAACACAGACTGGATTATTGAAGTGGTTGTCGAAAGACTTGACATCAAAAAATCGGTTTACGAAAAAATCGAACAGTTCAGAAAACCTGGAACTTTAGTTTCTTCAAATACTTCAGGAATTCCAATTAATATGTTGGTGGAAGGAAGAAGCGACGATTTTAAACATTATTTTGCAGGAACGCATTTCTTCAATCCTGTAAGATATCTTCCTCTTTTAGAGATTATTCCAACAAAAGATACGGCACCGGAAATCATTGATTTCTATATGAATTACGGAGCAAAATTCTTAGGTAAAACAACAGTTCTAGCAAAAGATACTCCAGCATTTATAGCTAACAGAGTTGGAGTTTTCTCCATGATGGATTTGCTTCACAATGTCCAAAAATTAGGTTTAACGGTCTCTGATGTAGATAAATTGACAGGTCCTGTAATCGGTCGTCCAAAATCTGCGACATTCAGAACAGCCGATGTTGTTGGTTTAGATACCTTGGTAATGGTTGCCAATGGCGTTCGTAATAGCGGTGTTGAAACAAATAATTTCAATGATGTTTTTGCGCTTCCAAATTACATCCAGAAAATGGTTGATAATAAATGGCTAGGTTCAAAAACTGAGCAAGGTTTCTATAAAAAAGTGAAAGGTACAGATGGTAAATCTGAAATTCACGGTTTAAATCTCGACACTTTAGAATACGAACTTCAAGGAAAATCTTCTTTCCCGACTTTAGAATTAACTAAAAATATCGACAAACCAATTGATAGATTTAAAGTCTTAATTGGTGGAAAAGATAAAGCGGGAGAATTGTACAGAAAATCTTTAGGTGCGTTATTCGCGTATGTTTCGCATAAAGTTCCTGAAATTTCTGATGAAGTTTACAAAATCGACGATGCCATGAGAGCTGGTTTCGGTTGGGAAAACGGACCGTTTGAAATCTGGGATGCTGTTGGAGTTCAAAAAGGAATTGAATTAGCTACAGAAGCTGGTTATGAAGTTTCAGATTGGGTGAAAAACATAGAAAACTTCTATAAAGTTAATGACGAAGGACAAAGTATTTACGTTGATAAAAACTCTGGTGAATACAATAAAATTCCGGGTCAGGATGCTTTCATTATTTTAGATAATATCAGAAAAAATAAAACGCTTTGGAGTAATTCGGGAGCTGCAATCGAAGATTTAGGCGACGGAATTATCAACTTCGAAATCCGTTCTAAAATGAATTCTCTTGGAGGCGAAGTTTTAGATGGATTAAACAGAGCGATTGATTTAGCTGAAAAAGAATATGACGGTTTAGTGATAGGAAATCAAGGCACAAATTTCTCTGTTGGAGCTAATTTAGCAATGATTTTAATGATGGCAATCGAGCAAGATTGGGATGATTTGAATATGGCTATTGCATATTTCCAAAAATCGATGATGAGAGTTCGTTATTCTTCAATTCCTGTCGTAGTCGCTCCTCACGGAATGACGCTTGGTGGTGGTTGTGAAATGACCATGCATGCTGACAGAGTTGTCGCAGCCGCAGAAACGTACATCGGATTGGTAGAAACCGGAGTTGGTGTAATTCCTGGTGGTGGTGGTACGAAAGAATTTGCTTTGAGAACTTCAAGAGAATTCCACAGTGATGATGTGAAAAACAACCGTCTTCGTGAAGCTTTCATGAATATCGCAATGGGTAAAGTAGCAACTTCTGCTTACGAAGCCTACGATATGGGAATTCTTGAAAAAGGAAAAGACATCGTAGTTGTTGATAAAAAACGTCAGATTGCAGAAGCCAAAAAAGTGACAAAACTATTAGCTGAACAAGGCTACACACAACCTATCGAGCAAACTGTAAAAGTGTTAGGTAAGGACGCTCTTGGAATGTTCTACGTTGGAACCGACCAAATGTTAACCGGAAATTTTATCTCTGCACACGACAAGAAAATTGCCGATAAATTGGCAAATGTTTTAGTAGGTGGAAATCTTTCTGAACCAACAATCGTTACCGAACAATATTTGTTGAATCTTGAGAGAGAAACGTTCTTACAGCTTTGTGGTGAAAGAAAAACTCTAGAGAGAATTCAGTTTATGTTGCAGAAAGGAAAACCGTTGAGAAATTAATAAGGAGAGCTCCGTAGGAGCGAACTGTTAATAGCAGAGTAATTTTAGAAAAACGTTGAGCCTCGTAGAGGCGACCTGATAATAGAAGACCACGTTAATTTTATGGCAAATACATACACCCAAATTTATATTCAAATTGTTTTTGCTGTCAAAGGAAGACAAAATCTGATTTCAAAAGAAAACAGAGAAGAATTACATCAATTTATTACAGGTATTGTTTCCAATAGAAATCAAAAATTATTCGCAGTTTTTGCAATGCCTGATCATGTTCATATCCTCGTAAGTATGAGTCCTACTTTTTCGGTTTCAGATTTAGTAAGAGATCTTAAAGCAGGTACTTCAAAGTTTATTAATGAAAAAGGATGGATGAATGGGAAATTTAATTGGCAGGAAGGTTACGGTGCTTTTTCTTATTCTAAAAGTAGTGTAGATTCTGTTGTAAAATATATTTTAAACCAAGAAGAACATCATAAAAAGAAATCATTTAGAGAGGAATATTTAGATTTTATGTCAAAATTTGAAATTGAATATGATTCGAAATATTTATTTGAATGGATGGATTAACAGGTCGCTCCTACGGAGCTCCGCAATTGCAAAACAATAAAAAGCTATGAACAGTTTACCTCTACGAGGCAAATAATTCTCAAAACAATTTAATTAAACAAAAAATATGAAAACAGCATATATCGTAAAAGGATTTAGAACAGCGGTGGGAAAAGCACCTAAAGGTTCACTTCGCTTCACTCGTCCCGACGTCATGGCGGCAACCGTAATTGAAAAATTAATGGCTGAACTTCCGCAATTAGACAAGAATAGAATTGACGACCTTATCGTAGGAAACGCAATGCCCGAAGCTGAACAAGGCTTGAATGTCGCTCGTTTAATCTCTTTAATGGGATTGCAAACTGATAAAGTTCCAGGAGTTACCGTAAACAGATATTGCGCTTCAGGAAGTGAGGCAATTGCGATTGCTTCTGCAAAAATTCAGGCAGGAATGGCTGATTGTATTATCGCAGGAGGTACAGAATCCATGTCTTATATTCCGATGGGTGGTTATAAACCGGTTCCTGAAACGGAAATTGCTAAAACAAATCCTGATTATTATTGGGGAATGGGTTACACCGCGGAAGAAGTGGCTAAGCAATACAACATTACAAGAGAAGAGCAAGACCAGTTTGCTTTTGAATCTCATATGAAGGCTTTAAAAGCTAATGCAGAAGGTAGATTTGCTAACCAGATTGTTTCGATTCCTGTTGAATATAATTTCTTGGATGAAAACCAGAAAATGCAGACTAAAAAGTTTGATTTTTCAGTAGATGAAGGTCCAAGAGCGGATACTTCTTTAGCTGGTTTGTCTAAATTAAGACCTGTTTTTGCCAATGGAGGAAGCGTAACTGCCGGAAACTCGTCTCAAATGAGTGATGGAGCAGCTTTCGTAATGGTGATGAGCGAAGAAATGGTAAAAGAATTAGGTCTTGAACCAGAAGCAAGATTAGTTGCTTATGCAGCTGCAGGTTTAGAACCAAGAATTATGGGAATGGGACCGATTTATGCAATTCCAAAGGCTTTGAAACAAGCTGGTTTAGAATTAAAAGATATCGATTTAATCGAATTAAACGAAGCATTTGCCTCACAATCGGTTGCGATTAAAAAAGAATTAGGTTTGAATCCTGATATTTTAAATGTAAACGGAGGAGCAATTGCTTTGGGTCACCCTCTTGGATGTACAGGAACAAAATTAACCGTTCAGCTTCTTGACGAAATGAGAAAACGTGGAAACAAATACGGAATGGTTTCTATGTGTGTAGGAACCGGACAAGGAGCAGCGAGTATTTTTGAGTTGCTATAAGACAATAAGAGAATAGACGGATAGATAATAGATTGTACACAAGAAATGATGAATGACTTTAAGAGACATAATTTCAAAAAGCTTAAAATTTGGCAAATGGGTATGGAATTATCAAAATTTACTTTAGACCTTACTGATACTTTTCCAGCCTATGAAAAGTATGGTTTAAAAAGTCAAATGGATAGGTGTTCAATCTCAATTCCTTCAAACATCGCCGAAGGTTCAAGCAGAACAAATAAGTCTTTTAGTCATTTTTTAGATATTTCTTTAGGTTCATCTTTTGAATTGCAAACACAAATATTGTTGGCAAATCACAGAAAATATTTATCTGAGGAAAAATGTGAAACCTTTGAGATTAAGATTGAAGAATTTCAGAGAGCAACAATGGTATTTCAGAATACGCTTAATAAAGACTAAAAAGATGATAGACGGATAGAAAATAGGCAAGCAAAATATAGTTTATAGACACCAAAAAGTCTATCCTCTATCCGTCTATTATCTAAAAGTCTAAATAACTAAAATTTAAAATAAACAATAATGAGCAACATAGTAAAAGGAGGAGAATTCCTAATCAAAGAAATCCTTGCAAACGAAATTTTCAGTCTTGAAGAACTGAGTGAAGAACAAAAAATGCTTCGCGATTCTGCGAAAGAATTTATAGATAGAGAAGTGATTCCGCATCATGATCGTTTTGAGAAAAAAGATTATGCATTGACTGAAGAAACAATGCGTAAATTAGGAGAAATGGGACTTCTTGGAATTACCGTTCCTGAAGAATACGGAGGTCTTGGAATGGGATTCGTGAGTACCATGTTGGCTTGCGATTATGTTTCTGGAGGAAACGGATCATTAGCAACAGCTTATGGAGCTCATACCGGAATCGGAACGCTTCCAACTCTACTTTATGGAAGTGAAGAATTAAAAAAGAAATACCTTCCGGATTTAGCGACTGGGACAAAATTCGGAGCCTATTGTTTGACAGAGCCGGATGCTGGTTCTGATGCAAACTCTGGAAAAACAAGAGCGAAATTGTCTGAAGATGGAAAACATTATATCATCAACGGACAAAAAATGTGGATTTCTAATGCAGGTTTTGCAGATACTTTCACTTTGTTTGCGAAAATTGATGATGATAAAAACATCACAGGTTTTGTGATTAACCGTTCAGAATTAGAAGATCCAAACAGCTTAACTTTTGGTGAAGAAGAGCATAAATTAGGTATTCGTTCGTCTTCTACACGTCAGGTTTTCTTCAACGATATGAAAATTCCTGTAGAAAATATGTTAGGGGAAAGAAATAATGGTTTCAAAATCGCTTTGAATGCATTGAATGTTGGTAGAATTAAGTTGGCTGCAGCAAATCTTGACGGACAAAGAAGAATTTTAAACCACTCTATTCAATATTCAAACGAAAGAAAACAGTTTGGGGTTTCAATTTCGACTTTCGGAGCGATCAGAAAGAAAATTGCAGAAATGTCAACCGGAGTCTTCGTAAGTGAAGCGGGATCTTACCGTTTAGCAAAAAATGTAGAAGATAAAATTGAAGAATTGGTTGCTGGTGGAATGGATCATCAACAAGCCGAACTAAAAGGGGTTGAAGAATTCGCTGTAGAAGCTTCTATTCTTAAAGTTTTCGTATCTGATCTTACTCAAAATACTGCCGATGAAGGAATTCAAATCTATGGTGGAATGGGATTCTCAGAAGATACTCCGATGGAATCTGCATGGAGAGATGCAAGAATCGGAAGAATCTATGAAGGAACCAACGAAATAAATAGACTTTTGGCGGTTGGAATGCTAATCAAAAGAGCAATGAAAGGAGAATTAGATTTACTTTCTCCGGCAATGGCAATCAGCAAAGAATTGATGGGAATTCCGTCATTCGAAGTTCCGGATTATTCTGAATTGATGAGCGAAGAAAAAGCGATTATTGCTAATTTGAAGAAAGTATTCTTAATGGTTTCTGGAGCTGCTCTTCAAAAATATATGATGGATATTGAGAAACAGCAACATTTACTATTAAATGCTTCTGAAATTCTTAACCAAATCTACATGGCAGAATCTGCTATTTTAAGAGCTGAAAAACACTTCTCTGCTGATTCTGTAGAAGCTGCAATGGCTCAGTTAAACCTTTACAAAGCGATTGACAAAATCATTGCTGCAGCTAAAGAAGGAATTGTTTCTTTTGCAGAAGGTGACGAACAGAGAATGATGCTTTCAGGTTTAAGAAGATTTACAAAATATACAAATAGTCCGAATGTAGTCGCTTTAACTGAAAAGGTAGCCGCTCATTTTATTCAAAAAGGGCATTATTAGTCTTTACAAATAAATTTGATTTCAAAACGTCTCAATTATTTGGGACGTTTTTTTATTGCTTCAAAACAACAAATTTAGGATAGAATTTCATCCTATTTTCATCTTTTAGAGGTTAAGCAAAATAAATTATCGCTTTATAATAATTTTATTTTATCATTGCAGAGATATTTAATTTAAGATAATAGACTAATGAGAGTTTCTTTAATAATAATTGCAATCGCTTCTTCCATTTTTGCCAAAAGCCAAGTGATGTATCATACACCGGCTGGAAAAGATTCTTCAATTGAAGAAAAAATTTACGGCAATAAAGAACCCTACGAACAAGCCGAAACATTTCCTCAATTTAAAGGAGACATTACTCAGTTTAAAAAAATACTTTTTGAAAAATTAGATCTTAAAAGATTTAATGATAGTAATGAAATTTACTTTTCTGAGCTTAGTTTCATTATTGAAAAAGATGGCTCTGTAAGTTCTATAAAAGCAGAGGGTGACGAGAAAGAATTTAATACAGAAGTAATTAACGCATTTAAAAAAATGAAAACCGAATGGATAGCTGCAAGAACTACAAACTGGGAGGTTCGGTATCATGTAAGTGTTCCTGTTACTTACAGTAAAAATAAAATGGGCAAAGGCAACAGTGGTAAATACAGGTTTTTTGGAGATAAAAAAATAAGTACCCTTGAAATATTCACTGCAGTAGAACAGAAACCCGTTTATACAAAAGGTGATTTTAAAAATAATATACGTTCAAAAATTGGAAATCTTGCAGATTCTTATCCGTTTACAATGACTTTTGTGGTAGAAAGAGACGGGCAATGTTCTAATTTGAAAATTTTTGGGACAGATGAAGAAAAAAATGAAAAATTAAAAAGAGTAATTTTGCCGATAAAAGAAATCTGGATTCCTGCTAAAGTTAGCGGACAAATTGTGAGATGTAAATATGGAATTAATTTTCCTTGAGAAGTAATAAATAAACGTTTTCAGTTGTCTTATAATAATACATGGGTTTTTGAAACGTTACAATTTAAATCTAATTAACATTTAAGACAATGAAACTATTATTAATATTTACCTTATTAAGCTCAATAACTATTACGGCACAGGTTTCTATAAGAAAACCTTTGAAAATAGATTCTACAGCGTTTCCGAAATTAGAAAAACCTTTTGGTATAGTACCTTCTGGCGTTATCAAATTTGACAGTTCAATAGTTAATTTATACAAAATACCAGTTGCAAAACCTCAAAATCCTGAAATTTATTCTAGTTTAAAGACTCCTAAAAAAGATTCTACATTACATAAAATACCAAATCTTCTGGATATAGCCAAACCACCAAAGTTAAGTGTGAAATAAATTCATTAACATTTAGAATTGTTGATAAAATCTCTTAAATTTTTCTTGAAAAACATCAAATTTATCTGAGCTGTTTTATATTTTTGTATTCTATTTTTCTAAAAGAATGACAAAAGAAGAACTTTTATATAAAGCCATAAAAATTGCCGACAAAGCACACAAGGGGCAAAAAGATAAGTATCATGCTCCATACATTGCTCACGTAATGCGTGTAATGGAATATGGTAAAACAATGGACGAGAAAATTGTTGGTGTTTTGCATGATGTCGTAGAAGATCATCCTGAAGAGTTTAGCTTTGAATATTTAAGATTTGAAGGCTTTCCTGAATACATCCTTTTTGCAATAAGCTGCCTCACAAAATTTGATCCCGAAGAAGTTTATGATGATTTTGTAAAAAGAACCGAAAGATCACCTCTTGCTGTCGCAGTAAAGCTTAATGACCTTCGCGATAATATGGATTTGAGAAGGGTAAACCGAGAATTAACTTCTAAAGACATTCATCGTTTTAATAAATATTTAAAAGCATATCGATATTTATCTGATAAATATTAATACCTGCTAAAATTTTATAATTCTTGCTGATTTTACAGATTAAAAACTTAGTTTAATCGGTAAAATCAGCAAGTTTTTTTTAGATTAGTCTGCTCCTGGGAAATGGTAAGTTTTGTTATCATTATCAGTACCATCGATATTGATGTTTAAAGCTAAATAAAGAAAATGTACGTTTTTATTTCCTTTTGCTTCAAACTCTCGCTGCCACAAATAACCACCTAACACTCCAAAGTTTTCATCAATTTGGTATCCCAAACCACCATACACTCTATTTCTTGCAAATGAAGGTTTCATTGGAGTAACTACAAAAATTTCGTCATAAACATTGGCAAAAAGGGTTCCTGGAGCTATCTTTTTAGCATTTAAAGGTACCGAAACATTTAAACGGTAACGGTATCGCATTCTTTCAGAGTTTTTATCAGTTTGTGGCTCATAAAACCATGACTTTTCTGCACGGAATCTGTTTTCAAATTTTACGACTCCACTTTTGAAATCAATTACATCCTGCAGCCAAATACGAAATTCTTCTTTGTTAATTGCGTGGTCTTTGTAAGTCGCATATCGACCTAAACCGATAAAAGGTTTATGATTTTTGGTAAGATTATATCCTAAACCTCCTTTTATTTCGTAATAATCAGGATAAGTGTAGTCTTCAATACCTCTCAATTGGCCTTCAGCATAAAGGAAAAATTTTGGGTGAAATTTATAGGTTAGAGTCAAGGCATTGAACGAGGAAATATGTTCCTGTGCTTTGAAAACACTTAAACTGAAAAGTAAACTTAGGCTTAAAATAAATTTCATTTTAAAAAATTTTTGCAAAATTATACCATTTAACTATTCCGTAATATTAAGTTTACTTAATATTAATATTGTACGAAAAACCAATGTGAAACCACCTTTGAGGCATAGGCACCCCAAACGTTTCCGTATATTCTGAATCGGTTACATTGTTGATTAATGCATACACCGAAAAATCTTTTTTATTAAAGCTTAGTTTTTCATCCAACAGATGATAACTTCCCAAATTCATTCTGTCGTTATATCTGTAAACCAATTCGTTCGTAAAATATTTAAGGAATTTTGTCTGAAGTTTTGCAACAAACTGATGTTTCAGATTGTCTAATGCATAGCGGGAGTTTAAGTCATTTAAATCTTTCAACTTGTTATCGATGTACGTGTAACCTACTGTATATTTCATCCAGTCGAAAACTTGATGCCCTACTTCCACTTCAATCCCTTTTGTTTCTTTATTTCCGATATTTCTTGAGTACCAAACAGGGTCTTGTAGAGAATTTTTAATCCAGTCGATAGAATTATTAGAGTCTCTGTAGAAACCGCTTAGTTTTGCTAAAATATTTTTGTTCTGATACTGATAACCAATTTCTGCATATACTGCATTTTCAGGAGTCAGATTTACATTTCCCTGCTCAGTTTTGCTTGAATAATAAAGGTCTGTAAAAGTAGGAACTCTGTGAACTTTTGAAATACTTCCAAAAAATTTATTGTTCTGATAAAATGTGTATCCAACATCTAATCCAGGGTAAAAGAAGTTACCGTTGGTAGAATAGTTGGCCCAAGAAGCTCCCGGACTAATATTTAATTTTTTGTCAAAAAACGAAAAGTGATGCTCAAAGAAAACCTGCGTTACAAAACGTTCTCTATCACCTAGATTATTGCTTGCCAAGAATTCTTTTCTTAATTCAACCCCTAAACCTGTGGTTCCTAGGCTTGATTGGTAGCTTGAATTAACTTCTCCACCTACATTGTTCCCGATATGCATATTTCTATAAATCTCAGGCTTTTCTCTGTTAAAAAGATACATATCTTGCCCTCTTCTCCAATAAACATTAGAGTTAAGTTTAAGTTTTCCAAAAGTTTGCTGATGAGCAACACTTATAATTGACGCTTGTAATTCTTCATATTGTTCTGTAGCTTGTGGTGAAGAATAAAATCCGTTGGCGCCAAATTTCTTTTCAGAAAAACCAGCTTGTAATCTTATGTCACCGTTTTTTATCTTCAACTGATTTTGATAGAAAACATTTCTGATTTCAAAATCGGTATTGTGTCTGTAGCCTTGCGATGAATTTGAATTTGCCTGCAATGAGTTTGAAAATTTTTCGTTCCCCAGATTGGCATTAAATCCGAAACCATACGTCTCATAATCTCCTGCATTGGCACTTATTTTCACACTTTTACCAATCTGACTTTTAGTAATAATATTAATGGCTCCAGCATAAGCATTTTGCCCGAATCTTCTTGCTGAAGGTCCTTTAATAACTTCTATTCTTTCAACATTATCCAAATCAACAGGAACATTTAAAGAGTTATGTCCGGTTTGAGAATCATTCATCCTTATTCCGTTGATAAGAATTAAAACCTGCTCAAAATTGCTTCCACGGAAACCTACATCACTCTGCACGCCGTTTGCTCCTCTCCTTCTGATATCCATCCCTGGAATCTGTTGCAAAATTTCATCAATACTTGTAGCTGGAGAGCTCAAAATATCAGCTCGTGTGATGATAGAAATATTCTGATTGGCATTTTTGTAGGTAGTTGCAATAAATTTTCCTTGGATTTCAACAGAGTCAATTTCCAATGTTTTTACCTGTGCATTTAATGCGCAAAACGTCGCGAGAAAAAATACAGTTCCGAGATTCTTATTCATAACACTTCTTAGTTTATTTTGAAGTTTCCAAAATTAGGAGACTTTCGCAAGACCAAAAAATGATAGATATCATAAAAAAGACGCATATTTCATGCGTCTTTTTGGGTTTGGGAAACCTTTTTTATCTTTTTTTCATGAGATGTGTAATAAAATGTTTGAAAAGTGTTCTCATTTTTTATTACTTATTTCGTTCTGCAATTTTACACGAAAAACAGGTGAAAAACAAGTAATATTGATAGAAATATGATGTTTTCATGCTCATTTAGCACCTAAAATAGAAGAGCTTGATTTATAATAATTTAAAATATCTTTATTTGTATCGATAAAGTTTTAGTCTAGAATTCTTTTGAGAAAATCCGGCAAAAATTCGTATTTTTGTTAGTCTTAATTTTACTATGGCTTCAACAACAGAAATAGATATTAAAAAACAGGTTTTCGTTAAAAACGCACACCTTAACAACCTGAAACATATTGATGTTTTAATTCCAAAGAATAAACTCATTGTCATAACGGGGGTTTCAGGAAGCGGAAAATCTTCTTTAGCTTTTGATACAATTTATGCAGAAGGGCAGAGAAGATACGTAGAAAGTCTCAGTTCTTATGCGCGTCAGTTTTTAGGGAAATTAGAGAAACCTAAAGTTGATGACATCAAAGGTTTAGCACCTTCTATTGCTATTCAGCAGAAAGTAATTTCTTCAAATCCGCGGTCTACAGTAGGAACTTCTACTGAAATCTATGATTATATGAAACTTCTTTTTGCAAGAATCGGGAAAACATATTCTCCGGTTTCTGGCGATGAGGTGAAAAAAGATTCGGTTACTGATGTTATAGATTATATTAAGAGTTCTAAAAATAAAGTTCCGTTTTTACTCACTTCACCATTGAATTTTGATGTTGAAACTTTTACAGATACTTTAAATGTTTTAAAACTCGCAGGCTTCACCAGATTAGAAGTCAGTGGGAATCTTGCAGGAATAGAAGATTTGGAAAGTTTTGGTTTCACTCCTGAAAAAGGAATGGAAATCAATTTGGTGATTGACCGTTTTTCGTATGAAGAAGATGAAAGTTTTCTTCAACGTTTAGCAGATTCTATTCAGATGGCTTTTTATGAAGGTCGAGGTTATTGTTCATTAAAAAATACTGAAACCGGAACTGTAAAAAATTTTTCAAATAAATTTGAGCTCGATGGAATAGAATTTCTTGAGCCCAATGTTCATTTTTTTAGCTTTAATAATCCTTTTGGAGCTTGTCCGACTTGTGAAGGCTACGGAAAAGTAATCGGTATTGATGAAGACTTGGTTATTCCAAACAAAGCTTTATCAATTTTTGAAGACGCTGTAGCTTCGTGGAAAGGAGAAACCATGAGCGAATGGAAAAAAGACTTCATTAAAAAAGCAAACGATTTCCCTATTCATAAGCCTTATCATCAATTAACAAAAGAGCAGAAAAACTATCTTTGGAAAGGTGATGGCAAAAGCAGCTTTCCTTCTTTGAATAATTTCTTCAAAATGCTTGAAGAAAATTTATATAAAATTCAGTATCGTGTAATGTTATCTCGTTACCGCGGTAAAACACTTTGTCCTACTTGTGAAGGTTTACGTTTGCGTGAAGAAACAAGCTGGGTAAAAATTGACGGAAACAATATTCAATCAATGATTGAACTTCCTTTGGATGAACTTTTACCTTTAATTCAAAGCTTAAAACTTTCAGACCACGATAAAGAAGTAGCTAAAAGATTATTATACGAAATCACAACTCGTTTAGAATTTTTATTAAAAGTAGGTTTAGGTTATTTAACGATTAACCGAACCTCAAATACTCTTTCTGGTGGTGAAAGCCAGAGAATTAACCTGGCAACAAGCTTAGGAAGTTCTTTGGTAGGTTCTATTTATATTTTAGATGAACCTTCTATTGGTTTGCATTCCAGGGATACCGAAAATCTAATTGGAGTTTTAAAAAACCTTCGTGACATTGGAAATACAGTGATTGTTGTTGAGCATGATGAAGATGTAATGAGAGCTGCAGATTACATCATTGATATTGGCCCTGAAGCTGGATATTTGGGTGGTGAACTGGTTTTTGCAGGCGATTATGCAGCATTGAAAGATGCCGATACGCTGACTTCAAAATACCTTACCGGAAGATTAGAAATAAAAGTTCCTGAAAAACGCAGAAAAGCAAAAGAATTTATTCATATCAAAGGAGCACGGTCAAATAATCTAAAGAACATTGATGTAGATATTCCTTTGGAAAGTTTAGTCGTTATTTCCGGAGTTTCAGGAAGCGGAAAATCGACTTTGATGAAAGAAATCCTGACCAATGATATTCAGATTCAGTTGGGAATGGGAGGTAAAAAAGGAGATTACGATTCTGTAGAATTTCCAAAAAAGCTGATTAAGCATATTGAATTAATTGACCAAAATCCGATTGGAAAATCGTCCCGTTCAAACCCAGTAACATACCTGAAAGCTTATGACGATATTCGTGATTTGTTTTCTAAGCAGAAAAGTGCCAAAATGATGGGCTACAAGCCGAAACATTTTTCTTTCAACGTTGATGGCGGAAGATGTGACGAATGTAAAGGAGAAGGTATCATCAGCGTTTCGATGCAGTTTATGGCAGATATCGAGCTTGAATGTGAGACTTGTAAAGGAACCCGTTTTAAAAATGAAGTTCTGGAAGTAAAATTCGATGAGAAAAACATTTCAGATATTCTTCACATGACGGTGGATGAAGCATTAGATTTTTTCAGAGAAAATAAAGAAGATAAAATCGTCACAAAACTGACTCCGTTACAAGATGTTGGTTTAGGATATCTACAGTTGGGGCAGAGCTCTTCTACCCTTTCTGGAGGTGAAGCGCAACGTGTAAAATTAGCTTCTTTCCTTGTAAAAGGGATAACAACCGATAAAACGTTATTTGTTTTTGATGAGCCTTCTACAGGATTGCATTTCCACGATATTCAGAAACTATTAAAATCTTTGCAGGCTTTGATTGACTTAGGACATTCTGTGATTGTAATTGAGCATCAACCGGATATTATGAAGTGCGCTGACCACATAATCGACATCGGCCCCGAAGCCGGAAAATACGGTGGAGAAGTTGTTTTCGCAGGTACTCCGGAAGATTTGGCAAAGAATAAAAAATCGCATACAGCGAAGTATATTGCTGAGAAATTGTGATATTTCAATATTTTAAAATAAAAAGGAAGCAAAATTTGCTTCCTTTTTATTACTTATTTAACAGTCATTTTAAAGACTTTTAGTTTTTCTGCTTTTTCGGTACTTATTTCAACTAAATAGTTTCCGGATTGTAATTTACCATTCAATTGTAGATAATGGGTTTTGTTTAGAGTGAGATACTCCGTATTGAGTAATTTGCCAGACATATCAAAGATTCTAACAATTGTCTTTTGTTTTTCTAAAATTTTTCCGGACACATAGAAGTTGCCATTATTGGGATTATCATAAAGCTGGAGCTCATTTTGCTTAGTTAATTCAGAAGTTGACAATTCATTTTTTACGCTAAACTTAGCGATAAAACCAAATGGTATATTTGGATAAGGGTTAATCATATTTTGATAGGCCGCGCCTTCTGTTCCAATTCCCGTTGTTGCCCCTGTAGTTCCCCATAATATTAATGAGCCATTATCCATAAATTTAGCATTGATATGTTCGCCAAGATTGTTACTACCACCACCGCCATAATATGATGCCCAAATTCTATTGCCATTAGAATCAAACTCTGCAAAATACATATTAGTAAGTCCTAAAGAGGTATTTGGAACTGTTGTGAGAAATGCTCCAGGTGTTGATATATTGCTTGTGGCTCCGTGCTGACTTCCAGTGATGACAATTCTGCTTCCCAAAACAGTTAGGTTGTTTGCTCCAAACAGACCATCATAGCCCGCACTTCCAAAATACGTACTCCATATTCTGTTTCCACTAAAATCAAATTTAGATAAGAACAGGTCACCATTTACCAATTGAGATTTATAGGCACCTATGGTTGCAAAATAATTGGGATATGCATCGTTTTCATCTTGTCCACTTACATAGATTCCGGTAGAATTAACATCAATTGCGCTTATACCATAACCTGTAAATGAAGTAGGATTGATAGGTGTTCCATAAAAAGTACCCCAAATTTTCTGACCTGTATTGGCATTAAATTTTAAAATTATATTAGCTGCTTCTGCTGTCGGCTGGAACGTTCCTGGATTGGTGAAATTTCCAGGCATTTGCGGTGAATAATTTGCTACAATATATAATTCATCATTAAACCATTTGAAATCAATTATTCCCGGAGTTGAAAAAGTACCCCATAACTTTTGGCCAGAAGAATTGAGCTTTACAAGGTATGAATTCTCATGTACGCTTCCGCTCGTCACATAGCTTGCATAGTTTTCCTGAAATACCCCGGGAGTTCCCAGTCCAGGCACATCATGCGTTACAGATCCTAATAAATAGATATCCTGATTATCATCAAATCTTAAGCTCATGGTATTGCTTGGCACATACGTAGTCCATGCTATATTATGAGAAGGGTCATATTTTGTAAGGGTAGAAGTTTGATTATTTGCAGTATTTACATTTTGATTGAGCCAAGCTCCTGGTGTTGCTAAATTGGGTACTTGTGTAGGATATTTTTTTAGAACGTAAACATTTTCAGAATTATCAATTCCAACAATTCTTTCAAAATTATTTGAAGCACCATTATAACTTCCCATGAGCATTTGTCCGGTAGGAGAAATTTTTGCAGAATAATAATTACTTTGATTTGGTGTAATTGTATTTCCACCTCCGGTTACGAATTGATTATAATAGGCTGAAGTATAACTATTTTGATAAGAAATATGCCCATTTACAAGAATATTTTGTTGAGAATCAATAAAGAAAGAATTCCCGTTTATGCTAAAGTCACCAAGATAAGTTCCGGTAGCTCCTATATAAGTTCCCCAGCTGCGTTGATAAGGAAATGTTTGCGTGTTGTAAGATGTAGAAAGTGAGCTAAACGCTATTAGTAGGAGTAATTTTGATTTCATGGCATGGTATTTAATTCACTTGCAATATAGTTATTTTAATTAAAACCTTTTAAATTAATAATTGATTGATATGAAGTATTACTTTACCCACAGTAAAAATTGGACAAATTGTTAGTTTTAACATTAAATTCACATTGCGTATTAAAAATATTCTTACATTTACTATGTAATAAAAATGAAATGAATCTTTTTTTTGCCTTTTTCAATTACGGAATCGCAATTAAATTTGAAATAAAAATTTAAGCACAGCATCGTCGGCTGTGCTTTTTTGTTGTTGTCTAATTAAAAAATGAGATGTATTTATCTATTGAATCCACTTCTAAAGAGTGGGTTCTTTTATTTTTTAGATTTCACAAAAGGTTTCTCCTGAGAAATCATAATTCCATTAATTACGTTTTGGTCTCTGTAAATCCAGATGTTGATGTATTTTAAATCTTTAGATTTTTCAAAATCAACATCAAAAACAATCAATTCTACGGGGTCGCTATTTTTCGTGTAATCTTTGACATACGCCGAATTAAGCTTTATCGCATTGATTTTTCCAGATTGATTCACTTCTTCACACTTCTTTTCGTAATCCTCAAAAAGTATTCTTTCTAACCTTTTGTCTAAAATAAAATGAGTGAATTGAGAATAATCTTTATTCTCACATTTTTTGTAATATTCTTTAATGAAATTTTCGCTCACATATACTCTTTCAGTGCTGATTTTGGAAGTGCCGATTTTCGTGTAATTTTTTTGAGCGGATGCAAAAAGTGAACCTGTTATTGCAAGTAGTAATAATTTTTTTTTCATGACAATGTGTTTAATTGTCTTCAAATTTAAAAATTAAAATTAATAAAACCTGAATTCGAGTTAAGTAAAGTTTAAAAATAGTTGACCATCATTCACTTTATTCAAATTTAATGATAATAATAAATTTACCAACCTATAAATATTGTTTGTAAAAAAACTAATGAAAAATTATACGCAAACAGTAATTTATATTACGACAGCTTTATAATAGAAATAACAGCAGTTTATATAAGCCCTCAACACGCGAAAGTGTTGAGGGTTTTTCTATTTAAATTAAATAAATGAACCGTGTAGTTATTTTACTACAACAACTTCCATTTTCAACTACAAAGAAACTTTTTTCGCCACCGTAGATTTGTAGTGTTCAAAAGAGAACAATTAAACAAGAATAAAAAATTAAAATATTATTACCATGACAAAACAATTCGCAATCGCAGCATTAACTATCGGAGCAATCGTATTAGGAACTAACAATGCTAAAGCTCAAAATACAACTGCTACTACAACAGTAAACATTACCCTGAATGACGTCATCTCCATTGATGCTGGAAGTACTGCAATTGGTAATACCGTTGACTTTAACTATGTTACTGCAGCAGATTATAACTCTAATCAAACCATTACTAAAGCCAACTCTTTGAAAGTTACTTCAACCAAGAACTTTAATGTAAAAGTAAAAGCAGGAGGTGCCAATTTCATGAATGGAGTTAACTTAATCCCTGTAAATGTTTTGACAATCAAAGCCGCTACAGCTGCCGGAACAATGGGCGGAACAAAAAGCGCGGTTGTTTTATCTGCAACTGATCAAAATTTAGTAGCAAATGCTCCACTTGGAAGTGCATTAACGCTGAATTTAGACTATACCATTCCAGCGGCGAAATCATCATCTTCTGATATTTTAGGTAAACCAGCTGGAACTTATACACAAACAGTAACTTATACTGCGACGGCTTTATAATATTTTTTTTTCATATTAATATTTTGTGATTTGGTGTTCTAAGGCTTCCTAAAGGAGGCCTTAAATTTTATATTTATTGATACCAACCCATCGAAGGTTTTCCAGGTTCAGACAATCCTTTAAAAACTTTATGGTTTAAAAAAACAAAAAACCGACAAGCAATGCTTATCGGTTCTTGAAAAATGAAAAATTAATATGGATATGAACTATTTGACGTTTTAGAATCGTTTTTAATTCTGAAGCAAATTTATATTTATTTAGAATAAATATAAATAATATTCGCCTGACTTTTATCAGTTTCTACTATTTAGTTCATTTTTCTCTCTTGTAAGCTGGTCAAGCTTTTTCAATAATGTAGGCATTCTATATGCGCCGTGCATATTTTCTACATTACTTTTCATATCATCTGCATCAATTCCAATCGCAGTAAGAAATAATGGTGTTTTGCTTTCTCCACGAAAAACGGTTTTTCTTAAAGAATCTTCACTGGCAAATCCGTTTTTAGCAATACCAATAACAGGATTTTTTTCATTTAAAGATTGATAAAGATAGCCTCCTAATCCTATTTTTCCAGTATTATCCAACGTTACATAGCCATCAACAATAATGAGGTCATCATCTGCTAAATCAATTTGTTTTAATAAGCTTAAAATGCAAGGTAATTCTCTTTTGTAAAAAGCTCCACTTTCATAATCAGCATTAATTTCTGTATTTTCGGTATAAATAAAACTTTCAATTTCAGAAGTCCAGTTTTCGAAGGCAATACAGACCGTTTTTGCAAAATCTTCGTAATAAAAAGTATCAAATGCGTAAATCATATTTTAAACAGTAAAAAATTCACCAAAATGCCACAAAACACCCGCCGGGTCAATAAGAAAACATTCTTTACCCCAATCCTCAGTTTTTATAGGAACCAATCGGATGGAGTCGTATTTTTCTTTTAGATTTAAAGAAATAAGTTCTTCCCAATAAAGGTCTACATTTTCTATTTCAAGGAAAATCATGGTGTTTTCAATCCACTCTTTTGCATAATAATCTTGTAGATAAAAGGCAAAATCTCCTTTTTTAAAGACCGAAAATTTAGGGTCAATTTCTACTTCTTCAAATCCTAAATCTCTGTAAAATGCTCTGCTTTCTGCAAAGTTTTTAGAACCTATAAAGGATCTTATTGATTTGATTTTTTGATTCATGATTTTAGGGATTAGTTGTTTAGTTTTTAGTTATGCAATTCAAAAAATAAAAATTTAAAGGTTTAAAAATCAATACACTGAAATACTTTAAAACTAAAATACTAAAATACTCCAAGTTTATTTTTTATCAACTACAATTCTTGCTTCACGATTTGCAAGCTCCCAAGCGGTAGCAAACACGAGCTGCGTTCTCTTTTGTAACAACGGAAAGTCAATTTTCTCAACATCATCTGTTGGCTTGTGATAATCTTCATGTATGCCATCAAAGAAAAATGCTACAGGAATCCCATGTTTTGCAAAATTATAATGATCTGAACGGTAATATAATCTATCTGGATCTTTAGGGTCATCATATTTATAGTTTAATTCCAGATTATTTGTTTTTTTGTTAGCTGCTTCATTAATGATTTTTAATTCTGAACTTAGCATCTCAGAACCAATCACATACACGTAGTTTTTTCCTCTGTTTTCTGCGTCATCTCTTCCAATCATGTCGATATTTAAATCAGCAACGGTGTTTGCCAAAGGAAAAACAGGATTGTCAGAGTAATAAGAAGACCCGAAAAGTCCGTGCTCTTCTCCCGTTACGTGTAAAAATAAAATCGACCGTTTAGGACCGTTTCCTTTATTTTTAGCATTTTGAAAGGCTTTTGCAATCTGCATTACTGCAACAGTTCCGCTTCCATCGTCATCTGCCCCGTTATAAACTTCTCCATTTTTTGTTCCTACATGGTCGTAATGTGCAGAAATTACAATGATTTCTTCTGGTTTTTCGCTTCCTTCTACAAATGCTAAAATATTTTCAGAATCAGGAAGATTTCCGCCACCTCTTTTATTCATGTAAGAAGACGGTACTTTTTGATAATATGAAGCTAATTTTTTAGGATATGAAACGCCTAAATCTTTATAAAATTGAATAATATACTCACCTGCCTTTTTCTGACCAGGACTTCCCGTGTCTCTTCCTTCCATTTCGTCAGACGCAATCACATATAGATTCTTCTTTAAGTCTTTAAGTTTAATCTTCTGATATGCTTTATTAAAGGCTTTCTCATTTTTAAGATTACTTGAACTCGCATTTTGGTTCTGATTATTAATCGATGTATTTGCTGCTCCACAACTCGTAAGAATAATTGCAGAAAATATCGGAAGAAGTAATTGCTTCATAATTAAAAAAATATTTCTCTAAAAATAACAAAAATATTTCACCTGCTTACCGATACCATTTTTTTTATATATTTGGGAAACACTATGGAAAAAAATTACGGATTTAATGATTATAAATTTTTCACAGAAATGTCTGAGCTTTCTTCCAGACATCAAAGTTACGATTTGTCTTTAGGGCTTCCCGATTTTGAAATTGACCCGCGTCTTCGGTATTTCCTCAAAGAATCTGTAGATATGATTAGCCACAGCTACGAATCGTTGGCGGGTAATTCTTTATTGATTGAGAATATTATTCGGTTTAATTTAAACAGGAAAAACAGTTTAAAATTAAAATATGAAGAAGTAAACATCGTTCCGTGTTCTACATTTGGGTTATACACATCTTTAAAGTCTATTTTAAATGCGGGTGATGAAGTTATCGTTATTCAGCCTTCTTATTACACCTATGCTCCTTCTATCGTTTTGAATGGCGGGGTTCCTGTTTACTATAATTTGGATAATGATTTTAAAATTGATTGGGAAAAGCTTCAACAATGTATTTCTACAAAAACAAAAGCGATTATTGTAAATTCTCCTCAAAATCCCACCGGAAAAACGTGGACTAAAGAAGACTGGAATCAATTGTATGAGCTTATCAAACATCAGGAAATCTATCTTATTTCTGAGGAAGTTTATGATATTTACTATTATGACAATGAAGAACATTATAGCTCATTTTTACATCCTGAATTAAGAAAGAGAACGTTTTGTATATTTTCTTTTGGCAAAATGTTCCACGCAACAGGCTGGAAGGTTAGTTATCTTTTAGCTTCAGAAGAATTACTTATCAATTTCAGGAATCATCAGCAATATATTTCATACAGTTCCAATTCGCCTTGTCAATATGCCATTGCAAAGTATCTTGATGTCTTTAATCCAGCAGAAAATCAAAAAATCATGCAGGATAAGCGTGATATTTTTAATGAATTGATACAACCGACTCCTTTAGTTGTTGAAGAAATATCTCAGGGTGGTTTTTTTCAAATTGTAAATTTCAGAAATCTTACCAAAACAATGACTGATGTTGAGTTTTCGAAATGGTTAACTGTAGAAAAGAAAGTTTCTTGCTTACCACTTTCTGCATTTTATCACTCTAAAACAGACTCAGATTATATCCGATTTAGTTTTGCTAAAAAAGATGAAGTGATTATTCAAGCTTTGGAACATTTAAAGAAGAACTTGTAATAAATAAGCAGTTTTTACTCTCTCTAATTTCACCGAATTATATAGATTGTACGGTCTTAGAATATTAATTTAAATTCTGTATGATTGACTTTTGATTTTTTTAATCATTTTTTTATAGTACATGGCAATAACTTAAAATCTTTTTTAACCGCAAAAGCATCAAAAGAAATGATTGGAAAAAGAGACGTTCAAAAGTTTACAAAATGTTTTCTTTACTTCATCACTTGTTTTATTAGCTTTTGGAAAACTTATCCATTATAAAATCTTTTGTCACTTTTGCGGTTAAAAAAAATGTCATTTACTAAATCATTTTTTATACAATTCTCGCAGATTAAAAATAGAAGAATCAATCTGCTTAATCAGCAAAATCTGCGAGATAAATTATTTTCATTTGAATTTAAAGCTCTAAAAGCCGGTAGATAAAAATAACAAAAGCACCGCAAAATGCAGTGCTTAAAATTTCCTTTTAATTTGTTTTAAAGAGCAGTAACTCTTACATCAATTCTTCTGTTTTTCGAGCGACATTCCTCGGTGTCATTAGCTTCACAAACTGGATGTTGCGAGCCGTAGCCTTCTGTTTCGATACGGTCTCCTGAAATTCCCAATTCTAAAAGTTTCAGCTTAGTTGTCTGCGCTCTAAGATTAGAAAGCTTCTGATTGGTTTCCTGATTTCCGGTATTGTCGGTATAGCCACCCAATTTTATTTTCATAGTAGGATATGCATTCATCAATTCTACCAAATTTAATAATTGAGCTTCTGCTTTAGGTTTAAGGTTGCTTGAGCCTACTTCAAAATACAAATTCTCCAATGTAAACCAGTTATTTGGGTCTAAAACTGCCTGGTCTTTGTTTTTTACGGCATTATACATTTGATAAAGCTGACTTCCTTCACCAATAGTAATTTTCTTGCCACCTTCAAGCTCTACTTCCTGAATATTTCCTGTATCGTAAACGAAATCTCCGTCTTCATTCAGATAACCTTTAATGATTTTTGGTGCAATAACCACGGTATTGATGACGTGTGTATTGGCTATTATAGCAGGATAAATTCCTGACATTTTTGTTAAAGCTTCAATTTTCGCCTTTCTATTGGCTTCAATTTTATCTTTATGTAAAACAGCTAAAGTAGGTGCAATAACCAAAGAAACAATCGACATTAATTTAATTAAAATATTCATCGAAGGCCCTGAAGTATCTTTAAACGGATCACCTACTGTATCTCCTGTTATAGAAGCTTTATGGGGTTCTGAACCTTTGTAATAGGTTTGCCCATTGATATCTACTCCTTTTTCGAAAGATTTTTTAGCATTATCCCAAGCTCCACCAGCATTATTCTGGAAGATTCCCATTAAAACGCCGCAAACTGTGGCTCCAGCCAAAAAGCCGCCCAATACTTCAGGTCCGAAAATAAAGCCAACCAATAATGGTGATACAATTGCAATCGCTCCCGGAAGCATCATTTTACGGATTGAAGCATCGGTAGAAATGGCAACACATTTTTGATATTCCGGTTCGGCTGTTCCTTCAAGAATTCCGGGGATTTCTCTAAATTGTCTTCTCACCTCTTCCACCATTGCCATTGCAGCCTGTCCAACGGCAGTAATCGCCAAAGATGAAAATATAAACGGAATCATTCCGCCGACAAATAATCCAGCTAAAACATCGGCTCTGTAAATGTCGATACCGTCAATGCCTGCAATTCCAACAAATGCTGCAAATAACGCGAGTGCTGTTAAGGCTGCAGAAGCAATTGCAAACCCTTTTCCGGTGGCAGCGGTAGTATTTCCTACAGCATCTAAAATATCTGTTTTTTCTCTAACTTCTTTTGGTAGTTCACTCATTTCGGCAATACCACCTGCATTATCAGCAATAGGCCCGAAAGCATCGATTGCCAACTGCATAGCTGTTGTAGCCATCATTCCTGCTGCGGCAATGGCAACGCCGTATAATCCGGCACATAAATAAGAACCGTAAATTCCTCCAGCAAGCACTAGAATTGGTAAAAATGTAGATTCCATTCCTACAGCAAGTCCACCAATGATATTGGTTGCGTGACCGGTAGAAGACTGTTTAACAATACTGGAAACCGGTCTTTTTCCCATTGCCGTATAAAATTCGGTGATAATACTCATTAAAGTTCCTACGACTAAACCAACGATAATGGCTCCAAAAACACCCATTTTGGAGAACTCATGACCTCTGAGAACCATCGTTTCAGGTAAGAGATAATTAACTAAGAAATAAGAAGCTACTGCTGTGATGACGATACTTCCCCAGTTTCCTAAGTTTAAAGCATTCTGTATATTTGATGTAGATGCTCCTTCATTATCATTAATTTTAACGAATAAAGTACCAATCATTGAGAAAATAATCCCAGTTCCGGCAATAAGCATGGGTAATAAAATCGGAGCAAACCCTCCAAATGAATCATTAGAAAGAGTTTCTCTTCCCAAGACCATCGTTGCTAAAACTGTGGCTACATATGAACCAAATAAATCAGCGCCCATCCCTGCTACATCACCTACGTTATCTCCCACATTATCTGCAATTGTTGCTGGATTTCTAGGGTCGTCTTCAGGAATTCCGGCTTCTACTTTTCCTACTAAATCAGCTCCAACGTCGGCAGCTTTGGTGTAAATACCGCCTCCCACTCTGGCAAATAAAGCAATAGATTCTGCGCCTAAAGAAAATCCTGTGAGGATTTCAATAGCTCTTTCCATTTCGTGAGAATCTACGGTTGCATGAGGAGCAAAAATTTGTTTAATAATTAAATAGACTGACCCTAAACCTAAAACAGCTAATCCGGCTACTCCCATTCCCATCACAGAACCCCCAGTGAAAGATACTTTAAGAGCTTTAGATAAAGAAGTTTTTGCAGCTTCGGCAGTTCTTACATTGGCTTTTGTTGCAATTTTCATTCCTATAAAACCTGCCAATGCTGATAATATGGCGCCGATAATAAAGGCAATTCCAATAGCCCAATGTGAATTGGAATTAGTCATTCCCATCACGGCTAATAAAATGGCAACTATAATCACAAAATACATCATAATCTTGTACTCGGCCTTTAGAAAAGCCATTGCACCGTCAGCGATATGCCCGCTGATAACTTTCATTTTTTCATTTCCGGCATTTTGCTTACTCACCCACCTGCTTTGAATAAAAGTAAAAAGAAGGGCAAGTACCCCAAAAATTGGAACTAGCATAAATAAATCCATAGTTTATTATTTTTATGTTAATAAATTGTAATTATCTTTATAAATGTAATGAATTTTGTAAATACTTTTAAAAATTAGGTATGATTATTCTATTTTTTTGTAAATTTATTCAATACCATTTTATATAAAACTATTATGAAAACTTTAATTTATTTATCAATTTCAGCATTCTTCATCAGTAGTTGCCAAACTAGAAAATCTGCAGAATCTCTTTATTTTGGAGGATCTATTTTGACAATGGAAGACGCCTCTCCCAAAGTGGAGGCAGTTGTTGTAAAAAATGGAAAAATATTTTTTGCAGGATCTAAAACTGAGGCTAATCATCATGTCAATAATAAGACAAAAATGATTGACCTTAAAGGCAAAACTTTATTGCCAGGCTTCATAGATGTTCATGGTCATTTTACTTCAAGAGCAGGTTTAATACAAGCGATAGATTTATTTCCTGAACCTTATGGCACTGTTAACTCTATTAAAGATTTACAAAATACCATTAGAAATTATATAAAAGAGCATAAAATTCCGGAAAATCAGCCTATTATTGGGAATGGATACGATGATGCCATCATGGTAGAACACCGACATCCAACAAAAGAAGAGCTTGATGCAATCAGTACAACCAATCCTATTATTGTAATTCATACTTCGGGTCACGTTAGTGTTGCTAATTCTGCGATGCTAAAACTAGTCAATTTATCAGATGCATCAAAAGATCCTGAAGGAGGACATTTAGGAAGAGATAAGAATGGAAAACTTAACGGAAAGTTAGAAGAAAATGCAAGTTTTAAAGCATTACTTACTATTACCGAAAAAATGAAAACAGGTGATTCTAAAGCTCAGGCTATGAATAATCTTATGAAAGCACAAGAAGAATGGCTAAGTTATGGGCAAACCACAATTTGTGATGGAAGAACGATGGGAGAAAGTGTAGATCTTTTGGAACAAGCCGCTGCTGAACATTTATTTAAAGTTGATGTGGTTTATTTTCCAGATTATGAGTATTTTAAAAAGGATTTGGATGTTTTTAAACCTAAATACATGAAATATCAAAATCATTTAAAACTTGGAGGGTTTAAATTTTCTGATGATGGCTCTCCACAAGGAAAAACAGCCTGGCTAACACAGCCTTATCTTGTTCCACCTGAAGGTCAGTCTAAAGATTATAAAGGCTTCCCAATATTTACAGACGAAGTTCTATACGAAGATTTAAAAACTTTATTTCAAAATCATATCACCGCTCAGCTTCACGTAAATGGAGATGCTGCAATAGATCAAGCGATACGGGTTATCAAAAGATTAAAAGACGAAAATATTTATACTCCAGAATTGCGTGCAACGTTGATTCATGTACAAAATAGCCGCCCTGATCATATTCAAAAAATAAAAGATTTGGGGGTTATTCCTTCTTATTTTTCCACACACACTTATTTATGGGGAGATTGGCATTACTCAAGTGTTTTCGGTCCTGAAAGAGCTTCTTTTATCAGTCCAGCAAACTCTGCATTGCAAGCAGGGATTATTTTCACGATTCATCATGATGCCCCTGTCACCCCTCCAGATTTGATTACTGCCGTTTATGCTGCTGTTAACAGAAAAACCCGTTCTGGACGAATCTTAGGACCTGATGAAAGAATCACTCCTCTTCAAGCATTGAAAGCAATTACCATCAATGCTGCTTATCAACTTCAGGAAGAAAAAACAAAAGGCTCAATAAAAGCTGGAAAATTGGCAGATTTTGTCATACTAGATAAAAATCCGGTAACGATAGATCCAGAAAAAATCCGAAGCATTATTGTTTTAGAAACAATAAAAGAAGGCATTCCGGTTTACACCAGAAAGTAAATGATTTCAGAATTATAGTTTTCATTAAAAACAACTTATTATGAAAAAAATTATCTCATGCATCGTTTTTTTATTTTCAGGAACGATATTATTTGGACAAGGTCATTACAACGGATCTTCCTTTAATCCGAATGATTATTTTGCCCCTCATGCCGGATGGATTATCCCAGTCTGGTACGGATATGCCAATATGGATTATCATAATGCTTCAGGAAAAAAATCTGATCAATTAATAAATCCAGCTCCTGGAAATCCTACAGATCTTAAGATTAAACAAAATGTAGTCACCAATTCTTTTATTTTAATGGCAATATATGGAGGAAAAGGTAAGGTTTTAGGAGCCAATTGGGGAATGATGATTATTCCTACCCTGAATAGCCCGACGGCAAATATTGCTTTAGACTATTATTCTAGTCAGACGGGATCAGGAACTTATGTTTTCACCAACAAAAGCATCGGGATTGGCGATATGTACATTCAGCCCGTTTGGTTATCTTGGACGAAAGGAAAATTCAGTTACGCTCTTAATTACGGAGTCTGGGCTCCCACAGGAAAATATAAACCTCACGATTTAGATAACGGAGGACATGGATATTGGTCGCATAACATTCGTGTAGCGGGAAAAATGAAGCCAACCTCTAAAACCAATATTAGTTTGGCAACGACTTTAGAGGTGAATCAATGGCAAAAAGACACCGATTTCAAAGAAGGGACTCATTTTACAATTGATGCAGGCGGATCTCACGTCTTAAACTCAAGAGGAGACGAAATAGGAGCATTTGCCCACTACGCTACTCAAGTAGGTGATGATAAAGGGACTAACGGAGGTTTTGCGTCTGATCAAATTGCTGGGATTGGAGCTTTTGGCTCTTACTGGATAGTTCCCATGAAAATTGGAGTAATGGCAAGAGTTACTCAAAATTTCGCAACAGAAAATCGATTTGGAGGAACGGCAATACAAGCCGGCGTCAATATTTTAATTCCATCTTCTTCTTCTTCTCATCATTAAATATTTAGGTTGTAAAAACTAAAAAGGGTAAATGAATTGTTCATCTACCCTTTTTTATATCTTAAATAAAGAGAATCTTATCCTCCAAATTTACTTGCGTAATCTTCCTGAGAAGCTATAATTACTTTTCTTGCATGCTCTGCTCCGTACACTTCCTGGATTCTACATTTTGCAGGCTCATCTGGTAAGTTTTTATACGTTAAGAAATAGTGCATCAATCTTTTTACTTCAGCTTCAGGCAATTCTGAAATATCTCTGAAATGACCAAATGCGTGATCACTAACCATTACGGCTACAATTTTATCATCAGCTTCACCTCCATCAATCATTTTGAAACCTCCGATAGGAATAGCTTCCATCAAAAGTCCTCCTGAATGAATATTGTGAGAGCTTAATACACAGATATCCAAAGGGTCATGATCTCCCATCGTAACGTCTGTAGCACCACTTTCTACCGCTAATCTCATTACTTCTTCATTACAGTAAGTTCTAGGAACAAAACCGTATAATGCAGGAATAATATTAGAAAACTTCTGAGGTCTGTCTACTTTAAGGTAACCAGTTTCTTTATCTATTTCATATTTAATGGTGTCTGAAGGAACTATTTCCACGAATACGTTAACCACGTTTGGCGCATCTTCCCCTGCAGAAATCCCATGCCACGGATGTGCTTTAAAATTTGGAATCATTATTTATATTTATTATTTAAATTAAGCTATTATTAAAATTTCTCTTCTCAAATCTTCTATTGTTGCCCCGATATAATCATTATCATTCATATAATTCATGATAAAAACGGTTTTATATTCATTAAGATTCGGGTTGTTATTAAGACTTTCGTAAGTTTTGTGCAGCAAATCTATGATTGCGTTTTTAGAATCTACGATATTCTGCCATGAATTTTTTGTTAAATAAAGTTGCTGTGAAGCATTATAATCAAACTCTTCATTGATGGTTTTCTCGGTAAGAAATACAAACTCGTGAGCTGCAAGGTCTTTATCAAACTTAAGAATAAGGTTTGAAGGTTTTATCCTTTCTAAAAAAAGAGTCATTCTTTCATAAGAATGGGTTTTATTTTCAGAATTAGATTTTACAGAAAGTAGTTTTATCTCCTGATTTTTTAAGTTGATGTACGAATACACAAATTGTCTCAGCAAAACCAAAAACGGAATTGCTATAACTAATGCGGCTGCATAGGGTAAATAGTCTGAAAAATCTGTCATAATTTGAGGTAGCAAAATTACTAATAAATTGGCTCTTAGGAAAGTTTTTTAAATAAATCTTCTTTTGAACTTTGAATGTAAACTAAACTAAGAATAATGATGAGATAATAACCAATCATCATTCTGTTGACCATCGGTGGAAAAATCAAAAATCTAAGAAAAATAGATAGCATCAACAATGTAATATTAAGGATTTGTAGAGATTAATAAGATAAAGCTATCAAAAAAGATCGTTTTCTTAGGTATATTTACAATTCAAATAAGGCAGGTCTTTGGGTAACCTCATGATAACACACGCTTTTCTCATCAAAATAATGATACACTAAGCTTTTTCTTGTCTTTGTTTTGTCTAAGTGTGGTTCGCCACCGTGAAGAATATTGGCATGCCAAATCAAAAGATCTCCTTTTTTAGCTCTGAAAATTTCCTTTTTTAATCCTAATTCTTTCACTTTATTTTCTAGATACTCTTCGTAAGCCAAATAGCTTTTCTTACCTATTTTAAATGGAGTTCCTTCATTATCGTAATCAGAATTCAGGAAATACGGAAGTTTATGGCTTCCCGGAATATAATGTAGAGCACCATTTGTTTCATCTACATCTTCTAGGGCAATCCAAACTCCGAGAAGGCCACCCAAAGGATAAGTCGTCATGTGAATGCTGTCTGAATGTGTTTTTTGCTGGCTTCCATTGATAAAATTGATGCTCTGAAACAATTTGGCATCTCCATCAATCAAAACCGATAAAAATTCGAGTAGGTTTTTATCATTTCCAATATTTTTAATGATTTCAGAATGATGAATAACAAACATCAACTTGCCTCCATAACGAAATTTTATGGTTCCCGCTTTCATCAGTTTCTCAATCTCATCATTGATTTGATCTGCAGTTTCGGGTTTAATATAATTCCTCAAAACTAAGAACCCTTTATCGTCAAAACCTGCGGCACTGGTTTTATTTTCTTCGGAAAGATTCTTGTAAAACTCTGTATCGAATAGTTTTTGCTCATCAAATATCCTTTCATTTTCAGGTAAATGGGCAAAATCTTTGCTTGAGATGCTTGAAAAGTAGCTTTTATCAAGTCCGTATTTTTTATAAAGCGGAATGTTATGCTGTAATTTTTTTTTATTGAAAAAATTATAAATCATGTAGGGCAACTTATAATTGCGAATCTTCTTTAGCATTGCGATTAGTTTGTAAATACTTTTATAAATTTAAGAATAATATGTAGAACTATTCTAAAGAGCGTGATTAAATTAAAGTTTCATGATAAATTTCAAGTTCAGCAATTTTTTAATGATGTCTTTTTTTGAATATTCAATCAAATGGTAAGGACGAAGCTCCGGTCTGAAGCCTCTAAAAAACTCTTCCACATTCGGTAATTCGCTCCCTTCAAAATCAAATATTTTTGTTTGAATATTTTCTTTTATATACTTGTCTATCAAAACAGAAGCTCCCGATACTTTAACGGATTCTTTATCATTAAATGTTCCCAAAAGTGCTGCATTAAAATCATCAACATACATTACAATAATATTGATAACTCTTTGGTTGAGATAAAAAGCCGAAAAATTCAAACAGTTTGCCTCATACATATTTTTAAAAATATTCATGAAAAACTCTACATCTTCTTCTTTATCTGCTCCTAAAAAATTCTCTTTAATAAAGCTTTCAGCCTGAGAAAAACTAATATTTTTAATCTCAGAATTCTTTACGATTTCTTCATCAAGCCTAAGCTTTCTTTTCCTTTTTGGTGAATATTTAGAATAAACAGTCTCATAATCATTAGGTAAAATAAGATAGTTTTTTTTAGATTTTAAAGAGGTTTTAAAATGATTGAATTCATTAAAACTATAAATTCTGATAAGATAATTTTTCTCTAAGAAACCAAGAAACTGCTCATTAATTTCTACATTATCTTCTTTTGAAAAAACCCCTAATTGCTGACAAAGCATAGGATTATGAACGATTTTAATCCCCGATTTAAACACATAAGGAACCGGCATTACAGCTTCGTAATCTCCATACACCAAAAGTTCCCATTTTTTGTCAGAAGAAATATCTAAAAACTGTTTTGCGGCAGAGTATTTTCGCTGTGCGGAGTTTTCAAGGCATTGAGTGTATTTTTCAAAATCAATTTCATTATATTTTAATCTTCTAATCATAATAATCCTTCGTCTGCAAAACTTGTATATGTGTTTTGTGTAATAATTAAATGGTCCAAAAGCTGAATATTCATAACATTTCCTGCTTCCTTCACTTTTTGGGTGATATTGAGGTCTTCTTCGCTTGGTTTTAAATTTCCTGACGGATGATTGTGCGAAATGATAATGCCTGTAGAAAAATGGTCTAAAGCTATTTTAAAAAGTATTCTGATGTCTACAATTGATTGATTAATTCCGCCTTGTGTAAGCTGGGCGATGTGAATTACTTTATTGCTTTGGTTCAAAAAAATAGCCCAAAACTCTTCGGTTCTGAGGTCTGATAAATGTAGTTTCAGGATGTTATAAGCATCTTTACTGCTTGAAATCGTTGGCTTTTCGGGGATTTCCTGGCTCGCTCTTCTTTTTCCTATTTCTAAAGCTGTGGCGATTGAAATTGCTTTTACTTCCCCCACTCCTTTAAATTTCATTAAATCTTTAATCGTTAATAAACTCAACTGATGCCAATTATTATCAACCGATGCCAGAATTTTCCTTGCTAATTCTACCGCTGTTTCGTCTCTGCTTCCGCTGCCCATAATGATAGCCAAAAGCTCAGAATCAGAAAGTGAGTTTTTACCTTTCAGTAAAAACTTTTCTCTCGGTCTGTCATCTTCTGCCAAAAATTTTATAGACATAAGTTTGGTTATTAAATTTTAATTAAAACCTTCCATTTTTTGAATAATTTCAAAAGTAACTGTTCCACCACCCGATTGTACAGGCATTTGTCTTTCTGCAGAAATCAGTGCTTTGGTTTTGCTGTCAAAAAGATATTTACCATTAATCTCCGTATCTTTTAAAACATTAGACATTCCCGACATTCTTGAAAGAACAGAAACTTCAATTTTACCGTCTTTTATCCCTCTGTAGGTGTAATCTGTAGTTACGGGTAAAAATTTCGTTAACGTATTTATGACTTTGCCCTTCCACATAAATCCTACATCTACGCTTTCGTTAGGAAAAGACAGAGGAATAAGAGTGTATTGGCTTGGGTCTAAATCTTTCGAAATTTCAGCTTTAAACTTATGCTTTTCAAGAACTTTCCCGTGTTTATCTATTTTAAATGTAAAAGGATTATTGATGACGGGTTTTATTTCAGCACCTAATCCAAAATCTGAATTTGACTGATCCCTCGAATCATAATAAATTGTTTCACCAAACATATTTTGACTAAAATTCATCCTAAGAACTTCACCGGTGATGTAATAATTTTTATCCTGATCTACAGAATCTACTTTATATTTTACTTCTGTAGTATCGTTCATTTCACCATTTTTGTTCCCAACGGTCGAGGTTGTATAAATCAAAGTCTGTTCGTAGCCTTTTTTAAGGTTTAAAGACAAGTCTTCCTTATGTATTTCTTTTTTTTGACAAGAAGCAAGGAGAGTTAAAATAAATAAAATGGTAGAAGTTTTTTTCATCAATTATTGTTTTTTTAGTAAAAAGCATATAAAATAATACTCTTTTTTGATTGGTCTAAAATCTTTGCTGTTTCCTTAAAAGCTTTTGTAGAAAGCATAGGACAACCTAAGCTTAAACATGCCAAATTTTGAGATTCCTGATCAGGAACACATCCAAAAGAATGCAAAACAATCGCTCGCTGCATAGCGTTACTATTGGTAGAATCTAAACCTTGTAAGCGATAGGCTTTACCAAATTGCCCTACATAACTTTGTCTAATTTCATATTTCCCTAAAGAAGATTGGTAAGAACCTTCAACATTAGAAAATTTAAGCTGATTCGATTTCGGAATTACTGATCCTGACCCATGAGATACAATTGCTTTCTGTACTATTTTATCATTTTTCAAGTCATAGACAAAATACCGATACTTTCCTGAATGAATTTTAAAATTAATGAAAACTGCCAGATTTTGATTGTAGTTTTTATCTTTAATATAATTTTTAAGCTCTGAAATTCTTTCTTTAGGCAAAACATCTATATTTTCCTGAGCTTTTGACTGAGTACAGGAAATAAAAAATATAAATACAAAAATGAGAGATTTCATAATTGAAAAATTATTCAATGATTAATCCGTCTTTCATCACCAGTTTGCGATCTGTAATTTCTGCCAATTGTGGATTATGTGTTACAATTACAAAAGTTTGGTTGTATTTATCTCTCAAATCGAAAAATAATCGGTGAAGATCATCAGCGTTTTTCGAGTCTAAATTTCCTGTCGGCTCATCTGCATAAATAATTTTCGGAGAATTAATCAAAGCTCTTGCCACAGCAACTCTCTGTGCTTCACCACCCGATAACTGATTGGGTTTGTGATGAACTCTTTCTGCGATTTTTAAATCTTCAAACAATTGATAAGCCTTATCTAAAGCTTCCTTTTCGCTGGTTCCTGCAATTCTGGTAGGCAGCAAAACATTTTCTAAAGCAGTAAATTCAGGAAGTAACTGATGAAACTGAAAAACAAAACCAATATTCTGGTTTCTGAATTTTGAAATCTGCTTATCGCTCATATAAATGAAAGATTGGTCATTCAGCAAAATTTCAGTCTCGTAATTTTTAGGAGTTGAAGGCGTGTCTAAAGTTCCTAAAATCTGTAATAATGTAGATTTTCCGGCACCAGATTCTCCAACAATAGAGACCACTTCCCCAGTTTTGATGTGAATATCAACTCCTTTTAATACTTCCAGACTTCCATAAGATTTATGGATACTACTCGCTTTAATCATGCTTCAAAAATAGTGAAATTTTTGCTTCTGGCTTTTAGCAATTAGCTTTTGGCATTAATTTCTTTTATTATTTTTCTTTTTTAATCACAATTCTAAAAGTAGTTCCTTTTCCTACTTCTGTTTGAGAGATTTTAATATCACCATTATGGTATTCCTGTACAACTCTTTTTGCAAGACTTAAACCTAATCCCCAACCTCTTTTTTTTGTAGAATACCCTGGCTTAAAAGCATTTTGAGCCTGATATTTTGTCATTCCGCTTCCATTGTCTTTTACTTCAACCAAAATGTTTTTGTTACGTTCAAAAACCGACATTTGTAAAGTGCCTTCCCCTTTCATTGCATCAACAGCATTTTTTACCAGATTTTCAATCACCCAGCTCATCAGAATTTTATTGTGCGGAACCAAAATATTGTAGGTGGGAAGCAATAGTGTAAAATCGATTTTCTTTGAAATTCTTGTTTTCAGATAATCGTAATTTTCTTTAATGGTTTCATTAAAATTACTATCGTTCAATTCGGGAACGGAACCAATTTTTGAGAATCTTTCAGAAATTGTTCTGAGTCTTTCAATATCTTTTTCTATTTCGTTTACACCATCAGAATCGGGGTTTTCAAGCTTCATGATTTCCATCCATCCCATCATTGACGATAACGGAGTTCCGATTTGATGAGCTGTTTCTTTTGCCAAACCAGCCCAAAGATAACCTTCATCAGTTTTTTTAACTGTCCTTAAAAACCAGAAAGAAAATAAGAAATAACACAGCACAAAAAATCCTAAAAGAAAAGGGAAATATTGAAGGTTATTCAACATTTTTGAGTTGTCATAATACACATATTGATCATTTCCACCCTGAACTTTTATTTCTATGGCCGGATATTTTTTCTCCATTTTTTTTGCTTCAGCAATGATAGCTTGAGGATCATCGCCAATTTCTTTTGGCAAATGTTTATACTCTATAAGCTGATCATTTTTATCTAAAATAATCACAGGAATCGTTGTGTTTGAACTATAAATAGCAAGAAGCAGCTCCTGAACTTCAAGACTTGGGGTAACATCCTGTTGAAATTTTATAGCTTTCACCAAAATATCAACTCTCTTTACTTCATCCTTCTTTAAGTAATTGACGACCATTGTTGAAGCAATTACAATGGCCACGACCACCAATGTCATCAGCGAAAAAATAAACCAGTTGTTGAATCTGGCGAATATGGATCTTTTTTTCAATTCTATTTTATTTTAAAACATTCAAAATCTTCTGTAGTTCTGTACTTCCGCTACCCTGATAATTATTGATAATAATCGAATATACATACTTTTTTCCGTCTTTAGATGTTTGGTAGCCTGCGTAGGATTTGGTATCGCGCATGGTTCCGCTTTTCATTTTCATGCCATTATCCTGAGTAGGAAATCCGTCATAATACGATTCAAACCAGGGTTGTTTTTTAGCGTAAATTAAAGCCTGAACCTGTGCTTTTGCAGAAACATAATTTTGTGGCGAAAGTCCGCTTCCATCAGCAAAATTGATCATATTTGAATTGATTCCTTTAGCCTTCCAGAATTCTTTTAAGTAAGCAATTCCACTTTTGAAACTTGGATTGCCTTTTTTCTCTTTACCCAAGGTTTTAATTAAATTTTCGCCATATAAATTCACAGATTTTCTCAGAAACCAATAAATTATTTTATCTAAAGTCGGCGATTCGTAAGTAAAAAAAATATTGTTTTTTGGAGTTTCTACGATTTTACCTTCGATTTCCAATTGAGCATGAGTGACTACTTTTCCTGAAAAATCAATTCCTGATTCTTTCAGCCATTTCTGAACTTCTACCCCCAATTGCAATGGCGGATTAGGAACAGATCCCGAAACGGTAGTTACTTTTCCTGCCGGTAAACTTCCGTTGATTAAAGCAACGCTAGAATAAGGCGCTGTAAAAATTAAACTTTGATCTGAATTTCCGGCTGCTTTTAAATCATTCAGCCATTTTACTCCTTCTAAAGGATAAGAAAAACTTTTAAAATCTGAACCATTGATATTGATATCGAATTGGTTTTCTCGCCAATTGACTCCCCAAACTCCAGCTCCGTAATAGTTTCCTAAATCATCCCAAGGCCAACCTCCGGGAATGGTTTGATGGTCAAAATAAGAATCATCAATGACTAAATCTCCTGAAATCTTTGTAATCCCGGATTTTTTGATGGCTTCAATCAGTTTTTGCCTAAAATTTTCAGGTTTGTAGCCTTCATATCTCCAACTTCCCAAAGTAGGATCACCATTGGATGTGATGAAAAGATTACCGTTTAGATTTCCATTAGAAATTGTTCCGGAATATGAGGATGTTGTTTTGTACGTATAATTTTTGCCTAAAGTTTCCAAAGCTGCTGCTGCAGTAAAAATTTTCTGCGTTGAAGCTGTTGAAAGTCCTTTATTTCCCTGAAAGTCATACACAAGATTTCCGCTTTCATCTGAAACGTAGAAAGATAGATTAGATGAAATAGCTAAAGAGGAATTCATTAGATTTTTTGTAGCATCATCTAATTTTTGAGCAATATTTTGAGCAAAAATAATTTGTGTAGAAAGGGTAAGAAATACAAAGGTTTTCTTCATGGAAATATTATTTATTAAAATATAAAGATAAGAATCATTCGACTCTTAACCATTTTGTATGTAAATGAAATTCTATAAACTCTATTTTGAATCTATAAATAAATATAATTTATAGAATTTTAATTTTTAAGTTTTTTTAAGCGAAAAATCAAAGATTTTATTTATCGGAACACTTAAAACGAAGCTCTACTTAATTTTTCTTTAATCTTAATCGCTCTTAATGTTAAAATAAATGAATAACTTCATAAATGTCGGTTATTTGTCACAATACATAATTTCATCCGCAGTTTTTGGCGAAGAACTAATCGTTTTAAAGTTCGCTTCCGGCTTCAATCTCGTAAGGTTCTTTATCTTTTTCAAAAATTCTGGTCAGTTCATTTCCTTCAACGGTAATTTTATTGCCAATTTTTCTAATCCAGTTTCCTTCGCGAAGTCCTACAACTTTGATGTCGTTTTGCGTTAAAAATTCTTTAATTCTTGTTTCTCGGGTTTCTCCGTTATGTTTCAAATCAGGATTAGGATCTAAATAATGTGGATTGATATTAAACGGAACCAATCCCATACAATCAAAACTTGGAGGATAAACAATCGGCATATCATTCGTCGTTTTCATGTTTTGTCCGCCAATGTTACTTCCTGCGCTGCAACCTAAATAGGCTTTTCCGCTTTCTATGTTTTGTTTTAAAGCTGACATTAGATTTTCTTCATGCAACGTTTTAACCAGTAAAAAAGTGTTTCCACCACCCGTAAAATATCCTTTTGCTGAATCTAAAGCTTCAATTTCATCATCAAATTCATGCAGACCTTTCACTTTAATATTAATAGTTTCAAAAAAAGACTTTGCCTTTGCGGTGTAATCATCATGCGAAATACCTCCCGGTCTTGCAAAAGGAATGAAGATAATTTCATCAATTCCTTTATATAAATCAATGAGTTCTTCTTTTAAATATTCAAGATATTCTCCACCAAAAAGTGTAGACGTTGAGGCTAATAATACATTCATAAGATGAAATATAATAAGGTTGTTATGAAACAAAGATAAACTCAAAGAAGCTAAAAATCAAAAAATACGCTAAAAAAAGTCTTCTAACTGTTAATACGTTCAAAAAAAACTTAAGAAATCTAAAACTTTGCCTTTTGTGGAATTATTCTTGAACTTCAACAGCTACAATTTTAAATATGTAAAATAATATGAAAACGATTAAAATTAATACGAAACAACTATTTGTAGCTTTAATAATGATAGGAAGTACAGGAGCTTTTGTGGCCCAAACCACTCCGAAAACTGATAGTGTAAAAGTCGTTGCTTCTACAACTCAGGTACCAACCAATCCTGTAATTGAAGGTTTAAAAAAACAAGTTGAGACCAACCCCAACGATGCAGAATCTCTAGCAAAATTAGCCACTGCATATCAGGATGCTACAGATTGGCAAAATGCAATTGCTACGTGGAAAAAAATATCAGTACTCTTACCTGATTGGTCTCCATCTTATTACAGTCAGGCCTATTCTTATCAGTCTGCAAAAGATGATTTGAATGCCAAACTTTCTTATGAAAAATATATTTCTACCGTAAAACCGGAAGAGATTGAAACAAGTAAAAAAAATCTTGCATACGCTTATTATTTCATTGCTTTTAATGAGCAAAAAGGCAACACTGATAAAGCAAAAGAGTATGTCGCAAAATCAATTCAGTATGACCCGAGTAATCAGGATGCTGTAAAATTAAGTCAAGTTCTTAATTCATAAACATTAAAAAACCGAAGCATTTAATTTCTTCGGTTTTTTAATTGTTTTTAAAGGTATGATTATACAGGTGGTCTTCAAAAAGAAGGTGATTTTGAATGTTAAATCTTGTAATTCATAAATTAATTTCGCACTCAAAATGGAATGTTTATCTTTACGAAATTAAATCTATTTAAAGAAAATGAAATTTTTTATTGACACTGCTAATTTAGAGCAAATTAAAGAAGCAAAAGACCTTGGTATTTTGGATGGAGTAACAACCAATCCATCATTAATGGCTAAAGAAGGAATTAGGGGAACTGAAGCTATTAACAACCATTACAAAGCGATTTGCGAAATTGTAGATGGAGATATTTCTGCTGAAGTACTTTCTACAACGTATGAAGAAATGATTAAAGAAGGTGATGAATTGGCTGCAATTCACCCGAATATTGTCGTGAAAATCCCGATGATTAAAGACGGAATTAAAGCTTTAAAATATTTTTCTGATAAAGGTATCAAAACCAACTGTACTTTGATTTTCTCTCCAGGACAAGCTCTTTTAGCAGCTAAAGCGGGTGCTACTTACGTTTCTCCTTTCTTAGGAAGATTAGATGACATTACTACAGATGGTTTAAACCTAATCAAAGAAATCAGATTAATTTTTGATAACTATATGTATGACACTGAAATTTTAGCAGCTTCTATCCGTCATTCAATGCACATTATTGACTGTGCAAAAATCGGTGCTGATGTTATTACTTCACCGCTTCCTCCAATCTTGAGTTTGTTGAAACACCCTTTGACAGACAGCGGTTTGGCTCAGTTTGTTGCAGATTCTCAAAAATTAGCGTAAGAATTTGAAATCTGAAGTTTGAGATTTGATATTCGTTCATTGAATAAAATATTTCAAATTCACATAAAAAATCCCGAAACAAAATGTTTCGGGATTTTATTTTATAACAAATTGACGTTACCAGTCATTAGCTCTTCTGCGTTTTTCAATCATTCCATCAATTGAAAATCTTCCGGCTCCAAATGAAATGATGATTAAGTAAATTGAAAGATACAATAAACTTAATTCTCGTTTGTCAAAACCGTCTGCTCCATGAACTACAAATGCCGCAATAGCCATCGTAAAGATTAAAAATCCTGAAGCAATTCTTGTAAATAAACCAAGAATAATAAAAATGGAACACACAAACTCAGCAAAAACCGTTAATATTAAAGAAATTTTCGGACCAAGCCCGATAAAATCATAAAAAGGTTTTTCAACACCATTAATTAAATCCTGAAGTTTGGGAAATCCATGCGAAATCATCGCAAATCCTATAAACAATCTTACTATAAGTAATACAATATCGAAAATTATTGGATTCGTTTTTGTGTTTGAATAGCTCATTGACTGAAAATTTTAACTAAAGTTAATAAAAATATCCGTTAATACAACGATGAATAGAGATGTTTTAGTCTATCTGTATCCAAAATTCTTTAAATCTCTGTCATTTTTTCGCCAATCTTTTTTCACTTTTACAAAAAGATTCAGGTGAATTTTTTTTGAGAAAAACTTCTCCAAATCAATTCTAGCTTCTGTTCCTACTTTTTTTATAGCCTCACCTTTATGTCCGATGATAATTCCTTTTTGGGTATCTCTTTCTACATAAATAATAGAATCTATGAAGATAATCCCTTCTTTTTCCTTAAACATTTCCGTTACCACTTCTACAGAATAAGGAATCTCTTTCTCGTAATTTAAAAGAATTTTCTCTCTGATAGCTTCGTTTACAAAGAAACGCTCCGGTTTGTCGGTATACATATCTTTATCGTAGTATGCCGGACTTTCGGGTAACATTGATTTTAATTTCGGTAGAATAATGTCAAGGTTGAAAGCATTTAACGCAGAAATAGGAAGAATTTCAGCTTTAGGAATTCTCTCGTGCCATTCAGTCGCAATTTTTTCAAGGCCTTCTTGGTTGGTTTGATCAATTTTATTTAATAATAATAAAACCGGTACCGGAATTTTATTTAGTTTATCAATTAAAAATTCTGAGGGTTCTGCTTTATCGGTAACATCTACAATAAAAAGAAAAACGTCTGCATCTTGTAAAGAATCTTTTACAAAATCCATCATTTTTTCCTGCAAACCGTATTTTGGGTCTAAAACTCCCGGAGTGTCAGAAAATACAATCTGCAAGTCTTCTTCATTATAAATTCCAAAAATTCTATGTCGGGTTGTCTGAGCCTTTTGTGTAACAATAGCCAGCTTCTCTCCCATCAATTGATTAAGAAGGGTAGATTTTCCGGCATTTGGCTTTCCAACGATATTTACAAATCCTGCTTTATGCATATATAAAAATTAAGTCGTTTTTATTACAATCTGCAAAGTTAGTAAAACAAAATCGGTCTTTCGTTTAATATTGGAAAATTAGATGCTTAAAAAAGTTTATTTTTGAAATAAATTTAAATATCTCAAAGTCTCAAAAGTATTATCCATGCTAAATACTTTTTAAGATTGTAAAAGATTTGATTTTAATTAGCTATTTTGATATGATTGGAAATTCTGCTATTAATTCCAAACAAATTATTCTGATGAATATTAAAGAAATTATTGATACGATATATCCTCTTCCGAAAGCTTCTAATGAAAGCTTAATACAGCATATTTCTGAAGTAAGCTATCCTAAAGGATTTTGCCTGATGGAAGCCAATAAAGTGATTCCTTACCTCTATTTTTTAAAGAAAGGAATCGTGCGCGCCTATGCTTCTACAGAAAATAACGACATCACTTTTTGGTTTGGAACTGAAGGCGAAACCATTGTTTCGATGAAAAGTTATGTCGATGAAAAACCGGGCTATGAAAATATAGAACTTTTGGAAGACTGCGAATTTTACAGATTGGAAACCAGTAAGCTTAAAACGCTTTATAATGAAGACATTCACATTGCAAATTGGGGTCGGAAATTTGCAGAACACGAGCTTGTAAAAACTGAAGAATTAATCATTTCCAGGCAATATAAAACTGCAATGGAAAGGTATAAAGACTTGCTAAAAGAAAAACCTTATCTGCTGCAGCGAGTTCAGCTTGGTTATATTGCTTCTTATTTGGGAATTTCTCAGGTAAGTTTGAGTAGAATTCGAGCAGAAATTAAGCATTATTAAATTATTTTCGCAGATTGAGCAGATGACTCAGATAAAAAATTTGCTTAATTAGCTAAATCTGCGGGAGTTTTTCATTGTATTTATCAAAAAAACCTTAGAAATAAATTTCATTTTTAACATTTGTAAAATTTTATTTCACTTTAAAACCTCAATTTTGCAGTATAAAATTATATCAATGAACTGGATTATTTTAATCATTGCAGGATTATTTGAGGTGGCTTTTGCATCATGCCTCGGAAAAGTAAAAGAAACAACCGGAAACGAAATGTATTGGTGGTTTGGAGGATTTTTGGTTTGTCTCATCATCAGTATGCTTTTGCTTATCAAAGCTACAGAAACATTACCTATCGGAACCGCTTATGCAGTCTGGACCGGAATTGGCGCTGTAGGAACCGCTTTGGTAGGGATTTTAGTATTTAAAGACCCTGCAAGTTTCTGGAGGATATTCTTCATTTCTACATTAATTGGTTCTGTAATTGGTTTGAAAGCTGTTTCTCATTAAAAGTAAAAGGTATATTTCTTATATTTGGGAAAAACTTTTCTATGAAAACAAAATTATTCTTTCTATTCATCAGTTGCTCTTTGTTTGGGCAAAATGCTGAGCTTTTTAATAATAATTGGTACATTTCACAAATAACAATTGCCAATCAGACGGTTAATAGTCCGATAATGGAATTGCCGATTGCATCTTCTCTTTTCCAAAATAATGGAAGCAGTGGCTATAGTTTTGTTTCTTCGTACTATAATTCTGCAGGTTCGAGCATTACGTTTAATACAGTTACAGACAGTTTTACCCGACATGGAACAGCAGTAACATTATTAGTATACAATGGTACAAATGCTGCTGCAGCGCAGAGTTATGATCAAAAAAATTGGGAATTTTATTTTAATGCACCTGTAGGAAACATTTACAATTATCAGATTATGAATAGTGGCAGTTCAAAAACACTCACTATAACAAATGCGACCACAGGAGATAAAATAGTATATAACAATTCATTTCTTGGGACAAAAGAAAGCGCTCTTAAGAAAAAAGCTAGAATATTTCCGAATCCGACGAGTGACTTTTTAATTGTGGAAGATGTAGAAAAGAATTTAAATGTTAAGATTTTTGATTTATCTGGTAAGGTGTTGTATGAAACATTATCTTCAGGTAAAGAATTAAAAATCAATACTACAGATTTTCAAAAAGGTCAATATATTTTAAGTATCGAAAACTTTAAACCTGAATTTTTTATTAAGAAATAAATTTCAACTTATCAAACAAAAACGGCTTCAAAATCTGAAGCCGTTTTTGTTATTTCTTTAAAACGATGGGTAAAATTTCGTTGAGTCTTAAACCATATTTTTTTATTTCTGAATTAGAAAACTGTTGTGAGTAAAAATTAGCTTCCACTTCAAAACCGGCATCTTTAAGTCGGTCAAAATAATCCATACCATACCAACGAACGTGATCGTATTGACCGAAGTGTTTTTGGCGTTCTTTCGGGTCGGTAATGGTGAAATCTTCATAGGTTTTCTCCAAAGAATTTTTCATAGGAACCTGCAAAATACCCCAACCTCCGGGTTTCATCACTCTATATAGCTCGCTCATCGCTTTTGCATCATCCTGAATATGCTCTAAAACATGATTACAGAAGATAATGTCAAAACTTTCATTTTCAAAAGGTAAATCTAAAATATCTGCTTTCACATCTACAATCGGCGAATATAAATCGGCAGAAATATAGTTGAGATTGCTCATTCTTTTAAATTTTCTCAAAAATTCCTGTTCGGGAGCAATATGAAGAACTTTATAGTTTTTAATGAAAAAATCGGTTTCATTTTGAAGATAAAGATACATTTGACGGTGTCTTTCTAGACTTAACGTTCCCGGAGACAAAGCGTTTTCTCTTTGCTTTCCGTAACCGTAAGGAAGAAATTTACGATAAGATTTACCATCGATAGGATCGTAAAACTTATCACCTTTGAAAAATTGATAAATCAACGGACGCGCCCAAATACTCATCTTAATAAGTATAGGACGAGGGATTTTATTTAATAAAAACTTAGTCAGCTTTTTCATTAAAAATCCAATTGAAATGGCTTTTCTTCATCACTTACAATGCCTAAAGCTTCGTAAATATAATCGAAAGTTGACAGTAAAACCGGTTTACCATTGATTACACAAACATCATGCTCAAAATGCGCAGAAGGCTGATTATCAAGTGTTGTAACCGTCCATCCGTCATTATGGAATTTTACTTTTTCAGTTCCTAAGTTAATCATCGGTTCGATAGCGATTGCCAAACCATCTTTGATGACTTTTCCGCTACCTTGTTTCCCGTAATTTGGAACCTGAGGATCTTCGTGCATTTTCTTTCCTAAACCATGACCAACAAGCTCTTTTACGACTCCATAGCCTTCTTTTTCACAATGACTTTGGATCGCGTGAGAGATATCACCTATTCTTTTTCCTCTGATACACTGCTCAATTCCTTTGTAAAGAGATTCTTTGGCAACTTTCAGTAATTTTTTGGTTTCAGGGTTTACTTCACCAATTTCAAAAGTATATGCGTGATCACCTACGTAACCATTAAGAATCGCACCACAATCTACAGAAAGTATATCTCCTTCTTTGATTTCGTCTTTATTAGGAAAGCCGTGTACCACTTGCTCGTTGGGTGAAATACACAAAGAATTCGGAAAACCTCCGTATCCTAAAAATGCTGGTTCAGCACCGTGATCTTTAATAAAATCGTGCGCTAATTTATCTAAATATAAAGTAGTAATTCCCGGTTTGATTTCTTTTGCCAACATTCCTAATGTTCTAGAAACCAATTGAGCACTTTCTTTCATAAGACGAAGCTCGTCTATTGTTTTTAATTGAATCATTTTTTAATATAGATTTAGATATTAGATGCTAGATATTAGATATTAGATTTTCAACTTTATGAATAAATCTTTTAACTCTAAACATCTTTACTTTCTTGATAAAATTATTAGAAGTTATATTAAAACTAATTTTTAACATCTAACTTCTAATTTCTCAAATCTTACCAGAAAAGTCCTTTTTTCTTTTCTTTTTTTAGTTTTGAATATGCTAAAACCTCATTACCTTCTACTCGGAACTCTATTCTTTCGTTGATGATATTATAAATCTCTCCCCATCCAGGAAAGCCACCTAAGTTTCTGTCGTCGATAAACCAATCTGCATCCAATTTTCTCGACTGAGTTCCAGAATCAAAAACTTCTCCTTCAAAGCTTGAGTTAATTGCGTAGAACTCAATACCATTCTTTTTGCAGAACTCTACAGCCTCGTCCAAAGCTTTACCATGTCTGTACGTCCAAAGTATCAATCTAAAACCTTGAGCCTGAAGTTTTTTAAGTGTTTCGAAAGCGAAAATTTTAGTTTTCCCAATTGCAGGATAGGCGTCGTCTACGATAGTTCCGTCGAAATCAACAGCAATTTTTTTATTATTTAACATTTTGTTGCGTTTTTAGCTGGGCAAAGATACTAAATAAATAAAAGTGCCGAAAAACATCCGGCACTTCAATTTATAATTTATTGTTAAAATCTTATTATTTTTTTACCCAGTTAAACTCAAACTGTAAATCTGGAGTAGAAATTCTATCGGTAATTTTTTGTAATCTCGAAGGAAGCTTAATTAGGTACTCCTGAGCTTTCTCTGCTTTTTCAGTAAGACCTGTAACATGCTCAATTTTCCATTCATCAAGAAGATCTTTCATGATGTTGATATAATCCTGACCGGTGTATACCATACATCTTTGTGCTGCATCAGAAAAATGACCCCACAGTTCACCTGCTTTCTGACCAGACTGTCTCATCATATGTGCTGGCATAACGATTTTTTTACGCATCATATCTTCAAATGCCAAAATCATTTCAGAAGGGTCTAATTCTAAAATTTTAGCTACGAAATGCTTGTATGCTTTTGCGTGTCTTGCTTCATCTGCAGCAATTACACCACACATTTTCGCCAGTTTGCCGTTTCCTGTCTGTTTAGCTAAAGTGCCTACTCTTCTGTGCGAAACATTAGTTGCAGTTTCCTGGAAGCTTGTATAAATAAAATTTCTATAAGGATCCATACTGGTTCCGATATCAAAACCATCACTAATTAGATATTGGGTAGTAATTTCCATTTGTCTCATGTTTACTCTACCACATAAGTACAGATATTTTCCAAGTAAATCACCGTGTCTGTTTTCTTCGGCAGTCCAAGATCTTATCCAGCTTGCCCAGGTTGGTCCGCTTTTTTCTTGATCAATTCCTTCAACACTCATTAGCCAAGATTCGTAAGAAGGTAAAGCTTCTTCAGTAATACAATCCCCGATCAATGTTACAAAAAGATCATAAGGCATTTCTTGAGCGAAAGTTTGAATTTCTTCTAAGTCATATTTAAAATCAGAGCTTGAAGGATCTGGTAGATAATCTGAAGGTTGCCAGATTTTCTCAATTGGAGTCAAAAACTTATCGAGAAAAGAACCGACTTCCTTTTCCAAAATACCCATTACTTCTTTTCTTACGAGAGCATTATACATCAAAAATAAATTTATAATTTACAAATATATGATTTATTTGTTATTTACAACATAAGATAATATGTAAGTCATAATAATTCTGACATAAATCATAAAAAAACACCGCTATTACTAGAATAACGGTGTTTTTTCAATATTATTATTCACCTTAGCTTACTAAAATATCTCCTGTCATTACTGCAGGAATTTCAATGCCCATTGTGTGTAAAATAGTTGGAGCCATATCTCCTAACTTCCCGGGTTTTAAATTCCAGTTTTTATCTTTATCCATCACAATTAAAGGAACCAAGTTGGTTGAATGCTGTGTGTTTGGAGAACCATCCGGATTCATCATTACATCAGAATTACCATGGTCTGCTAAAATGAAAACGGCATAACCGTGCTCGTAAGCCATTGTCGCTACTTTCTCAATGCATTTATCTACGGTTTCGGCAGCTTTTACAGCCGCTTCAAAAACTCCTGTATGACCTACCATATCAGTATTTGCAAAATTTAAACAAATAAAATCTGCAGTTTCATTTTCCAATTCCGGTAAAATAGAATTTGTGATTTCATACGCAGACATTTCAGGCTTCAAATCGTACGTAGGAACGTCTTTCGGACTTGGGCAAAGCAATCTTTTCTCTCCATGGAATACCTCTTCACGACCGCCAGAAAAGAAAAAGGTGACGTGTGGATATTTTTCAGTTTCTGCAATTCTAATCTGGGTTTTTCCGTTTCTTTCTAAAACTTCTCCCATCGTATCTTTTAAAACTTCTTCATCAAAAACCACATTTACATTCTCGTATGTTTTATCATAATTAGTCAATGTAACATAATGTAAATCTAGTTTTCGCATAAAATAGTCGGGCATATCGTGCTGACAAAGTACCTCTGTAATCTCGCGACCTCTGTCTGTACGGAAATTGAAGCAAATCACGACATCATTATCAACGATTTTCCCTACAGGAACAACGTTTCCAATCTGAGTTTCTTTCACCAAAATAATAGGCTTAATAAACTCATCAGTGATATTTTCATCATAAGAAGCTTTTATGGCAGCCAATGCGTTTGTCGTTTGCAAACCTACACCTTCAACCATTGCGTCATAAGCCAATTTTACACGCTCCCATCTCCTATCACGATCCATTGCATAATATCTACCCGTAACCGATGCAAGATGCCCTGTAGTTTGCGCCATATGATTTTGAAGCTCTTCAATAAAACCCAATCCTGAAAGCGGGTCGCAATCTCTACCGTCAGTAAATGCGTGAACGTAAACGTTTTCATTTAAACCAAAATCTTTTGCTGCGGATAAAAGTCCTTTTAAATGATTGATATGTGAGTGTACTCCCCCATTGGAAACCAAGCCAATAAAGTGTACATTTTTATTTTCTCTTTTAGCGTAAGCAAAAGCCTCCTGAATTACTTTCTCCTGTCCTAAAGTTCCATTTTCCACAGCCATATTAAGCTTTACCAAATTTTGGTACACTACTCTCCCTGCTCCCAAATTCATGTGTCCTACTTCAGAATTCCCCATCTGACCAAGGGGTAGCCCTACTGCCAAACCGCTTGCTTCTAAAGTTGTATGTGGAAATCTGTGGTAACAACTATCTATAAATGGTGTATTTGCTTGCGCTAAAGCCGAAACTTCAGGATTTGTTCCCAAACCCCAACCGTCAAGTATTGCTAATATTGCTTTTTTAGACATTTTAATTTGATTTTTAAACAAACAAATTTATTGATTTTAAAGTGAATTGAAGAATTTTCAATGTTTAAATTTTAAAGCTGTTTAAACTAATTTTTGCTTAACCGCAAAAGAGACAAAAGAAATTTGAAATGTATATTATTTAGATATTCAAAGCTCTCAAAAGAATAAAAATCAAAGATTCTTTGAACTTATGTGTTCTTTTTTCATTTTAAAAATAAGCTTTAATAAAAATATCTAAATGTTTTGTGTTCTTTGTGGTTAAATAAAAAGTTTAAACAAGTTTTCTGCTTAAGAATCGTGATTTCAAATTAGAATTACTAAAATATTATTTACGATTAAAATTAAATTATCTTGAATTATAAATATTATTTTTAATTTTGTTTTATGGATTTTAGAGACCAATTAAAAAACCTTTTTCCTGAACACGAAGAGCAGGATTTTCAAATGCCCGAAGAAGAATTTAAGCAGAAAGAACCTTTGGTATGCAAATTTGAAAAAAAAGGACGAAACGGAAAACCTGTCACCATCGTTGAAGGTTGGGAAGGTAGTGAAGATGATTTGAAGAAGATTTCAAAAAAAATAAAAACAACATTAGGAATTGGTGGTTCTGAAAAAGACGGAAATATTATTATTCAAGGGGATAACCGTGATAAAATTATGGCGATTCTAAAAGATATGGGTTATAAAACCAAAAGAGTTGGTGGATAAATGACATTTAGGTCATAGGTTGCAGGTGATAGAATAAATTCAAAGCTTTACAACTGAAAAGGAGGCATAAATATTATCCGGAAATTATTTTCAACATTTCATAAATAAAAAAATTGCCATCGACAAAGAACATGACGACAGCAACAGAGAAAGTGTAATTATTAAAAACACAAATCTAAGATTTCAATATTAAGAGAGTTTTAATCTTAAATTAAATAAAGATTATCTTTTGATTGATTTATCTTTATTAAAACAAAATTCTTATCTTCACCTTCCTTTTTTAATAAAATAATTATGCTAAATAAACTTGCAGCTTCAGAATTGATTCTGAATGAAGACGGAAGTGTATATCACCTTAATCTATTACCGGAAGATATCGCCACTAAAATAATTTTGGTGGGCGACCCAGACAGGGTTCCAAAAGTTTCAAAATACTTTGATAAAATTGAAGTTAAAAAAAATAAAAGAGAGTTTTACACTCATACAGGAACTTTACGTGGCGAAAGAATTTCTGTAATGTCAACAGGAATCGGTACCGAAAATATCGATATCGTGATGAATGAGCTGGATGCTTTGGTGAATATTGATTTGAAACAGAAAGAATTTAAATCTGAACATCAATCATTAGAACTATTCAGAATGGGAACTTGTGGGAGTGTAAATCCTGATGTACAGGTAGATAATATGCTGGTTACTCAAAATGTGGTAGGTCTTGACGGCTTGATGCATTTTTATCAAGATTATCATTTTGAAAATGAGTTTTCTAAGAATTTCTTCGAAAAATTCCCTTACGAAAAGATAAAGCCAATGCTTTATTTCTCTGAATGGTCTGAAGAATTGGGAGAATTGTATAAAGATGCAAAGTATCACGGAAATACTGCTACTTTCCCAGGTTTTTATGCTCCGCAAGGAAGACAGCTTCGTTTAAAAGCTTTAGATGAAAAGTTTTTGGAAAACTTAAACGATTTAGGAATTACCAATTTTGAAATGGAAACTTCAGCCATTTATGCTTTTTCAAAATTATTAGGGCACAAAGCAATTACGGTAAATAATGTAATTGCCAACAGAAGACGTGGTGAGTTTTCATCAGACCATCATGCTTCTGAAAAGAATTTGATAGAATGGGTTCTCGACAGAATCATAAAATAACACAGAAAAGGATTTCATGAATTTGAAATCCTTTTTTATTTATAATCATAAACATCTTGTTTTTTAAAAGATGTTTTTCAAACATTATGAAAAATTTAACAGCATGATTTGTTTTTGGGAATAGTTCTTGTTTAATCTATAAGTATAACACTTAAATATTAACATAATGGAAAATCAGGATTACAACAAAGCCGAAAAAGCAGTAAATAACACAGAGAATTCTCTAAAAAATGCAGCATCTGATGCTAAGTGGAAAATAAGTGATTTGGCAGATAAAGCCAGAGACTATATCAATGAGAAAAGAAATAATGATGAAGAAGCAAAACATGAAGATTGGCTAGACCGGGTAAAAGCTAATGCTGCTGATGCATGGGAAGATATTAAAGATGGGGCCAATGAAGCTTGGGAGAAAACTAAAGATGCTGCAGAAGATGTAAAAGCAGAATGGAACAAAAAAACAAACTAAATTTATTAGTCTTTTATATATTATCAAAGAAAAACGAAGTCTTTTTAGGAAGGCTTCGTTTTTTATTATGTTCTAAACACAAATTATTGCTACATTTGTGAATTAATAAACATTAAAAAATTATGTCATACGGTTTACTTAAAGGCAAGAAGGGAATTATTTTTGGAGCCCTTAATGAACAATCTATCGCATGGAAAGTTGCTGAAAGATGCCACGAAGAAGGCGCAGAGTTTATCCTGTCAAACGCTCCTATCGCTCTTAGAATGGGAGAATTAAACGATTTAGCAGAAAAAACAGGTTCTGAGGTAATCGGTGCAGATGCAACTTCTATTGAAGACCTTGAAAAGCTTTTTGATGCTGCTGTTGCAAAATTTGGTAAAATCGACTTTATTCTTCACTCAATTGGTATGTCTATCAACGTGAGAAAAGGAAAGCATTATACAGAAATGAACTACGATTGGTTGGAGAAAGGTTGGGATATCTCAGCGGTTTCTTTCCACAAAGTAATGAGAGTAGCTTACGAAAAAAACTGTATGAACGAATGGGGAAGTATTTTAGCATTGACTTATATCGCTGCTCAAAGAACGTTCCCAGATTACAACGATATGTCTGATAACAAAGCATATTTGGAAAGTATTGCAAGAACTTTCGGAAACTATTGGGGTGAAAGAAAAGTACGTGTAAACACGGTTTCTCAGTCTCCTACTCCTACTACTGCAGGAAGTGGTGTGAAAGGTTTCGGAGGTTTCTTAGGATATGCTGAAGATATGTCTCCTCTTGGTAACGCGACGGCTCTAGAATGTGCAGATTATTGCGTAACTCTTTTCTCTGATTTAACCAAGAAAGTAACGATGCAGAATCTTTTCCATGATGGAGGTTTCAGCAGTTCTGGAGTTACTCAGAAAGTAATCAGCAAATATGATGTTGAATAAGTGAAATTTTCACTCTAAATAATTAAATCCGAAACATTTTGTTTCGGATTTTTTTTTGGAAAGTTTATTTGAAAATTTTAACGCAAAGTTTTTATTTTGAATACGGTTGATTTTAAGGGGCAAAGATTTGCGACAAGTCGCTTATGAAGCTCGCTCCTGAAATATTTACGTTTTTAAAAAAAACTAAAATTTAATTTTATTAATAACAAAGTCCGCAAAAAATATTTGCGGACTTTATTTATCATTTTAAGGATTGAAAATATTCTTTAATTAGTAAAGAAGACAATCTTAATGCAATTAAATCTTAATTTAAAAAACATAGGTTGCCACAGAATTTCCAGTCAATGTAGCCGGAGCTGTTTTTTGATTGTATTTAATATTAAAATTTTCATCCGTTTTACTATAATTCTGAACAATCAAAACTGTTTTTCCTGCCGGGGTTTTAAAAGCAACGGTAGATAAGTTTTCAGTTTGTGTAGAGGCGATTCTCTGAGAATTTGCCGGAACAAATTTTGAAGCATGAGCAATAATATAATATGCAACATTTCTGGTGAAATTTTCGCTGTCTGAAACCGTAATCGCTCCTTTACATTCTGTACATCCTCCCGGAGTATGTGGTTTATATTGAGGGTCATTCGCAAGATTCCATTCTAAAGCAATTTTACTCCAGTTTCTCATGGATCCAATGACAACGTTTTTGGTATGCCAATTTAAATCTTCATTGAAAGTCCCTTTTGCACCTGTCCATTGCTCTGTAAAATAAAGGTTTTTATTGGGGTGAGCATCGTGAACGGTACTTAAAGCTGAAATATCCCCTTCATACAAATGAAAAGCAGAGCCATCAATGTATTGATTAGCTTCCGCATCATTTAAAATATTGATAGCATACTCCGGCTTGTTGCAATTGTGATCGTAAACAACAATCTTCGTTTTAATATTGTTAGATTTAAAAATCGGCCCTAAACTTTGCTTAATAAAATCTCTCTGTTGATCTGAAACCATTAGCAAACTTGGGTTATTTCCGGGATGTAAAGGTTCATTTTGAGGAGTAACAGCATCAATCGTAATACCTTCTTTCTGCATTCCCTGAATATATTTTACAAAATACTTTGCATATACGTCGTAATATTCAGTTTTTAAACTTCCACCAATTGATTTACCATTATCTTTCATCCAAACCGGCGGCGACCAAGGTGCAGCAATGATTTTAATTTTAGGATTAATGGCTAAAATTTCTTTTAACATAGAAATCAAATCCTTGTCTCTTTCCAAACTGAATTTAGAAAGAGAAGGGTCGGTTTGACCTTCCGGTAAATCATCATACGAAAAAACTTCCCCATCTAAATCGGACGCACCAATGCTTAATCTTAAATAACTAATGGAAATTGAGTTTTTATCATTTCCAAAAAGTTCGTTTAATAAAGCTTTTCTTTTAGAAGGTGAAAGTCTATTGATTACTTCTACGCTTCCACCCGTTAATGTATACCCAAAACCATCAATATATTGAAATTTCTGAGTGTCGTCAATTTCAATATTCTGAAAATTATTAGAAATATTTACAAAAGCTAATGTATTTTGCTGTTGCAATTTTACGCTTTCATCGCCTTTGGTCATCCAAATTTGAACTTTTTTATCTGTATTTGCTACAGATTTACACGATGATAAAGGTAAGAGTACCACACCGCTAAATAGCAGTGCAGTACTCTTTAAAAAGAAACTATATGATTTTTTATTTAACATATTTAATATCCAGGATTTTGAGTTAAATTCGGGTTATTATCCAATTGAGTCTGTGGAATAGGCCAAAATAGTCTGTTTTGATTTAAATTATTGACATAAGGCAGAAGATTTCCATTGGCATCTCTTTGTTGTGAAAGTATAGAAATTGCTTTTCCTGTTCTTTTCAAATCAAACCAACGGTGACCTTCAAATGCCAATTCTAATTTTCTTTCTTTAAGAATTTTATTAATCCCATCATCTGTACTGGTAATGGTAACCGGAGCTAAACTTGAGCTTGCTCTTCCTCTCACTTGATTAACCAACGTTGCAGCATCTGCAAAATTCCCTTGACGAACTAAAGCTTCAGCTCTAATTAAAAGCAAATCAGCATACCTCATTACATAGAAATTCTGATGTCCTGTGGTAATTCTCATTTTATACATGAAAGGAAAACTTGCGCTCGGCCAAAAGTTATCTGACCAACCAACTGCAGTAGGAGAAACCCAAATGCTCGAATTTTTTCTTACATTATCGTTTTCAGTATTGAACGTATTTACGATGTCATAAGAAGGCGTATTAAATTTCTTCCAATCTGTTCCGTAAAACATCGATGATCCCCATGCCCAAAGATTTCCTGCGTTTCCGTTAGATTCAAAAATAGATTCTGCGTTGGCTTCATGACTTCCGTCAAAAAGTTGGTCATAAACGGGAAGTAATGAATAACCTTGTCCCATTAACTGAGTTGTATAGTCAATTACTTTTGTATAATCAGGATTAGGTTTTGTTGCATACACTTTTGCCAATAAAGATAAAGCTAAACCTCTTGTTGCTCTGTATTTATTTGAACTTGCCGGTGCGTTAGCTAAAGCACCTTCCAAATCTGCGATAATTTGAGCATATACTTCGTTTACAGGTTTTCTTGTTGGATATACTTGGTCATATACTTCTTCGAAATTTTCATCATTTACCCCAATTACAGCTTTTGTTACCAGAGGGAAATCCCCCCAAAGTTGTACACCTTGGAAATTATACATTGCTCGCATAATCGCCGCTTCAGCTTTCATTTCTGATTTTCTTGCACTTGTAAGAGAAGGATCAGGAACATTATCTATATAATTTAAAACTTTGTTACAGTTGTTAATAAAAGTAAATAAGTAGTTCCAATCTCTGTTAACGTTTGAGTTGGTAGCAATAATTCTGTATTCATCAATTTGGAAATTTTGAATATTATCACTTCCAGCATGAGCAATTTCAGTTTGTGCATCTCCGTTAAAAAAATAATCTAGCTGCCAATATTCATTACCTAAATCTGCATAAATAGTTGACATTAAACTTTCACCTTCTGCAGCTGTTTTATAAGGGGTGTCTGAAAGTGGAATTGCTCTGTCAGTTAAAGGTTCTGTATCCAAATAATCGCTACAAGATGTTGTTCCTATAGTTAAGGTTGTTCCCAACAGAAAATAATATATTGTTTTATTAAATTTCATAATAATTGATTAAAAATTAGCTTTAAGACCGAAAATAAATGTTCTTACCTGTGGATAAGTACCGTAATCAACGCCAGAGACACCCGGCGTTGTATTGAAAGCATTTACTTCAGGATCAAAACCTGTGTAATCAGTCCAGGTTAAAAGATTTTGTCCAGTGACATAAACATTAATTTTACTCACTCCTTTAAACGGACTTAGGAAATTGTACCCTAAAGTTGCACTTTTGACTTTAAGAAAAGAACCGTCTTCCACAAATCTGTCTGAAACATATTGTGAACTTGGAGAATTAGCTCTTGGAGTATTTGTAATTTGTCCTGGAGTTGTCCAACGATCTAAAACTGCAGTTGATTGATTTTTAAAGTCATTCATCATTTCCAAATCAAATCTTGATGCATTATAAATTTCACCGCCATAAGACCCTGTTATTAGTACATCTAAATACCAGTTTTTATAAGAAAAATTATTGCTAAAACCAAAAGAAAAATCAGGGTTTGGATTCCCTATAAACGTTCTGTCGCCAGTATCAAAATATCCGTTTCCATTAGTATCTTTATAAACAAAATCCCCTGTTTGAGAGTCAACATGATCTATCTGATAACCATAAAAAGAACTAATTGCTTGTCCTGGAGTAAATCTCACTAAATTAGCTCCTACAGTTTCGATATTAGCTTTATCGAGAATAGGAACCCAATTTAGCTGTAATACTTTATTATTTGTGAATGCAATATTGAAGTTGGTATTCCAATTAAACCCCTCTCCTTTAAAATTTTGGGTATTTAAAGCAAATTCTAGCCCTTTATTTTCCATATTTCCAACATTTCTATAAAAAGGTACTTGTGCTGGTCCCATTGGTATTGGAATTATTAGGTTATTTGTTTTTCTTTGGTATGCATCAATGCTTAATTTAATTCTATTATTAACAAATCCCATATCAAGACCAACATTAGTATCGCTGGTAAGTTCCCAACCTAAATTTCCACTATCCCATTGACGGCCTCGCCAAATACCATCAGGGCCTACACGTGAAACTCTTTCTAAATTAAAGTGAGAATATGATGGAATCCCAGAAACATTTCCAGTTTGTCCCCATCCTCCGCGCAATTTCAATTCTGATATAACCTTACTTTCAGATAAAAACTCTTCATTAGATACTACCCAAGATGCAGATACTCCTGGAAAAAAACCCCATTTGTTTCCAGGAGCTAAAGCAGAACTTCCGTTATATCTAAACACTCCCATAATAGTATATTTATTATCTAGGGTATATAATGCTCTACCAAAAAAAGAAAGCTCTCTTAAATGTTCTTTTACAAGAGTTTCTCTTTTATCATCAATTACTGTATTGTAATCAAAAAAAGATGTTCCTGCAGGGAAATTATTTCCTTCATAGTTATGCCAAGTGTTTCTCTTTTCATGTATCTGATTTCCTCCTAATAATGATAAATCATGAACTCCTGACTTTATGGTATACGTTAAAGTATTCTCAATATTCATATCCTGATAAGTCGATAAATATTTTCCACCAATCCCTTTTTTCTCTCTTCCATAGCTAGTCTGAAATCCATCGGTGAATTGATCATTTGTAACATCAATTAAGTCAAATGAAACTGTAGGTTTCCAAACTAAATTTTTAAGCAGATTAACTTCCAATCCTAAATTACTCATAAAACGCTGCGTCTGAGTTTCGTTCTTTCTCGATTGATAGGCAACAGGATTTTCCCAAGATGATTGAAATGGGTTTAGCGCAAACTGACCATCTTTGTAACCATCAATAAAATTTCCTGAAGCATCTTTTTCTCTTACCGCAAGTTGACTTCCATAGATTGGTAAAAACGAAGGTGTATTTAATGCACTTAAAATAACTCCACCTCTTGAGGTTCCTAAATTGTCATTTGTATTTTTTAAACCTGTGTTAATGTAATTGAAATTACCCGTCAACTTCAACCAATTGGTGATTTTAGCATCTAAATTCATCTTTGCTGAAATCCTTTCGAATCTCGCAGGATCAATAATTCCGTCAATTCCTTGATAGCCTAATGCTGTATAAGCTCTTACTTTTTCATTCCCAAAAGAATAGTTTACATTATAATTTTGATCAAAACCAGTTCTGAAAACTTCGTCTCTCCAGTTGGTATTAATGCCTTCGTAACGAGGATTATTGATTAAAGGAAGATAATTTGTTCCTCCATTAGCATGAAAGTCAAACATCAAGGTTTTATATTGGTCTAAATTTAAAACATCAATATTGTTTACCGTTTTAGACATTCCCCAATAGGCGTTGAATGCTAATTGCGGTTTATTGGCTTTTCCTCTTTTTGTAGTCACAATCACAACTCCCGAAGAACCGTTAATTCCATAAATTGCTGCAGAAGTCGCATCTTTCAGAATCGTCAGCTCTGTAATGTCATCAGGGTTAATTCCGCTAATATCGAAGGTTTGAATGCCGTCTACTACATACAATGGGTTTACACTCGATGAGATTGAATTGTTTCCCCTGATTTTCACATCAATCGCAGCGCCCGGCTTACCCGAAGACTGTATTACATTCACCCCTGCAGCATTTCCCTGCAACGCCTGTCCGACATTATAAATAGGTCGATCGTCAAATGTTTCAGATTTCACGGTTGATACTGCACTTGTAAGGTTTGATTTTTTTACCGAACCATAGCCAATAACAACTACTTCCTCAATCTTCTGTTCTTTGGAAGCAGTATCTCGCGGTGTAGTCTGTGCATTGAAATTTGCCGTAAAATAAAGGGCGGCAATAATTCCTAAGCTTCTTGATATTTGTACATTCATATACAGTTAAGTTTTTTTTAATTCTCAAATTGAGACAATAAAAATATATATTTTTTTTAATAATTAACATTTTTTTAATAATTATTTTAATATTTCCACTATTTTTGAGCTTCTAAAGTGAAAAACAGAATAGGTTTATCAATTAATTGTTAATAAAACCTATAAAAATAAATTCCCAAAATGAACGTTAAGCAGCCCAATATCTCTCTTCCATTGAAGCTTACTTTCCTTATTTTCTCAATGGTTTTGAATTGCATAGGGATTGTAATTATTCAGCTTTCAGAGCAGAAAATAACCTACGATAAGCTTGGTTTTTTAGATTCTTTCAAAGATTTACCGAATGCTCTATTTTCACTTTTCGTCGTAAATTTTATCAGCAGATTCGGAACAAAAAAGTCCTTAATTTTTGCTTTAATGCTTGTTGGAATTTGCTCGTTATTTTTACCTTTTGTAGAAGTTTTTTGGTTTTATAAGCTATGGTTTGCCATTATCGGAGCTTGTTTTGCGATAGGAAAAATCTGTGTGTACGGTATTATTAGAAACAATATGACCGAAGAAAAGTCATTAGCTAAAACAATGAATAGTGTAGAAGCGTCTTTCATGATTGGTATTTTTACGGTTAATACAGGTTTTGGATGGCTAATTTCCAGTCAATTTGGAGAATATTGGAAATTTGGGTTTATGTTTATCTCTTTGATTTCTTTTATTACCGTTTATCTTTTTATGAAAATTAAAATTGCTGAACCTCAAAATAAAAGCACCAGAATTTTCCCTGATCTATCAGGATTTGGTAAAAAAACATTTATCCTTTTTTTTGGAGTAAGCTTTTTTATTATTTTCATCGAACAAAGTTTTAATTCTTGGCTTCCAGCGTTTTACAAAGATCATTTGAAAGTCAATTCTTTCTTTGCACTTCAGGCATCTTCATTTTTAGCGCTCTTTTCGTACACCGGAAGAACAATTACCTCAAAGATTATTCAGCGTTTTCCGCTGTCAAAATATTTTATGACATGTGTAATGATGATTGTTTTTTTATTGATTATTACTTCAGTCATTCAATTTTATTTTAGCGAAAATGCAAGGGTTTTATTATTCATGTTTCCTATCATCGGCTTGTTCCTTGCCCCACTCTATCCGCTAATTAACTCAAAAATGATTGCAAAAATTGATAAAGATAAAATCAATGCTTTTACTTCTTTAATCGTTATTGTATCTGCGGTAAGCAGTTCTATAAATTCAATTTCGATTTCAATACTATTTAAATATCAGATGCTTACCTATTATTCTCTCTATATTTTGGGAGCTGTAATGATGGTTTCTGTTTTGGCATATTCTTATTTTAAACTTAGCTCTAATAAAATTTAAAAAATAATTTTATTTTTACCCCATGAAAACTGATCACAATAAAAACATAGAGACCCTAAAAGAACTTATTGATAGCAAAGACCTTATTCCCAATGTATCTGTCGACTGTACCATTTTTGGCTTTCACGATAATATCCTTAAAGTTTTATTATTAAAATACCACGACCTTAATTTATATTCTCTTCCGGGCGGATTTGTTTTTATTGATGAAGATTTAAGGGAAGCGGCTGATCGTGTTTTGTATGAAAGAACACATCTTAAAGGATTGTTTCTGGAGCAGTTTCATACGTTTGGAAGACTCAACAGAACGGCAAATAATGTACACAAAACATTAATCAACAACAAAGGTTTGGATGTTCCTAAAGATCATTGGATTTTACAAAGATTCATCACTGTTGGATATTGTAGCCTCATAGATTTCACCGTGGCCAATACTTTTCCTGATGCTTTTAATGAATCTTGTGCTTGGTTTGAAGTCAATAAACTTCCAGAAATGGCGTTTGATCACGACAGAGTGATTGCTGAAGGACTAGAATATCTACGTAAAAACATCGATACTCAGGTTGCAGCAAGCAATTTACTACCCGAAAAGTTCACCATGAAAGATTTACAATCGTTGTATGAAACAATATTAGGTGAAAAATTCAGACGTAACAATTTCCAACGTAAAATACTAAGCACTAATTCCTTAGAAAGGATGGAGAAATTATTCGATGGCTCTGCAAACAAGGCACCTTATCTCTATAAATTCATTGCAGAGTAGTTTTTTCTCTCTTTGAAAAAATTTTCTTTTCAGCATTCCGAAAAAATCCTATTTTTAGGAAAATTAAATTACATGTCATATTATCCTCTTACCAGCATCCCCGATTATTACGGAATAGATGCTTTACTTACCGAAGAACACAAGCTTATCCGTCAATCTGTAAGAGATTGGGTAGAGAGTTTTGTAATGCCGAATATTGATGAAGCAGCTCAAAATCATACCGATTTGCCTAATCTGATGAAAGAATTGGGGAAAATTGGGGCTTTAGGACCTTATATTCCTGAAGAATACGGCGGTTCTGGCTTAGATCAGATTTCTTACGGTTTGATTATGCAGGAATTGGAAAGAGGAGATTCTGCGGTACGTTCTGCGGCTTCTGTACAGAGTTCTTTGGTGATGTTCCCGATCAACGAGTTCGGTTCTGAAGAGCAAAAAAGAAAATACTTACCCAAGCTGGCTTCTGGTGAGATGATTGGATCTTTTGGCCTTACTGAGCCTAATCACGGGTCTGATCCTAGTTCTATGGAAACTTATTTTAAAGATATGGGAGATCATTATCTTTTGAATGGAGCGAAAATGTGGATTACCAATTCTCCATTGTGCGATATTGCAGTAATTTGGGCTAAAAATGAAGAAGGAAAAGTACAAGGATTGATCGTTGAAAGAGGAATGGAAGGTTTCACTACTCCGGAAACTCATAACAAATGGAGCTTAAGAGCATCTAAAACTGGTGAGTTGGTTTTCAATGATGTGAAAGTACCTAAAGAAAACTTATTGCCAAATGTTACAGGATTAAAAGGACCTTTATCTTGTCTAAATTCTGCGAGATATGGAATTTCTTGGGGAGTAATCGGAGCGGCAATTGATTGTTATTGTACTGCAGTTCAATACTCTAAAGAAAGGAAACAGTTCGGAAAACAAATCGGTGGATTCCAGTTACAACAGAAAAAATTGGCTGAGTTTTTAACCGAAATCACTAAGGCTCAGTTGCTTTGTTTACAATTAGGAAACTTGAAAAACGACCATAAAGCAAGTCCGGCGCAGATTTCTATGGCCAAAAGAAACAATGTAAAAATGGCGATTGATATTGCTAGAGAATCTAGACAAATTCTTGGCGGAATGGGAATTATGGGTGAATTCCCGATGATGCGTCATGCTGCAAACTTAGAGTCAGTGATTACGTATGAAGGAACACACGATGTTCATTTGTTGATTACAGGTCTTGATATTACAGGAATTAACGCTTTTTAAAATAAATTTATTCAAAACCTCCCAAATTTCTAAAAATCTGGGAGGTTTTATAATTTTAATAAGCGCTAAAAGTTTTTACATTTTCAATAAAGCTCATTTCAGGATTTAAAATTTCCAGAATTAAATTTTGAATAGAAACCATTGCATCATCAAGACTTCCCTGAGCAAAGTCAAGTGATACAACACCCTTTTTAGCGTCAGCAAAGCTCCAAATCCCTGTTTCTACAGGAAATCCCCAGAATTCTGGCAAACTCTGAATTACATATTGATATAAACAAAGCTGCATTGCCTGTTTTCTGTCGCTATTTTGAAAGTAATCTGATTTATTTAAATCATCAATCTTGACAGTAAGATTCTTTGTTTTCGCTGTTTTATAATCGATAATTCTTACCGTTCCGTTTAATCGGTCGATGCGGTCGATGAAACCAAAGAAAGAAACCTTATCATTTTTCTCTTCATTCAGATAAAAATCTACAGCTTCAAATCGTCTTTCAATATCAATTATTTCTAAAGAATTCCCAGCTTTTATCAATTCCAAATCGTAATTCAGAATATTCTCAATCACTTTTTTGGCAATTGCTTTGTGGATGTAATTCATCCCTTTTTTATAAAATTCGGGTTGATGTTTTAGCTTTTCAATAGCCATATCAATAAATTCATCTATTCGTTTAATTGAATCTTGTAAATCGTTTAATTTTAAAATCTTACCTTTTAATACCTCATAAACTTCTTGAAGGGTATAATGAACTAAATTACCGTAATTTCTAATCGATAATTCTTCTTCAATTTCATCTGCTTCAGAGGTATTCAGAATCTTTGAAAGATAAAAATCAATTGGATTATAGAGATAACTTGTCAAATGAGAAGCTGAAACTTTTTCTTTCCATTTTAAAAGTTGCTGCTTTACAATTTCAGTTTTAAAAACTTCGATAGGCTGACTTAAAATTGGCTCCGAAGAATTTTCAACAATAACATGCTCAATATGATGATTACTCTCCATTTCAATCTGAGTAATAAACCTACTCTTCTCTCCTGTATTTACTCCCGAACTTAAAGCATTAAAAAGTAAGTGTACATTCTGCGCGTCCTGAATCAAACGGTAAAAATGGTATGCATAAATACTGTCATTTTCAAGAAAAGTATGCAAATCAAAATATCTTCTGATATCGAAAGGAATATAGGTGTTTTGGGAGTTTCCGAGCGGTAACTTACCTTCATTAACCGATAATAGAATTACGTTTTCAAAATTCAAAAGACGGGTTTCCAAAAGTCCCATTACCTGAAGCCCTTTCAATGGTTCACCCTGAAAATCGATGCTTTCTGAATTAATATGCTGGTTGATAAGAATTTCAAGCGTTTCCATCTTGATTTCAAAACCATACGGTGTAATCTGATTTTTGATGATTCTAAATGCATTTTCAAAATGAGAAACGTTTTCATACTGAATATCATCTAGTTTCAACCATTTTATTTTTTTACAAAATTCAATCAAGTCATCTAAAAATGAATATCCTGAATCTGCTTTTTGAAGCAAATTAAAATAGGAAAGGTTCTCTAATAGCTCTTTTAAAAGCTTTTGTGAAATATAAACAATATTCCTCTCCTCTATTTTGGATTTGAAATCCGTAATAATTTTTTCATCCTCCTCAGATTTTGGAAGTTCTTCCAGAATTGGATAAACATCGCGGTAATAATATGAAGATTTGCTTTTTTCAAGCTGTTTCTGAAGATAAAAAAGTTGTTTTACCGCATTCGAAAAAGAAAGGTTTTTCAACGGAAAACCCATTGTAATGTTTAGATTTTCAACATCATGCATCACATCCAGACTTGCAGGAAGAAGGTTTTCATCGAGTAAAACGACTGCGGTATTGGTAAATGTTTTATTATCTATATTTTTAAATAATTCAGGTAGAATTTTGGTTTGGGTAACGTTTCCGGAAACTTCGTAGACTTTTATGTTTTTAGGCTGGTTAAAATCATCCTCAATCCAATTGAAAGCTCTGTTGTCATCAAATTCTTTCCAGGTTCTATGATTTCTTAAAAATTTTCCAGCTTCCTGTCTTTCGTCATCAAAATAATATTTATCTCCCTGAAAAAAACATTGTGCTTTATCCCATTGCAAAAGATTTCTAACCAGTTTTTCTTCAACCGGAGTAAAAGCATTAAAACCGCAGAAAACAAAATTTTCGGTGTTGTTTTTTGCAAATTCGCTTATTTTCGCCTTAGCAGACTCGTGAATCATTCCGGGAGTTGCCCAGTTTTTTTCTTTTAATTTCTCCTTTAAAACAGGAAGGAAAACATTCATATTCTGCCAAAAATTCAGGAATTTTTTTCTTGGGACGTCGTCATCTTCTCCTAAATCCTGTGCCCATTCTTTGATACGTTCTTCGTCAAACATATATTCTAAAACAGCTTCATCTGAGTCTGAAAATTTCAAAATATCATCCCAATCTTTCTGGAGCGTAGGAAACCATTTTAAAAACTCCGAAAAATTATCGTTGGGAATAAAATTCAAACTTTTATAAACATCAAATGCAAAAAGCCATAACGGAATCCCCTGAATTGTTTGCTGGTCTACAATATTTACAATCAGTTCTTCGATGGTATAAAAATTAGGAAGAAATCCTGAGTAGTTATTTTCTTCTAAAATCTGACGTATAAAAACGATGGGTCTTTTACCGGGAAGAACAATGTTGAATTGCGATAAATCAGTGTTTTGAATTAATAATTCATCGATTATTTTATTTAGAAATTTCAAATTTTCTGAAAGTTTTTTAGATTATTGAGTTCTTCGGCGATTAAAATATTGTATTCTGCTTGTTTTTCTTTATTCATTCCATGTTCTGTAATACGGTCATAGTCAGTCTGAAAACCTTTATATTCAGAGGAGATTTTCGCATAAATTATTTTGAATAACTTATTGTAATCAGCAGTCGTTTTTATTTTTTCTGAAACTTCTTTTCTTAATTTTCTGGCGTGAATTTCAGCGATATCAAAATGTTTCTGCTCATGAAGAAGTACATAATCATTGATTCTTTTAACGTCTTTCCATGATTTATTTTCATTAAAAACCGTTTGAATCGTGATTTTTACAGGAATTTTAGGGTCACTCGATGTGGTTGCAGAATATTCCCAACCGCAATGGGTATAAGCTACCACCGTGGAACCACCTAAGTTATTGGTTTTACTTTTAAAATTGTCCCAAACCAACTTTTGATTCTCACTCCAGTAAATATTTTGAGACCATAGATTATTGAAAATCAATAAAAAACCGATTAAAAAAAACTTCATTATTCCACTACAATTGTTTTGGTAATCCAGTTGTTATTACCATTCCAAAATCTGAATGTATAATTTCCTTTTTTTCGTGGACTAAAATTAATCTGATTTGTCGATTTATGATTTGCCTGCGAGCACATCCCATTGGTGAGGTATTGATAAGCAGTAACATCTCTGTCAAATTCTCCAGTATGTGCATAATCGTAGCCGTAAAATCCCCTACAAGTTGACGCGTATGTAGAATAGGTTCTAATACTTTGAACAGTAAAAACACTCATGGTATCTCTAACGATTTTCACACTATCGATTTTTACTTTATCTACAGATTGTATCGTTTGATAATCATCATCATCTTTACATGAAGTAAAAAAAGCACCTAAAACTGCCGCAGCAAGACTTATTTTTATTAGAGATTTCATGATATTGGATTTTATCATTTGGAAGTATAAATTTAGCAAAAAAAAATGCCAATTAACATGATTTTAAGAGTTAAAATTACCTTTTGAAAGATATACTACTTTTTTAGTATCAAAAAATTCTTCTTCAAAGTAGTTTTTAAGACTAAAAAGCTCACATTTTAATCCTGCAAGTTCTTCGGCTAAATCTCCACCTTTAAGATATAGAACTCCGTTGTGTTTTGGGTTAAACTGTTCTTTTTCAAATTTACCTTTCAGCCATCTTAAAAATTCAGGCATTTGAGTAACGGCGCGACTCACTACAAAATGGAATTTTTCTTTTACTTTTTCTGCTCTTCCATGAATGGCAGTAAGATTTGATAAACCGATACCTTCTGCAACAGCATTTACCACTGTAATTTTTTTACCGATAGAATCGATTAACGTAAATTGAGTTTCCGGGAACAAGATTGCCAAAGGAATCCCTGGGAACCCACCACCTGTACCGACATCTAAAACTTTGGTTCCGGGAGCAAATTCCATAACTTTTGCAACGCCTAAAGAATGCAGAATATGCTTCTCATAAAGAGATTCCATATCTTTTCTGGAAATAACGTTGATTTTTTCATTCCATTCTTCATACAGGCTTTCAAGCTTTGTAAACTGCTCGATTTGTTTCTCTGTAAGATTCGGAAAGTATTTTTGAATGATTGATATTGACATAAAACTAATTCTAAAGAGCAAAAATAAGTTTTATTCACACTTTATTCAAATTAAGTTTTTATATATATTTGTTAAAAAGACAAAAAGAATACATGAATAAACTTTCAGACAGAGTAAACAGATTGGGTTACTCGCAGACATTCGTCATGTCAAACAAGGCTAGAGAGATGAAAGCCAGCGGAATAGATGTAATTTCTTTAACATTGGGTGAGCCCGATTTTAATGTTCCCGATAATATTAAAGAAGCTGCTTTTACTGCAATCAATGAAAATTATAGCCACTACTCTCCTGTTCCGGGATTTTTAGAACTTCGTCAGGCGATTTCAGAAAAATTAAAAAGAGATAATCAACTCGACTATAAACCAACCCAGATTTGTGTTTCAAATGGCGCAAAACAGGCAATTATCAATGTTTTAGCAGCTATTATCAATGATGGTGATGAAGTTATTCTTCCTTCTCCTTTTTGGGTAAGCTATGATGAAATGGTAAAAATGATGGGTGGAAATTCTATAATGCTTCCTACTTCTTACGTTACCGATTTTAAAATCACTTCAGAACAGCTTGATGAAGCGATTAACGAAAAAACAAAAGCTATTCTTTTCAGCTCACCTTGTAATCCTTCTGGTGGATATTACACTTATGATGAGTTAAAATCTTTAGCGAAAGTTATTGCTAAATATCCGCATGTAACGGTAATCTCTGACGAAATCTACGAATACATTAATTACGAAACCAAAAGTACGTCTATCGCTCAGTTTCCTGAAGTATATGAGCAAACCGCTGTAATCAACGGAATGTCTAAAGCTTTTGCGATGACAGGTTGGAGAATCGGTTATTCTGCTTGTCCGGAATGGTTGGCAAAAGCCTGTGAAAAAATTCAAGGACAAATGACAAGCGGTGCAAATACAGTGGCTCAGAGAGCTTCAATTGTTGCTTTAAAAACTGATCCTTCAGAATATAAATACATGATTGATGCATTCGAGAAAAGAAGAAATTTAGTATTCGATTTAATGAAAGAAATTCCAGGATTTAAGGTGCTTTTACCGAAAGCTGCTTTCTATTTCTTCCCAGATATTTCTCATTATATCGGAAAAACATTAGATGGAACCGAAATAAAAGATGCTGATGATTTTGCGATGTTTATTTTAGAAAATGCTCATGTAGGTTGTGTAGGCGGCGTTTCATTCGGAAGCCCGGAATGTATTAGATTTTCTTATGCTGCTTCTGAGGAAGAATTAAGAGAAGCGATGAGGAGAATAAAAGAATTATTAGAAAAATTTAATTAAAACATAAATGAATTTATTTAAAAAATTAACGATTGTAACCAGCATTGCAGCAGCAAGTTTTTGCGGTTACGCTCAAGCTCAGGATTTTCAGTGGAAAGAAGCAAAATCAAATGGTTACACCTATAAATACGTAACCAACGACCCTACTTCCGCAAGATATTATAAGCTTAAAAACGGATTAACGGTAATTTTGAGCCCTACCAATAAAGAACCTAGAATTCAGACTTATATTGCAACAAAAGCAGGGAGTAAAACCGACCCGGCAACTCACACTGGTCTTGCGCATTATTTGGAACACATGCTCTTTAAAGGAACCGATAAATTTGGTTCAAAAGATTGGGCAAAAGAAAAACCTCTTTTAGATAAAGTGGATGCTCTTTATGAGAAATATAACCAGACAAAAGATGAAGCTAAGAGGAAAGAAATTTACAAAGAAATAGATAAAGTTTCGGGAGAAGCTGCCAACTACGCCATCGCCAACGAATACGACAAAATGATGGCAGGAATGGGCGCAGACGGTACCAATGCATTTACTTCTTTTGAGCAAACTGTTTATGTAGAAGATATTCCGGCTAATGCGGTTGATAAATTTTTGGCTGTACAGTCTGAACGTTTCAGAGCGCCTGTTTTAAGGCTTTTCCATACAGAGCTTGAAGCGGTTTATGAAGAGAAAAACAGAACTTTGGATGATGATACCGACAAAGTTTACGATAAAATGTTTGAAGCTTTATTTCCAAATAACAATTACGGTAAACAAACAACGATTGGGAAAATTGAACATCTGAAAAACCCTTCTTTAAAAGCAATTAGAGAATATTACAACAATTACTATGTTCCCAATAATATGGGAGTAATTATGTCTGGAGATTTTAATCCGGATGAGATGATTGCTAAAATTGACAAGGCTTTTTCTTACATGAAGACTAAAGCAGTTCCCGAATATGTTGTAGGACAGGAAAAACCAATTTCGTCACCTGTTATAAAAGAAGTTGTAGGACCAAATCCTGAAAGCGTAATGATGGGATTCCGATTTCCCGGAGCAACAACCAAAGATGCAAGACTTTTAACGTTAGTTGGAAATATGCTGACCAACGGACAAGCTGGATTGATTGACCTTAATCTTGTGAAAAAACAAAAGCTTTTGGGAGCTTACGCCTTTCCATATGTGTTAAAAGACTATTCAGTATTGCTTTTACAAGGAAGGCCTACCGAAGGTCAGTCATTGGATGATGTGAAAAACCTTCTTCTTCAGGAAATTGACAAACTCAGAAAAGGTGAATTTTCTGATGATTTAATTCAGTCTATCGTCAATAATGAGAAGAAAAGCATTATTCAGAAAGACGAAAAATACTCTTCCAGAGCGGGAATTTTAATGGATGAATTTACCTCAGAAATTGACCACAAAACGTCATTGGAATATGTAGATGAAATCTCTAAGCTTACAAAAAAAGATATTATGGATTTTGCTTCCAAATATCTTCAAAACAATAATTATGTAGCCATTTACAAAAAGAAAGGCGAAGATAAAAGCATTGTAAAAGTAGACAAACCTACCATCACGCCGGTTTCTGTAAACAGAGAAGATAACTCTCCGTTTCTTGCAATGATTGAGAAGATGCCAGAAAACAATATTTCTCCGGTTTGGTTAAATTTTGAAAAAGACATTGCTAAAAGCAAGGTTAAAAGTGTTGATGTTCTTTCTGTAAAAAATACAGATAATGACCTTTTCAGAATGTATTATTACTTTGATTCAGGGAAATGGAATAACAAAATGCTTCCTTTAGCTGCAGAATATTTAGAATATTTAGGTACAAAAAATAAGTCTTCTGAAGCAATTAGCAAAGAATTTTACAAACTGGCTTCAAGCTTTAGGATAAGCGCAGGAAACGAAGAAACCTATGTAATTTTGGAAGGGTTAAATGAAAACTTTGATAAAACTGCAGATTTATTTGAAGATTTAATTAAAAACTGTCAGGCAGATGAAGGAGCATTAACCGCTTATAAAGCAAGAGTAAAAAAAGCTAGAGACAACGCAAAACAAAATAAAAGCGCCATCATGCAGGGATTACGAAGCTATGCACAATATGGCGCTCAAAATCCATTTAACAATGTTTTAACCGATGCAGAATTAGATGCTTTGAAGGCTGAAGATTTGGTAAATATCCTTCATGATTTATTTAATTTTAAACATAAAATTCTTCATTACGGACCAAAATCGGCAAACGAAGTTGCATCTTCTTTAACTCTGATTCATAAAGTTCCGACAACATTGAAGGAAATGCCGAAATCTAAAACCTTTACTCAAATCCCAACAGATAAAAATAAAGTTTTGTTTGCCAATTACGATATGGTACAAGCTGAAGTTTTCTGGGTGAGAAATGCGGATAATTACAACCCAAATCTTAGTCCTACAATAAGTTTGTTTAACAATTACTTTGGTGGCGGAATGGGTTCTATCGTTTTCCAGACCATCAGAGAATCTAAAGCTTTGGCATATTCTACTTATGCATACTTTGGTCAGCCAAACAAAAAAGAGGATAAAAATATGATTACGGCTTATGTAGGAACTCAGGCTGATAAACTGAATGAATCTACAACTGCGATGAACGAGCTTTTAACGACTCTTCCAAAATCTGAGCAGTTGTTTGAAACGGCAAAAAGCGGCTTAAGAAAAACGATTGCTGCAGAAAGAATTACCCAAGACGGAATTATTTTTTCTTATTTATCAGCTCAAAAATTAGGTCTCGATTATGACAGGAGAAAAAGTGTCTACGAGCAATCTCCGAAACTGAGCTTCTCAGACATCAATACGTTTCATGACAAGGAAATGAAAGGGAAAAACTATACTTACTGTCTTGTAGCGTCACAAGACAAAGTGAAAGATGAAGATTTGCTGAAATTAGGTGAACTAAAAAAGCTAAGCCTTACAGAAATATTCGGTTACTAAAACCAGAAAGAGCTTCGAAAGAGGCTCTTTTTTATTCATACTAAAGCGATTATTGATAATCTATTTTGTGATTGAGTTCTATTGGATTGTTATTGTTTCTTATCACCTTCTTTATTCTATCAGTTTCAAGCTTCAAATCGAGTGAAACTGCATTTCCTGCTCCATCATCTTTTTTTATCGGAACTCCCATAGATTTCATACGCGCATAAGGATCAGAATAGTAATTTTCAGCTAATTTTTTAAATTGTTCCCAATTTAGTTCTGTACCTTTATTTCTGTAATAGATCTTTTCACTACCATTTTTTATTTCAGTTAAATTAAAGATATAATTGTTCTGATCATCTGAAAGATTAACAATCAAGCCTGGTAAACCATTAAAAACATAAGGACCATCTTGAATGGGAATTTCTGTTGTGAACCAAGCGATCCAATTTCTGCCACCATAAGTTACTTTTGCTTTTTGAACATTGAAATTTTCGATTTTACTTTTTTCAGATAAGATTTCCCAGTTAAGTTTTTCAATGATTTTTATCGAATAGAGATCTCTGTAAATATTTTGAATACTTTTATACGTAATATTTTCAGTAAAATTTTTAATAACATAAATCTGATCTTCCAGTGTTATTCCTCTTCCCAGTCCTAAACCAGTAATTGCAATAAGAGAATCAGATCTCCTATCATGCTCAGTTCTAAAAACAGAACTTTTACCATTTTCTGAATCTAAAACCATTTTTTTTAGAGTGATGCTATCCTTTCGTGGATTTGATTTATACTCTAAATCGTATTTGAATAATTTATTTTGAGCATGAATGTTATCAAAAAATATGACAATACAAAAAAATAGGAATTTTATAAGAAGTTTATTTTTTTTCATACTATAAATATAATAATCATATAAATAATGAGACGTAAAATTTTACGTCTCATATTTAAAATTAATTTATTGACATCTATTTCCCCAATCATTTACTCCACATTGAAAAAATCCACAGACAAGACCATATTGTCTACAACCGTCATCTGTACCTCCTCCAGTTGGCGTACACATATCAGCACATCCACCACCACTTCCACCACCTATATAAGGTGGTAATTTCTTCCCTCCATTTAAAGATTTCAATTCATTTCTCGAAAGTTTTTTTAAATTTTTCATACTAAATTTTTTAGAATTAATAATTATTTTGTAATTCAGCAGTTTTTTCTGTGTAAATTGCTTTTGCTAATATGGAAATTTCTTCATATTTTAACCAACTAAGAAATTAATTATTTCAATTAGAAAATTAATCAAACACAAATGATATGAACACAGGTACTAAAATTAAAAATTTGAGAGAAGAAATGCATTTTTCTCAAGCTCAATTAGCTTTTGAGTTAGGAATTTCACAAGGAACTTTACACAACATAGAAAGCGGACATTCTAGGAAAATTGACTTTTTACTGGTAGACAAAATTTGTCAGTTTTTTGATAAAGATTTTAAATATTTTTTAGATGAAAAGACAGTGAATAATATAAATGAAAATCACGGTCAAACTGTTTTTCTAAATAATCTCCAAGAAAACTACTTAGAAGAATTCAAAAATTTGGTTTTAAGAAATAAAGAGAATGAAGAAATTATTAAGGAATTAAAAAACAAACTTAATTTTTAAAAATAGAAAATTTATTAAAAACCCAAAAAGAGCTTCGAAAGAGGCTCTTTTTTTATAGAGTTAATAGAAAATTAACTGTGAATTCAGAGCTTTTTTAGTAATTTAGATTAAAAACAATTATAGATTTTATTTATCAAAAAGTATTTTATCGATAGATAAAACTGTGTATATTTGCATTGTAAAATTAATCAAATTAAAAATTAGAAAATTATGTCTTTAGTAGGTAAAAAATTTCCAAACGTAACGATTGACGCAATGTCTGAAATGGGTGATGATCTTAGAATCAACATCTTTGAAGAGACTACAAAAAACCAACAAAAAGTGCTTTTGTTCTGGTATCCAAAAGATTTTACTTTTGTTTGCCCAACTGAGCTTCACGCATTTCAAGAAGCTTTAGGTGAGTTTGAAAAAAGAAACACTAAAGTGATTGGTGCTTCTTGTGATACAAACGAAGTACACTTTGCTTGGTTGAACGTTTCAAAAGACAACGGTGGTATTGAAGGAGTTACTTATCCGCTTTTAGCTGATACTCACAGACAATTGGCAAACTTATTAGATATTGTAGATCAAGATCTAGAATTTGACGAAGAAGGAAATGAGTATTTCACAGGTTCAAACGTAACCTACAGAGCAACCTATTTGATCGACGAAACAGGAAAAGTATTCCACGAGTCGGTAAATGATATGCCTCTAGGAAGAAATGTAAAAGAATATTTAAGATTAATCGACGCTTATACTCACGTTCAGAAGCACGGTGAGGTTTGCCCTGCAAACTGGGAAGAAGGTAAAGACGCGATGAAAGCTGACAGAACTTCTACTGCTGAATATTTAGCGAAGAACTAAGACAATGTGGTAATTTGAAAATGAGATAATTTGAAAATTAATCACATTGGTTATTTAATAATTATCTCATTTTCTATTTCTAAGAGTCAGTTTAAGTTTTATTATTTTAAATTCTTTAGGATTAACTTTTTGAGGTTCTCAATCAGTTTTTAGTGTAATTCTCGCTGATTTTGCTGATTAAGCAGATTTGTTTCAATGTTTTTAATCTGCGAGATTTCTACAATCTGCAAGAGAAACTATGAATTTAAAACAGACTCTAAACATTTTCAAATTAATAAATTCTCAAATTTTAAAATTAAACTTATGTATACAGAATTAACAGAAGATACGTTACAAAATATCGTTAATGAAAACGAAAAAGTAGTTGTACAATATGGTGCCACTTGGTGTGGAAACTGCAGAATTATGAAGCCTAAATTCAAGAAATTAGCTTCAGAAAATGATGCGATTCCTTTTTTATATGTTGATGCTGAAAAATTGCCAGAAAGCAGAAAATTAGCAAAAGTAGACAACTTGCCTACGTTTGCAATCTTCAAAAATGGTGAATTGGTCAACCAAGTACAAACTAACCAAGCAGAAAGTTTAATTAACTTGTTTAACGAATTGTAATAAGGAATTTACTTTTTTAGTGAATCCATATTACTTATAAAAATAAAAATCAGATATGAAACTGCCAATTATAAGACAATTTTATCAAAACCAAACTCCAGAAAATTTAGAAAAAACGTTAGAGGTTTTAGAATCTTTTACAGAGTTTAGAGGAACTACCGAAGAAGATATGAATGTTGCAGGTGAATTGATTACCAATATTTGTGGCGCTTTGGAAGTTCATGCTAACGTACAAAACGGAATGAGCGAGAAAGATGCTTTAAACTCTTTTGCACAAAAGGTTTTAGGCTCAATTGATAAATAGTATTTAATCACGAATGTTTTCAAATAAAAGACTAAAGATTAGTGTTATTTGTTATAAAAATTAGAGCTATTCGTGTTTAAATCTCAAAAATAAAATCCCGATGAAAAACATCAGGATTTTTTGGGTTTATAAAAGTTTAGGATAATTTATATCTCAAAACTCATCATTTATAATTCTAAATTAGCTTCTTCGGCTCATTAATATTCTTAAAATATACCAAAATAATAACATAATAGAAGCAAAAAGCTGTAAAGAAGCGCCAACATATTGATCAATTGTATAAGAATCTTTCAACTTACTCGTTTGATATAAAATCGTTACAGAAGCTAAGATTACCATTCCTACCGAGAACCAAAGCCCAAGGTCAAAACCGAAAATCATTCCTGCAACAATTAATCCTAAAGCGATAAAACCTCCTATTGTAATAATATTTCTAAGGAACGAAAAATCTCTTTTAGAAGTAAACGCTACTGCAGAAACCCCTGCAAACATTGCAATAGTAAGAGTTGCTGCCTGAAAAATCAACTGCCCTGTATTAGGATATGCCATTGCCATATACATCATCGGCAAAAAGATAATTGCCTGAAGCACGGTGTAAAGAGCAAGCCCCAAATATTGAATCGACCTGCTTTGAGCTAAAGACCATTTGTTTGCTAAAAAAGAAGCCAACCAAAACAGTCCTAAAATCAAAAGCCAGCTGTATTTCTGCCCGACCATCATATACACTATTTCGCTCGGAACAACGGCTAGCAAAGTAGTTTCAACAGCAATAAATGCAAGAATTGCAAAAGCAACATGCAAATAGGTTTTTTTGTAAAAATTAGCCTTTTCTACATCCGAAGAATGTGCGACTAAAACATCTGTCATCATAAGTTTTCTATTTATATTTTTTAATTACTATAATTCGGTTTTACCCCAAGTATTTTACCATCGTTCTCAAAAATAACGGTAATCAAATCTCTTGGTGGGTCATTTTTATCATCTTCATATTTGTATTGAATCGCAGGATACGTCTGATTATCTAAAAGCTTTTGATAGCCAGATTCATACACTTCCGTCTTTCTTTCAAAGCTTATTCCGCCGGAAAGTTTCTGAATCATGTTTTCGTTTACCATGCTCTTTACTTTTTCAGAAATAAGCAAACCAACTGCTTGTTTATCTGCTGTTTTTAGCGCAGAAACAAATTTGGAAAAAGACTGATTGTACAATTCAATTTTATCTTTAGGTATGCTGGCTAAAACATCCATTGCTGGAGTTTGAACCTCTACTTTACTTATATTTTGTGCAGATGCAAAAGTGATAGCGAAAAGACCTAAAGCTGCAAATATTTTTTTCATGTCAAATAATTTTTAATTTGGCTGATCTAATTTAAGACAAATAAATTAAATACCTTCCAAAAATTTCATTGTATCTACATTGTCTGCGTAGGTATTCAATCCTGGGTTTTGTGCTTCTCCGAATGGAATTGAGGCTATTTCAAGCTCACTTTTCGCGACAATACACTGAATATTTTCTTCATTTTCAGCAATGAAATTTTTCACTTCATCTAAAGAAGAATATCTGCTAAAATTAATCACAGAAAGCGGACTGAACAATTGATTATCTTCTTTCAGCATTACAAAATTATTATCCCAGAATTTATCTTGGTTTAAAAGATAAACCGCTCTGTTATAATCATAATTATTGGCATATTTATTATGGTTAATAATATCTTCAAAACCAATAAAACTCTCAAACAATCTGTCGATTACAAAATCTTCAGGAATAAAAATTCTAGTTACATTTCTGCATCCTAAACCAAAATATTGAAAAATATCTTGCGCTAAAAGCTTCAGTTCTTCTTCTGTTTCATCGCCTTTTAAAACAGCAATTGAAGTTCTGTTTTTACGGATAATGCTTAAATGATTTTTAAAATAATATTCTAAATATCTTGCTGTATTATTGCTTCCTGTCGCAATCACTGCATCAAAATTCTCTAATCTTTCTACCAATTCAAAGTCAATTGTTTCTTCAGAAAACTCGCTCCATTTTTTAAGTAAAAAAGGAACCATTAGTCTGTCTTTTGAAGAAAGTTTAATTAAAGGAATATGATTGCTTAAAATTACAGAAATCACATCGTGAAATCCTACCAAAGGAATGTTTCCGGCAAGAATTAATCCTACTTTTTTTGCTGTTTTTGAGGGTGAATAGCTCTGCAGCCACTCATTTATATTCTCCTGATTCAACAATTCAGACCACTGCTTTAAAGCATACTTCTGATTATCAGCCGTAAACCACGGGTTTTCAATTTCCGATTTTTTCAACACCTGTTGAAATTCAACATCACTTTCATTATATTCTTCAGAATTCTTTGCTAAAAACTCTTTTATATAACCGCTTAACTTATTTAGTCCTAAAACTCTTTTTTCGATATTCATAATTACTGTAAAATTGGGGAATATTTTGTAATTTTGTGCAAATTTAAAAAAAATTAGCGATGGCTATTAAAATAACTGATGAATGCATTAATTGTGGGGCTTGCGAACCAGAATGTCCAAACAATGCAATATATGAAGGAGCGGTAGATTGGAAAGCATCCGAGGGTACTGAACTTTCAGGAACTGTAACTTTACCATCAGGTCTTACAGTTGACGCAAATGCACCACAGGAACCTGTGAGTGACGACGTTTATTTTATTGTAACAGACAAGTGTACAGAATGTAAAGGCTTCCATGAAGAGCCACAGTGTGCTGCGGTTTGCCCTGTAGACTGCTGTGTTCCGGATGAAGACCATGTAGAATCTGAAGAAGCTTTGCTAAACAAAAAAGCGTTCTTACACGGTGAATAAAAACTACCGTCTCATACATTATGAGACGGTTTTATTTTATATTTAAATTAAATCTCTTCAAATAGTAATAATGAAACCGCAGATTTTATTTATCTTGAATAAAATTTGCAAAAACAACAAGTAAAATTATGAGCAAAAAGCACAATTTCAGCGCAGGACCATGTATCTTACCTCAGGAAGTATTTGAAAAATCAGCAGAAGCAATTTTAGATTTTAATGGAATTGGTTTATCAATTCTTGAGATTTCGCACAGGAGTAAAGATTTTGTTGCGGTGATGGATGAAGCTCGTGCGATTGTAAAAAGATTAATGAATCTTGGTGATGATTATGAAGTTCTGTATTTGGGAGGCGGTGCAAGTCTTCAATTTGCAATGGTACCTTACAATTTGATGAAAGTGGGCGGTAAAGCAGCTTATCTCGATACCGGAACTTGGGCTGCAGGAGCTATAAAAGAGGCTAAAAAAGTAGGAAGTGTAGATATTGTAGGTTCTTCAAAAGAAGAAAATTACTCATTCATTCCTAAAGATTATAAAATAGGTGCAGAATATGATTATTTTCACTGTACATCAAACAATACTATCTATGGAACTCAAATGAAAACTTTCCCTGAAGTAGACACTTTAATGGTTTGTGATATGAGTTCTGATATTTTCTCAAGACAATTAGATTTCTCAAAATTTGATTTAATCTACGCCGGAGCTCAGAAAAACATGGGACCAGCAGGGGTGACTTTAGTGGTTGTGAAAAAAGAAATTCTTGAAAAAGCAGGAAGAGAAAATATGCCTTCTTATTTTGATTATTCTCAACACATTGCTAAAGAATCAATGTACAATACTCCACCGGTTTTCCCTGTGTACGCATCTTTGCTTACGTTACAGTATTTAGAGAAAAACGGAGGTATTGCAGCGGCAGAAGCAAGAAATGAAGCGAAAGCTAAATTATTATACGACGAAATAGATTCTAACCCATTGTTTGAAACATTCTGCGTGAAAGAAGACCGTTCGTTAATGAATGTTTCTTTTAAACTAAATGATGATTCTAAAAAAGAAGAATTTGATGCAGCATGGAAAGCCGCAGGAATTAATGGTTTAAACGGACACAGAAGCTTGGGAGGCTACAGAGCAAGTATGTATAATGCATTGCCAATAGAGAGCGTACAAGTTTTGGTAGATGTAATGAAATCTATAAAATAATTCAGCAATAAAGAAATCAAGATTTAAAAGATGTTTTTCATTCTCTTAAATTTTCTTAATTTGCGCAACTATTTATTTTTTAAATTCATCTTAAAAATATTAGATAAAAATAATGAAAGTTTTAGCTAACGACGGAATCTCCCAAGCTGGAGAGCTCGCTTTAAAAGAAGCCGGAATTGAACTGCTCGATAACAGAGTTGCTCAGGAGCACGTTATCAATTTCATCAATGAAAATAACGTAGATGTTCTTTTGGTGCGAAGTGCTACCAAAGTTAGACAAGATTTGATTGACGCTTGTCCTAATCTTAAAATCGTCGGAAGAGGCGGGATTGGGATGGATAATATCGATGTAGAATATGCCATTGAAAAAGGATTGTATGTAATCAATACTCCTACTGCTTCATCAAAATCGGTGGCAGAGTTGGTGTTTGCACATTTCTTTTCTTTAGCAAGATTTTTACATGAATCTAACCGATTGATGCCATTGGAAGGAGATACCCATTTCAATGCCATGAAAAAGTCTTTCAGCAAAGCTTACGAACTTTCAGGAAAAACGTTAGGCGTCATTGGTTTTGGAAGCATTGGCCAAGAAGTCGTAAAAATGGGAATTTCTTTAGGAATGAAAATAAAAGTTCTTACAAGAAAACCCAGAACAGAAGTTTTAACCTTAAATTTTTTTGACGGACAAACTTTAAATTTTGAAATTACTTCGACGAATGATACCGACGAGTTTTTAAAAGATGTAGACTTCATCAGTATCAATACGCCACAAACTGAAGGATACATTATTGATACTCCACAGTTTGAAAAAATGAAAGACGGTGTTTACATTGTCAATACAGCAAGAGGAGGCGTCATCAATGAAGTTACTTTGCTCGATTTTATAGAATCTGGTAAAGTGGCAGGAGCCGCTCTAGATGTTTTTGAAAACGAACCGTCACCTGAACTGATTTTGCTAATGAACCCTAACCTTTCTCTTACACCGCATTTAGGAGGAAATACTGTAGATGCACAGGAGAAAATAGGAGTAGAACTTGCTCATCAGATTATTGAAATTAAAAAGAAACTATAAATTATATATGCCAGTTTTTAAACCTTTCCGTGGAATACGTCCTCATAAAGATTATGAGTCTACGTTTCCTACTCATCCTTTAGATAATTTCACACAAGCTGAAATTGCTGAGAAAGCTCAAAAAGAGAAAACTTACATCAATATGATTAAACCCTATGTTGTAAGTAAATCTAAAGATGTAGACAGGAATTTAAGGAAAATACGGACTACTTTTGAAGAACTTTTAGAAGACAAAACCTTAGTTCAGGATAGCTCTGCCTATTATCTTTATGAGCAGACTTATCCAAACAAACAAAAATTCAGAGGACTTCTTGGCTTATCGAGTATTGAAGATTTCTGGAACGGCAAAATAAAAAGGCACGAAAGTACCATCCCTCAAAGAAAAGAAAAGCTGGCGCATTATCTTGATAAAGTAAATCTTCAGGCTGAACCTGTTTTGCTGACCTATCCGTCAAATTCAAAGATTGAATTGTTGATGAATCATGAGGAAAAAAATGTTCCGATTTTCAATCATATAGATACTATTGGCATTAGACATAAAATCTGGCGAATAGACAACCGCCTGAAACTGCAACAATTCAAAGAAGTAATCGACCAAATCGATTCTTTTTATATTGCAGACGGTCACCACAGAATTGGTTCTACAGCCCTTCATGCAAAACGTTTGAAAGAAAAAAATAAGCGTCATAACGGAACTGAAGCTTATAATTTTGTCTATAGTTTTATTGTTTCTAATCAATCCATTAAAATTCACGATTATAATAGAATTTTAAGCAACATCGGAGATTTATCTACCGAAGATTTCTTGAAAAAACTGGAAACATATTTCCTTATTCACGAAAAAGATCAGACCGCATACTACCCTTCTCAGAAGTTTCATATTTCAATGTATTTGGATGGAAAATTCTATTCACTTCACGTAAAGCATGAATTGCGTTCTCCGGAGATGTCATTAGACAATCTTGATCATCATATTTTAGATAAATATATCATTAAAGATATTTTGAATATTGAAGATTCAGACAGCTCAGATCAGATTACTTACGTGAAAGGAACTTCAAATCTTGAAGGAATTAAACTATTGAAAGAGAAAATCGATAATGGCGAAGGAAAAGTAGGTTTTGGAATCTATCCTGTAAGTTTTAATGATATGATTAAAATATCTGATTTAAAGTTACGTATGCCTCCAAAATGCACATTTATCGAGCCCAAACTTGTTAGTGCATTATTAATGTATGATATGAAATAGTTTTTGCCGACTAGCGGATTGCTTTTAGCTTCCCTTTCAAAGTGAAAATTATGATAATATATTTCCTCAAAATTACTTTCTCATATCTTCTAGAGAGTAATTTTGAGGATTTTTAATTATAAGCATAATCTAAATCTACCATACTTACTGAATTTTTCTTTATTTTTATGCTCCGAAAAGAAAACGGTCAGTAAAAATGAAAAAAATCTTACTCATCATATTTCCACTCTTTTTGAGTGGTTTTTTATTTTCTCAAAAAAAGACTCCGGCAAAAAAGCCAAAACCAATTCCTAAATTCAACTATCATGAAGAATTTAAGAAAATCTCTGATGAAATTTTTCTTCACGGAAAAGCTTACGATAATCTTGGTGAATTGACTAAAGGAGTCGGTCCTAGATTTAGTGCAACACCAGGATATACAAAAGCAACTGAATGGGCCGAAAAAAATCTTAAAGAAGCCGGCGCTGAAAACATATGGAAACAGGAAGTAAGAGTTCCGATTTGGATTAGAGGAAAAGAATCTTTACAGATTAAAACGTCCAGCGGTGACTGGAAGTCTATAAAAATGCTTTCTTTTGGAAATTCTGAAGGAACAAAAGGTAAAGACCTTATTGCTGATATTCTTTTGGTGAAAGATGTTCAGGAATTGGTAAATCTTAGAACTTCCGATGTAAAAGATAAAATTATTTTTGTTAATTATCCGATTGACCCTACCGTTATCAGTACCGTAGATTCTTATATGATTACTGCAAAATCTAAACTTATTTCGGCATCAGTTATTGGACAAAAAGGAGCGAAAGCTTTAATCATAAGGTCATTAACAACTGCTACGGATGATATTCCTCATGCAAAACAAATTTATTACGAACCTGACGACAAGGCAAGAATACCTGCAATGACCATTGGTGTTCGTTCTGCGGATGAACTTGAGCAACTTCTCAAGAAAACAGGCGTAAAAGCTAAAATTAATATGTCTGCTGAATCAAAAGGCGAAACGATTAATCATAATATTATCGGAGAAATTCCTGGTAAAAAAGATTCAAAAGTAATTGTTCTCGGTGCCCAACTCGATTCTTGGGATTTTGCCGAAGGCGCCCATGACGATGGAACCGGAGTGGTACAATGCATGGAAGTTTTAAGGACGTTTAAAGCTTTGGGGTACGACAATAATCACACCATAAGAGTTGTTCTTTATGCTAACAGTGAAAATGGCGGAATGGGTAGAGAAACCTACGCCATGAGTGTAAAAAAGAAGGAAGAAAAACATATTTTGGCTTTAGGAAGTGATTCCGGAGGATATTCTCCGCGTGGTTTTTCGTTAGATATGTCGCCACAAAGAAGAAGGCTTATTTTCGAATGGAAAAACTACTTTTTGCCGTACGGAATTTATGATTTCGACCAAACCTATGCAATTCAGGATATTGCACCTTTGAAAAAACTAGATATTCCGTTGGTAGAAATGGTGGTTGATACCCAAAGATATTTTGATTATCATCATTCTGAAAAGGATACTTTTGATAAAGTAAACAAAAGAGAATTGCTTCTCGGAGCGGTTGCTATGACCCAGCTTGTTTTTATGATTGATAAAAACTGGTAGGTAGTTTTAAGAATATATTAATTTCAAATAATCACAGAAAATACTTATCAATACATTAAAAGATTTAAACTATTTTAAATACAATTCGGCTGAAGAAAAGAAGAAATTTGAAGATACTATAAAACGTTATGGTTCAAATCGAAAAAATCTTAATAAACTAATCAATAAATTCACATTTAATTATGATTACAGAACTTATTTAATTGATGAAAGTATAGATGATGATATTTTATTAATTGATAAAAATGGTAGAGATGATGAGTGGGAAGAATTTGCTTTGAGTTCTGAATACATCAACAATGGAGATTTCAATAATTTTCTGGAAACACTTGGCCTTTCTATTTCTTATTCTGAACTGATTTTATTTGATGAAAATAGCGAAGTCAAAACTTCTATCATCATTATCAACAACACAGAATATAAAATTCAATATCCGTATTTGAAGGAGGAAATATTATTAAGCAGTTTTGCAGAAACTATAAATAAAGAATTAATAAAAGTAAACGCACAGGAGCGATGTTATTTAATTGATCGATATCCTACAATAATGATATTTATTTCTGAAGAAATTTATAAATATCTAATTCAATTGGAATCTGATAATCGTTTTGAAATATTAAAACCAGAAAAATGGATTCAAAAATTCATCACAAACTAATCTAAGGTAATAGTTATATCATTGTACACTTTCTCAAATCCAGAAATATGAAAAATATTCTATCAACTGCTATTGTCTTTTTAAGTCTAAATGTATTTGGGCAGACTCAAGAAGACTCAATCCAATTCAGTAAAATTTCAACAGAAATTTTAAACAAAGGAAAATCGTATACCGAACTTAGAGATTTAACCAAAAATATAGGTCATCGTTTGAGCGGTTCTGAAGCTTATGAAAAATCGGTGAAATGGGCCGAACAAAAATTGAAAGAAGCCGGTGCTGATAAAGTCTGGCTGCAGGAAGTAATGATTCCGGTTTGGGAAAGAGGAAAAGAATCTTTAAAAATAAAAGCTCAAAACGGTAAATGGAAATCTTTAAAAATGCTTTCTCTTGGTAATTCTGAAGGAACGAGCGGAAAAGATGTTTCGGGAGAAATCATCATGGTAAAATCTTTAGCAGAATACGACAAACTAAGCCCTGAACAGGTAAAAGATAAGATTGTTTTCTTTAATCATCCTTTCAGCCAGTCTTATGTTCAGACTTTCAAAGCGTACAGCGATGCGGCAGTTTATCGTTCTACGGCTGCTTCATTAACCGCTAAAAAAGGTGGAAAATTTGCCATTGTAAGGTCGCTTTCTTCGGCATTTGATGATGTTCCACACACCGGAGCAATGAGATATGGAGATTCTGATAAAATTCCAGCCGTTGCCATTGGAAACACCACTGCAGACGAATTGGAAACGCTTTTAAAATCACAAAAAATCACCGCTAAACTCAACTCAAATTGTGGTATGAAAGGTGAGAAACTCTCCCACTCTGTCATCGGCGAATTAACAGGAAAGAAAGATAAAAGCGTTATCGTTGTAGGTGGGCATTTAGATTCTTGGGACGTTGGTGAAGGAGCTCATGACGATGGAGCCGGAATTGTACAAAGCATTGAGGTTTTAAGAACTTTTAAAAATTTAGGCATAAAAAACAATCATACCATTCGAGTCGTTTGCTTTGCAAATGAAGAAAATGGTGTGAAAGGTGGCCAACAATATGGAAAAACTGTAAAAGAGAATAACGAAAAGCATCTTTTTGCTTTAGAATCCGATGCGGGAGGTTTTTCACCAAGAGGAATTGCTTTAGAAATGGATGATGATAAAATCAATCAGATAAAGAGCTGGTCTCCCCTATTTCTTCCTTACGGAGCCTATGATTTTGACGGAAGATATTCGGGAACAGATATTTACCCTTTAAAAGATATGGGAATTCCTACAGCAGAGCTCGTTCCCGATTCTCAGCGCTATTTTGATATTCATCACACCGAAGAAGATACTTTTGAAAAAGTCAATCGTCGCGAATTGTTATTAGGAGCAACAATTATGACGCAAATGATTTATATGATTGATAAAAACTGGTAAAAATAGAAAGTCCTCAAATTTTGAGGACTTTTTTAGTATATGACATTTTTTAAACCGTAAAATCAACAAAAGATTTTATGACAGATAAACTATTCAAAAGCTATCAAAACAGACTTTAAATGAGGATTTTATATTTTGTAGACTTTTGAATTTTTCCTTATTCAATTGTTTCTTTTGCGGTTAAAAAGTTATTTCAAATATTCTTTTTTAGCTATCGTAAAATCTAAAACTTTACCTTCTCTTTTCACTTTTACATCAATAGAATCTCGATTTTTTTCTATCCGATTTTGAAGATAGTTACAAACCGATTCTTTATCTAAATTTTCTAAACTTATATTGTTGATGCTTAGAATTTCGTCGTCAAGTTTAAGAGGCATATCATTTCCGTTAAAAAGTAAAACCACCATTGCTTTTTGGTCCACAAATCGATAGGCAAAGCCAAAAGATTCTAATTTTGAAGGGTAATCTTTAATTTTATTTAAATAGATTTTATTGTTTTCCCAATCGATTATAAATCTGAACTTTTTCAAAAACTCATTTCCAAGCAGACTTGAAGAACCGGTAGAGATAATTTCGTTTTCAAATTTTTGTTCGGCCAGAAACACTTTGTCTGGTTTAAAATAATAAGAACTCTCCGGTTTTCCTGCTCCGAAAGCTCCGATGGAAGCCGTTCCATAAGTTTCAACAAACTTCCCTTTGCTATTTTTTGCATCGTATTCCTGATTAGAAATTCTCACTGTTCCTGTAAATCCGGTATCAAAAGTAAGATTGATTTTCTTATCTAAAATATAAGCTTCTATAACAGGCGTTTTCTGAGGTTTTGGCTTAAAAGACCATACAGCTTCATACCCTTCTGTAGGAAAATTTGCCAAATCTTGAGTTGCTTCTATTGAGTTTTCAGAATAATTAATTCTCCAGAAAAGCTTTGCCATTTGATTGGCTCCGATAATACCATCAATTTTAAAGCATTCAAATTCAATTCCTTTTAAATCCATCACAACAGCACCAATCTTTTTGAAAGTAATCTGATTAATTATTATTTCAGGAACTTCTGTAAAAATTTGCTCTTGCTTATTTTTTTTGGAATCGGTGACTTTACTGCGATGTTTTCTCTTAAGATTCAGCTCATTATAAATTGACGTAGAAATTACAGTAGGCGCTCCAGTATCAAAAAGAAATTGATATGTTTTCCCATTAATATTTACCTTAACAAAAGGTAATTCGTTAATATAAGTCAGATTAATTTTTTCAACAGGATTTTTTAGTTCGACTTCCCCATTTTCAAAAAATCGTTTTCCTTGTGCTGAAGCTAAAATTGTAATAAATATTAAGACAAAAAAGAAATGTTTTTTCATGACTTATTTTTTATAAAAATAGTGTTTTATCATGAATGAGATTGAATGAATATCAAAAGGTTAATATGCTTTATTTTAAACAAACCTTAGCTTAATATTAATTTAAACCAAAATACGGTTTCCCGTAAAGAAACAATTTAATATTTGTGTATTATTGCATTACAAAAACTAATAACCATGGAAATTTTACTCATTGTAATATTTGCTGCATTGGCTGTGTATTTTTATACCCAATCTAATAAGTTGAAGAATGAAATTAAAAATAAGAATCTTACAATTAATGATTTAACACAAAAAATAAATCAGTTTCAAACTGAAATAGTAAAGTATCAGACTGATAATAATTCTCTAAAAACGAATCTTCAGTCTGTAAAAAAAGACTTTTCCTATGTTCAAATTACCAATCGGGAACTAAAAGATAAAATTGCAGAACTGAGTCAATATCAAAACATTATTGATGTAAAAGTTGAGTGTGAATATTTGCTTAAAAAAGCTCAGAAAGATTACGAAAAACTAAGAGAAAAAGGCAATCAGGAACTATCTGAAGCTCAGGAAAACGCAAAAGAATCGCGTAGAAATATCAAAGAATTAACCGAAAAGAAACAGAGGGAAATAGAACTTTTATATGAAAACGCGGTAAGAGAATCTAATCGAATCATCGATAATGCTGAAAATAAAGCAGAAACTATTGGCGGCGATGCGTACAGAAGCCTGAGAGAAGCTAATGAAATTGCAGACAGAATTCAGGCCATGAAAAACGTTATTGAAGGTTACGGAAATGAATATCTTGTCCCGAGTTATACTCTTTTGGACCAGCTTGCAGAAGATTTTAGTCATAAAGATGCCGGAGAAAATCTAAAAAAACTTCGTCAGAATAACAAAATGATGATTATTAACCGACAAGCCGGAATCTGTGAATACATGGATGAAGAAAGGCAAAAAACGGCGGTAGATTTTGTCATTGATGCCTACAACGGAAAGGTAGATTCTATTTTATCAATGGTAAAAAAAGATAATTACGGAATTTTAAAACAGAAAATAGAAGATGCTTTTCAGCTGGTTAATTTTAATGGAAAAGCTTTCCGTAATGCAAGAATCTCAGAAGTTTATCATCAGGCAAGACTTGAGGAACTTAAATGGGCAGTTGTGACACAGGAATTAAGAGCAGCTGAACTTGAAGAGCAGAGAGAAATTCGCGAACAGATTCGTGAAGAAGAGAAAGCTCGAAAGGAATTTGAAAAAGCAATAAAAGACGCCGAAAAAGAAGAGCAAACTTTAAAAAGGTTAATAGAAAAGGCTGAAGCTCAAGTTTCGAGAGCTAATGAAGAACAGAAAGCTCTTTTCCAGCAGAAATTGGAGGAGCTACAAGGAAAACTTGAACAGGCAGAAGAAAAAAATCAAAGAGCTATCTCCATGGCACAGCAGACAAAAAGCGGAAATGTATATGTAATTTCAAACATCGGTTCGTTTGGAGAGCACATTTATAAAATTGGAATGACAAGACGTTTAGAGCCTTTAGACCGAGTTCGTGAACTGGGAGATGCAAGTGTTCCGTTTGAATTTGATGTACACGCAATGATTTATTCGGATGATGCTCCTGCTTTAGAAAGACAGCTTCACAAGAAATTCCTTAAAAATCAACTTAATAAAATCAACCCCAGGAAAGAGTTTTTCAGACTTAATCTAAGTGATTTAAAAAATCATTTGGAAACGATTGGAATCAATTGTAAATGGACACTTTTAGCCGAAGCAAAACAATACAGAGAAACTTTAAAACTTGAAGAAGAGATGAAAACCGATAAAACGCTTGAAGCGGAATGGGAACTTTACCAAAAAACTGCTGATTCCGTTAATTACGAGGAACTCATTGAAGAAATTTAAGTTTCATAAACAATTCATTTATTGTTATTTAACTAAAAACTTACAATAAATGTGAAATTTTTCTTTGCTGGTATTAAAAAACCTTATATATTTGCACCACTGAAAACAACGATACAATCGGAGTTTAAGGAGAGGTGGCAGAGTGGTCGATTGCGATAGTCTTGAAAACTATTGACTGTAACAGGTCCGGGGGTTCGAATCCCTCCCTCTCCGCTAAAAGAGTCTTCAATTTGAAGACTCTTTTTTTTGTTTAAAGATTAAAACGGATCAATGCCAAAACCGGATCAATGCCAAAACCTGGGGACTAGGCAAAAAGTTTTGATAATCTGAATAGGAAAAATGCTTTATCTCGTACACCTCGAAGTTGTAACCTGAAGTTTTTTATTTTGGCATTGAAAGATTCTGCTGAAGCATTTGTGCTTCGCTGGTTAAAATAATTGAGAATGCCGTTGTAGTTATGCATAATAGTTTTTGTTAAGGTATTAAAGGATTTAAATCCAGATTCTTCCACTTCTCTAAACCAATGGACTAACTTTAACATAGCGACAGATTTTTGAATGTTCTGATTATAAATTTTCCTGAGCCCATCTGATAAATTGTACGCCTTTTCTAAATCGGGATACTCCTTAAATAGGATTTTTGCTCTTTGTTTTTGTGATAAAGTCCACTTTTCTCTAGTTTTATAAAGCAGGTATCTGCTTCTTGCTAAAAGTTGCTTTCGGGTGTCATCGTTTTCAAAAACTTTAATTATAGGTTTTCGCTTCTTTTGTTTCGCTTCCGTGAGCAAGTTATTTTCTTGCTCAATGGCCTGCCAGCGATGCTTAATCCTTATTTCCTGAAGGGCTTCTGTGGCGAGTTTCTGAACATGGAAGCGATCGATAACCGGTGTTGCATTAGGAAAACATTTTTTGGCAATAAGTTTCATAGACCCAGCCATATCTAAAGTAATTTCCGTTACTTTTATTCTTAATTTTCTGTTGATTTTAAAAAGATGTTCAATTACTGTTTCACTCTGTATTCCTCTGATAATGGCTACAATTGAGCCTTTTCTACCCTTTCCCTTTTTTGAGGTGAGAACGGTATAGAGTTCGCCATCAGAAAGGGCAACTTCATCCAGAGAGAGCTGCTCTGAAATATTTTGAGGATGCAAAATCCAGTCTTCGGCGTGCGGTTTTTGCTCCCAATTTTTAAAATCGCTGAGGGAATGTTTGTACTGTCTTTGAAATTTTCTGCCCTCCACACCGTAAAGCTCTCCAATGGTTTTGCAGGACAAGGCTTTAGCATCGGCAGATTTTTTTTAAGAACTCGGCAAAATCTTGTGTCATGCGTGTTCCTTGGGCAATAAGAGTCCAATCTCTTTGGAGAATATTCCCCGTTTTCGTGTCTGTCCACCTTCTTCGTTTGATGTGGAGTTTTACGGTTTTTCCACGAAGCGGAAAATCATCCACCGTAATTTCTTCTAAAAAACCTTTGGAATACAAGGTTAAAGAAGAAAACTCTTTTGGAATCCTACTTTTCTCTTCGAAATAAAGATGTAAAATTTTGTTTTCTTCTTCAAAATTTATAATATCGAAGTGCTCGATTAAATATTCTGGTAATAATAATTTGAGTAGCCCGGCATCGTTAATCATACCCCAAAATTAAGTATTTTTATTTTTCTCCCCAGGTTTTGGCATTGATCCATGTTCTGATTATAAATTTTCCTGAGCCCATCTGATAAATTGTACGCCTTTTCTAAATCGGGATACTCCTTAAATAGGATTTTTGCTCTTTGTTTTTGTGATAAAGTCCACTTTTCTCTAGTTTTATAAAGCAGGTATCTGCTTCTTGCTAAAAGTTGCTTTCGGGTGTCATCGTTTTCAAAAACTTTAATTATAGGTTTTCGCTTCTTTTGTTTCGCTTCCGTGAGCAAGTTATTTTCTTGCTCAATGGCCTGCCAGCGATGCTTAATCCTTATTTCCTGAAGGGCTTCTGTGGCGAGTTTCTGAACATGGAAGCGATCGATAACCGGTGTTGCATTAGGAAAACATTTTTTGGCAATAAGTTTCATAGACCCAGCCATATCTAAAGTAATTTCCGTTACTTTTATTCTTAATTTTCTGTTGATTTTAAAAAGATGTTCAATTACTGTTTCACTCTGTATTCCTCTGATAATGGCTACAATTGAGCCTTTTCTACCCTTTCCCTTTTTTGAGGTGAGAACGGTATAGAGTTCGCCATCAGAAAGGGCAACTTCATCCAGAGAGAGCTGCTCTGAAATATTTTGAGGATGCAAAATCCAGTCTTCGGCGTGCGGTTTTTGCTCCCAATTTTTAAAATCGCTGAGGGAATGTTTGTACTGTCTTTGAAATTTTCTGCCCTCCACACCGTAAAGCTCTCCAATGGTTTTGCAGGACAAGGCTTTAGCATCGGCAGATTTTTTTTAAGAACTCGGCAAAATCTTGTGTCATGCGTGTTCCTTGGGCAATAAGAGTCCAATCTCTTTGGAGAATATTCCCCGTTTTCGTGTCTGTCCACCTTCTTCGTTTGATGTGGAGTTTTACGGTTTTTCCACGAAGCGGAAAATCATCCACCGTAATTTCTTCTAAAAAACCTTTGGAATACAAGGTTAAAGAAGAAAACTCTTTTGGAATCCTACTTTTCTCTTCGAAATAAAGATGTAAAATTTTGTTTTCTTCTTCAAAATTTATAATATCGAAGTGCTCGATTAAATATTCTGGTAATAATAATTTGAGTAGCCCGGCATCGTTAATCATACCCCAAAATTAAGTATTTTTATTTTTCTCCCCAGGTTTTGGCATTGAGCCCCAAAACCTGGAGACTAGGCAAAAAGTTTTGATAATCTGAATAGGAAAAACGCTTTATCTCGTACGCCTCGAAGTTGTAACCTGAAGTTTTTTATTTTTGCATTGAAAGATTCTGAATTGAAAAAAATTGTCGGCCTTCAAAATAAATTCAATCCGACAACTCTTGGATTTGATAGATCAGACTACGATCGCTTAAACAGTAAATATAGCTTTTTTACTTTTGGCAATTTTGACGGCCAAAACGACCATAGCTTCGATGTTTACTTAAATAACCCCAAATTTCAGAAAATGGTTGAAGCCTATATAGAATGATAAGCATTATAAAATCCTAACTCTGGTTGGGATTTTTTGTTTTAGACTTAGCCCCATCTTTTTAATTTACGAAAAAATGTAAAATACCCGATGTTTCAAATCAGTCAAGGTTAATCATATTTCGTATTAAAATTGATATTTTAAATAAAGTCTGCCTAATTCTATCGTCTAAGATTACAAGACTAATTTCATACTAATTTATTTAATATTCCCTTCTATTTTAGAGATTCTGTAACAAATCCTATAAGTAATCGTCTAATAAATTAAAATATTAAATCATCAACTATGGAACTCAAAATAAACAACATCAGCAAAACCTACGGAAATGGTTTGAAGGCTTTAGACAATGTTAACCTTACTATTGGAAAAGGAATGTTCGGCTTACTTGGTCCCAACGGCGCCGGAAAATCATCTTTAATGAGAACCATTGCCGGATTACAGGCTCCGGATACGGGAGAAATATTTTTGGGAGACCTGAATGCTTTGACTCAAAAAGAGGAACTCAGAAAAATTCTTGGCTATCTTCCTCAGGATTTTGGTTTTTATCCAAAGGTAAATGCTGTTGAGCTTCTCAATCATTTTGCCATTCTTAAAGGAATTTCAAATAAATCTGAACGTAAAGAAATTGTAGATGGACTTCTTCATCAAACCAATCTTTTCGAAGCCAGAAAAAGAAATGTCAGTGAATATTCCGGTGGAATGCGTCAAAGATTTGGAATTGCACAAGCACTTCTTGGGAATCCAAAATTGATTATTGTGGATGAGCCTACTGCAGGTCTGGATCCTATGGAACGTAACCGTTTCCATAATCTCCTGAGTGAAATTGGTGAAAACACCATCGTTATTCTTTCCACGCATATTGTGGACGATGTTAAAAATCTTTGTAACCGTGTGGTTGTTCAAAATCAGGGTCAGATTATTCTGGATGGTACACCAAAAGGAGTGATTGAGAATTTTCAGGGGAAAATATGGAAAAAACTTATTGAAAAATCGGAAGTTGAGGCTGCTAAAGAAGAGTATCAAGTTATTTCAACCCATATTTCTGAAGGAAAAGTGGAGATTCGTGTTTTTGCAGAAACCCAACCAGATGCAGGTTTCATTCCCGTAGAATCCAACTTGGAAGATGTGTATTTCTCAAGTATCACCAAAAAAACAACAGCAAATGTTTAAAGAACTATTCTCATTTGAACTCAGAAACGGTTTTAAAAAATGGAGTACCCAGATTTATTTTTTGGTCTTTCTTACATTGGGTGTCCTTGTAGGACTGGGAACTACAGGTGCATTTGACACTTCTACTTCAGATTCTATTCTTATCAAAAACTCTTCTTTGGCCATTGCTAAGCTAATTGTCGGGATGAGTGGGAATATTATGGTTCTCATCAATGGCGTTATGATGATCAGTATTATGGCAACAGCCATTCAGAAAGATTATGCGTTTAATTTCCATGGCTTATTATACACGACTCCCATTACAAAAAACGGTTATTTTTTCGGAAGATTTTCTGCTAACTTTCTTTTATCAGTCTATGTTTTCTCAGGAATGCTCATTGGTTATTTCTTTGGAACCCTTTACGGACTTGGAACTCCACAGCTAGGCCCTGTTAATATTTTCAATTATTTATGGCCTTTTTTGGTTTTCACAGTAATTAATACTTTGATTATCGGTTCTATTTTTTTCGCATTAACAACCCTTACAAGAAGTACTTTATCTTCCTATCTTTTCTGTATTATTCTGCTTTTAATTTCGATTCTAAGTGAAAGTATTTTATCAGATATCCAGAACAAAGATCTAGCATCACTCATCGATCCGTTTGGGAGTTTTGCATTGAAACAAACTATCGAATATTGGACTCCTTTCGAACAAAATAAAAACACAGTTCCACTCTCCGGTGTTTTACTATGGAACCGTTTACTTTGGTTAGGCATTGCATTTTTATGCATAGGATTTACCTATCTTAAATTTGATTTTAATCAATTTCTACAACCTTTTTCTCTGTTCAAAAAGAAAAAATCAGATGTTGTAGAAGCCACCTATACTCATTCCGGAAAATCACTGCAGGAAATCCTGAATGTCCAGAAAGATTTTGGATGGATTGCTAAATTAAAAGAGCTTTTCTACCTTTCATTTTTCGAAGTAAAAAGAATTGTTTATACGCCATTTTTTGGCATTATCGGTTTCATTTTCGGTGTAATGCTGATTGTGATTTCTAATTTTATGAAATCGATGTACGATGCGGAAGCTATTCCAGTGACATTTTTGTTGGCAGAACTGTCAGAAGAAGGCCTTTCTTTTTTCCTGCTTTTACTGATCGTTTTCTTCTCAGGAAATATTGTCTGGAGAGAACGTGAAAATAAAATCGATGAACTGATTGGGGTAAGTACCGTTTCCAACTTCAACCTTATGTTTTCTAAATTTTTGGGATTGGTTTGGATGGTTATCATTATGCAGATTTTTTCTAATTTAATCTGTATTGGGATTCAGTTTTACAAAGGATTTTATGATGTAGAACCACTTACGTATTTAAAATTTGACCTTTACAATCTACCTTATTATTTGGTTTTAATAGGTTTCAGTCTGTTTGTTCAACTCGTTGTCAACAATAAATATTTTGGCTTTTTCCTAGCCATTTTTCCAATCGTCTTCCTTCCGATTATATATAATTATCTTGAGCTTGACGGCATTTTGTACAGCTTCAATTCCAATGGTCCTCAACTACCCTATTCTGCTTTGAATGGTTTTGGACAAGTGCTTTACAGCTACTTTATTGTAAAATCGTATTGGATTTTGATGATGCTATTCTTATTGTTTATTGCACTCATGGTTTTCCCAAGAGGTAAGGAAAAAGGATTGTCTAAAAAATATCTTCTTTCAAAAACATCTTTTCATTTGAAACATAAGACCTTGATGTTTTTATTCCTGTTTTCAACTGTTGGGCTTGGAGCCTATATTTATTACAACACTCACATACTGAACAAAATCTACACAGAGGTTGAAATAGAAAAAATGCGTGTTGATTATGAAAAAAAATATAAATATTTAGAAAAAATCAATCAGCCAAGAATTGTTTCTTCAGATTTGAAAATTGATCTCTTTCCTAAAACATCCGGCTGGAGTGTCGATGGAATTTACTATCTAAAAAACAAACAACAGAAACCTGTTGACAGCATTATTATCAAATATCCAAATAATCTTGATGGGCATTACTCTTACCAAAAAATACAATTATCAGCTTCCGGAAAAGAGATTTTCAATGATGAAAAAGCTGGTTTAAAGCTTGTAAAACTCAACCAGCCACTTCAGCCGGGAGATTCTATTGCTTTTAAATTTCAGTATCAATTCCAACCCAAAGGTTTTGCCAACTCCGAGACAGAAACTGATGTGGTAGGAAACGGATCATTTTTCAATTCTCATAATTTACCTGGATTGGGATATGATTCAGAGACAGAACTTTCTGAAAATGATGCGCGAAAAAAATATGGTTTAAAGCCAAAACTGAGAATGGCAAAAGTGAATGACCAAAAAGCGAGAATGAATAATTTCATTTCAAATGACGCTGATTGGATAAGATTTAATACTCAGATTTCTACAGATGAACATCAAATCGCGATTGCACCGGGCTATCTCCAAAAAGAATGGAAAGCAAATGGCAGAAGATATTTTACGTATAAAATGGATTCTCCGATTCTCAATTTCTACGCATTTCTTTCCGCAGATTATCAGGTGAAAAAATCAAAATGGAACGATGTAAACATTGAAATTTATTATCAGAAAGGCCACGAATATAATTTAGACAGAATGATTTCATCTGTCAAAAACAGTTTAAGTTATTACACCAAAAACTTTGGACCTTATCAGCATAAACAAGTCCGAATCATTGAGTTTCCACGTTATGCTTCATTTGCACAATCTTTTCCTAACACGATTCCATATTCCGAAGAAATTGGCTTCCTGACGAAGGTTGAACCCGATAAACCAGAAAAAATAGATCTTCCATTCTACGTAACGGCTCACGAAGTTGCGCATCAGTGGTGGGGACATCAGGTTGCCGGTGCTAATGTTCAGGGAAGCGCCATGATGTCTGAAACATTTTCACAATATTCAGCTTTGATGGTCATGGAGCATGAATACGGCGCTCAAGCTATGAAAAAATTCCTGAGTTATGAGCTTGACAAATATCTAAAGGGACGAACAATGGAATCTAAAAACGAAATGCCTTTGATGTTAGTTGAAAATCAGAACTACATCCATTATAATAAAGGAAGTGTAGTGATGTACGCACTCAAAGATTATCTGGGTGAGGCAAAACTGAATTCGATTTTAAAAAAGTATTTAAATCAGACTCGATATCAGGAACCACCTTACACCAATTCTGTAGAATTTGTCAATCTCCTAAAAAAAGAAACACCGGACAGCCTGCAATATTTGGTAAAAGATATGTTTGAAAACATTACATTGTATGAAAATTATGTGAAAAACCTTTCATACAAAAAAATTGGGAACAAATATGAAGTAAAACTTACCGTGGGAAGTGCCAAGTACAGAGTTGACGGAAAAGGAAAATCCAAAAAAGTTCCGGTTGCTGATTACATCGATATTGCCGTTTTAGGATCACAATCTAAACAATTTCCTGAAGGAAAAGAGCTTATTTTAAAGAAGATAAAAATGGACAAACCCGAAAAAACTTTCACATTCCTCATCAACGAAGAACCTTTGAAAGCGGGACTTGATCCTTACGCCAAACTTATCGACCGTAATGTTAAAAATAATGTTCACGATTTCAAATCTCAACCAACAAAAGTGAATCTGGATGAAGATGACAAATCTAGCGGAGCAGGAATGAAAGTAACTGTAAATACCGGAGATTAAAAATTTTAAATATTCTGAGCCTCCATTGTGAGGCTCTTTTAAAAATTAAGGTACTCAAATTTTTCTTTAAAATAATCCTTTGTACTATTTACAATAATTTTTAAATTACCAAAATCAAATAGAGAACACTTCAATTGACATAGCTTTTGGTTTTTAAATAGAATTTTATTCTGTTCAAAAAAAAGGAAATTGAATCAAAACGTCATTTATTAATTTAGATTTCTACTAAAGAAAAAACAAAATTTACCCTAAAATTTTTCAAATATTTATGTAATGCTTGATATTTACATTTCTCCTCTGCACAATCTAGAATTGGATACTTTGACCAATCAATAATAATTGCTGTTCTTTACTATGATAATTTTCAGCGTACATTACATTTAATTTATGATTAGCTCTAGAATTTAGCCATATTGAAGTACTGCTTAAAAAATTGTTACTTTGTACAAGAAAAACGTAACCTCAAAAAAGAAACGATGTTAGTAATAAAAGAACATCTCCAGAAACTTAGTCTCTTATCAGAAGAGGATTGGAATCATTACGCCTCTAAATTTGAAAAACATACTTTTAAAAAAAATAGCCTCATCATTCAGACTGGAGAAGTTGAAAATTACCTTTCTTTTATTGAAACAGGTATTGTTCGCTTTTGGATTGATATCAAAGACAATGAAGTGACTTTTGACTTTGCTTTCGAGAAACAATTTTTCAGTGCTTATCCATCATTTTTAACACGCGAATCAACAAATTGGAATATCCAAGCATTGACCCCAATCGTTTTATGGCGAATTTCACATGCTGACCTTCAATTGATTTATCAGCAAACTCAATCGGGTGATAAACTCGGAAGACTTGCCACTGAAAGCTTATTTATTACAGCTGCAAAGCGAAAAACTGACCTGCTGACTCAAACCGCAGAGGAGCTTTACTTAAGACTCTTGCAGGAACATAAACAATTAATACAATATATTCCATTAAAATACTTGGCCTCATATATAGGCATCACTCCCCAAGCGCTAAGTCGGATTAGAAAACGTATTTGTTAACCGAAGTTCATTTTTTTATCCTTTAGCTATCAATACTTTTGTGATTATAATTTAATAATCAACACATGAGTGAACGTTTGGATAAAAAAAGTCCAGAAAGAATGGTACGTTATTTTCGTCATTGTATTTTCCAGGGTGACTTACAAGGGGCTTTAAGTTGTTTTGATACTGAAGGAGTCTATATTGAAAGAGATGGTCAAGAAGTTAAAGGCCTAGACAACATTGAAAAAGCACTCGAAAGTATATGCGTATGGAAACCAAAAATTAGCAGTGTTAAACATAGAGTAACCATTGTTGACAATCATGCTATCTGGACAGATAAATATTTTGTAAAAGCTAAAACTCCTCATGGGGAGCCCATCGAAATGGATGGCGTTACAGCTTGTCTAATGAAGTGTAATATCAAAGGTGATTGGCTATGGTTGGTTGACAATCCATTTGCTGCAAACGATATAACTAACTAAAAAATAGACATGAACAAAAAAATGACATGTTTAGTTACAGGAGCAAATGGTCATCTTGGCAATAATCTTGTTCGAGCCCTAATAAAAGATAACTATCAAGTAAGAGCAAGTGTGCGAGATCTTAATAATAAGAAACCCTTTGAAGGCTTAAACTGTGAATTAGTATATGCAGATTTGCTGAATAAGGAATCTTTGAAAAAAGCGATGAAAGATGTGGCTATTGTATTTCATGTTGCCTCTGTTTTTAAGCATTGGTCAAATAATCCTCAAAAAGATATTATAGAACCGAATGTGATAGGTACTAAAAATATCATGGAAGCAGCAGCAGCTTGTAATGTAGATAAAGTAATAGTAGTCAGTTCAATCGCTACGCTTGATCACACCTTAGTACCGATGACGGAAAATACATGGAATCGCTCTTTCCCGAATGCTTATTACCAATCCAAACAAGAGGCTGAACAAATGGCTTGGGCAATGGCCAGAGAATTACAAGTAAACCTAATTACTGTACTTCCTTCTTCGATCATTGGAGGGCAAGTATGGAGCAACTTAACCCCTACCATGGCATTTTTTGATGGAATACTAAACAATGTATTTCCCATCAATCCTAATTTTTCCTTTAATTATGTAGATGTTACAGATGTAGCCGCAGGAATCATTTTAGCCGATAAATATGGGAAAATAGGTGAACGCTATATTTTAGCTACCGAACCGTCAATCACTACTTATGATGTATTTTCTATAGCTCAGGAATTATTTCCCGAAGTTTTAATTCCACCTAAGCTATCAAAGCCTGAACTGCTTGAGCTGGCTAAACAAATGGAAAGAGAAAGTATGATTACAAAGCTTGCTCCACCACTTATGGTGAATACGGTCATGGCATATTATGGAGTTGATTCCCGAGTGAATATTTCAAAAGCACGAACAGAATTAGGTTACAATCCTATATCTCCAGTAGAAGCCATCAAAAACACATTGTTATATTTAAAACAAAAAATGGATAAATAAAAACAGTATGCCCAATACTGAAGTATCCTTTAAAATAAGATTATCTGCTTCAATGATATGCTTGAAGCCGTGTCAATGCCTTTTAATTTTTCAATGAGCGTATCCATTTGTTTTCATATATATAATTGATTTCAAAATATTAAATAGTATCACTTTAATTCCTTCAATTTAATCAATCTTTAATATAGGAATATTCTTTATTCATCATTTGAATTTACATAAAAAAAGCATCTAACTATGTTCAGATGCTTAAAAAAATAACGAAAATCATTTATAACGGCTTAAATGCAATGGCATCCACCTCAATGAGCATGCCATCCAGCGCCAGTTTTGGAACTGGAATTAAAGTACTTGCCGGAAATTGATTTTTATCCCATACCTTATGCATTTCTTCTGTCCATATTTTAAGTTTCTCATGATCGTGGTCAACAATCAGTATTGTAATTTTAAGGACATCATTAGTTGTCAGACCTGATGCTTTAAGAACAGTGTTCAGGTTTTGAAGAGCAGTTTTAACCTGTATTCGGAAGTCCTCCGAAAGCCTATGTTCTAAACCATCTCCCCCACTTTGCCCGGAGATAAACACTAAACTTCCGTTTCCTGAAGCAGATGTAGAATGGGAAAATACAAATGGTGTGGGGTCGAAAAGCCCTTTGGGATTGTTGAATTGAATATTTGACATGTCTTTTGGATTTGGTGGATTATTTTCATTTTTAGAACAACCTATCAACAATAAAATAAATAATGGAGAGATAAGGATATTTTTTTTCTTATCCTTAAAAAGTTTAAAATTAATCATGGTTTGCAAAGAATTGTTTGATTTGAAATATCTGAGTAACTGCAGTCTTGGACCAATAGTTTGCATCATGACCACCGGGACGTTCTTCATAAATATGAGAAATATTCAATTTGATTAATTGCTCGTGAAATTTTCTGTTTTGTGTAATCAAAGGGTCGCCGGTTCCACAACTGATCAGGATTTTTTGTCGGCTGTCTTTAAGTTTATCTATCTGAGAGATGGCTGTGTAAGAAGACCATTTTTCGGTATTTTCTCCTAATAATTTAGGGATACCATATTCTCTTCCAAAAGGAACGAAATCTATAACACCACATATGCTTCCAATAGCACCAAAGACATTCTGATGTCTTGCACCTATATACAGAGTACCGTGCCCGCCCATACTCCAGCCCATTAAAGCAGTTTTAGATTGATCAGAACTATAATTTTTTTGAATAAAACCCGTCAGTTCTTTGGCAATAAACGTCTCATACATCAAATGGGGACTATCTATATACCAGCTATCATAATTTCCGTCGGGTAGCACGAATATCATCTTCATTTCTTCACTAAGCTTTACTAAGGAAGGAATATCTTGTATTAATGTTCTTTTCGGATAACCACTATATCCATGTAGTATATAAACCGTTGGCAGTTTTTCATTCTTTTCGTTTGAGGGGTGCAACACAAGGGTTTTTATTTCCTTGTTCATAGAAGCACTATAAATATTCAGTGAGTCGACTTTTTGGGAAAACATTTTTATTCCAATGCAGGTAACGACCAATGCAAATAATGACTTTATCATTGTAATTGATTTTTGTAGGAGCAAAGTTAAAAGTCCAGATCCTCAAAAATCTTTACATATGTTGAGGGAATGAGAAAATAATTCAATTTCTGAAAATTCGTATCACCTTCTTTCTGATTTAACTTATCTTTATACAATGACAGAATTTTGGGAATTTATAAATAATTATTCTTCGATCTCTGAGGAATCTAAAAAGGCTTGGTTTGCTTTGTTAAAAACGTCTGAAATAGCCAAGGGAAATCTTTTATTGGAACAGGGCACAATTCCGAAGAACATCAACTTTATATCTAAAGGACTGCTTTCGTATTATTATCTTAGTGAAAAAGGTGAAAAAATAATCAAAATATTTTTTCCAGAAAACTCCCTTGTTGCTTCTACAAGCGCATTGTTAAAGCAGGAACCTGGATTTTTCTCCATTGAGGCACTGGAAGATACGGAAGTCATCAGCTATTCTTTCAGGGATTTCAAAAAGCTTACAACAAAGCATAATGATATCGCTACTTTCTACATCACCTATCTGGAACGTCATTGGGTCGTTGAAAAAGAATTTGCCGAAATCACACTAAAATCTGCTACGGCAAAACAAAGATATTTAGAATTTGAGAAGAAATATCCTGAGCTAATTGTGCGCTTAAAGCTTCATCAAATAGCCTCCTATCTGGCAATTACTCCTACTCAACTGAGCAGAATAAGAGCGGAGCTTTAGTAATTCTATCGACATACATAAAGAATTTTATATTTTTTACGATTTATAATAAATTGATCTAAAGGCTATTATTATCATAATTTAAAAAAAACGATGAACATATAATCAAGTACTCTGCACTAAAAAGTATAGAAATTAACACCAGCTTCTCCTATTCTTTTTAGAGATTTTATATAATTCATTTCTTCACCATCAAAATGTTCCCTGAAAAAACCGACTACATCGATAAATCGTGAAATAGATCTTTTACAATGTCCTTTTTTAATTTCGTTTACAATATTTTATTTCATCATTCATACTCTGACCACCGCGTATATCTGTTTTTCCATCATATAGCTTTTTAGATATAAGCCTTCATTACGTTTTACGTCATTTAAGGGCTTTTTTTGAATTATTAAAACAATTAGTAATTTTCAGTAATATATCCTTGAAATTTAAGCCTAAGAAACTTAAAAAGTTGTTATAGGAATACGTATTAGAATACAATTATCAAAATTGTTAATTCTTTAAAAACCAATAAGACAAACAATTGACAGAAACTTAAAATTTTTGCTAAGGTTTTGGAATTTCTAACTCCGAATACACATAATTCCCCGCCTCAACAACGGAATACATTGCTTTAAAAAATCGGGTAATCCTTAATACCAGCTGTACTTTGAAAGTTGCCCATGATTAAATCAAAAATAAATTAACAAAAAAGACTACCCGATGTGGGTAGTCTTTATTATCATTGTTGTGTTTTTAGAATCTATGGTGCCCAGAAAGTCCATTTACTTCCGTTGAAAACAGCTAATCTTTTGTTGGTCCCTTTGATGTAAACCATCATTCCTGGAGCAGGGTTGATAACAGCATCTGTACTGGTTACCTGTGGTAAAATCATCGCTTTATTAGAAGATTCTAAAACCAGAAGTCCTGTTGCAGAAGTCTGATCTGATCCTATAATCGTTCCTATTGTATTGCTCTCAGCTACTATAGGTTGTTTTGTAAGTGCCGAACTTATATCTGCTTCATTCCCGCTACTTAAATCTTTCCAAGTGCCATTGTAATATTTTACTTTAGCCCTAGTCGGATCTGTTGCGTCTACCATAATAGTTCCTTCTGTAGGAGCAACAGGCATGGTACGCAGATAAGGAAGTACAATCCCTCTGTCATTAGTATTGGCAAACTCCAGTAAAACCGAAGTTTTATCTGTAGCTGTTCCGATACCGTTCCCGATGATGACTTGCGAAAAAACCACTCCGGAAATCATTAAACATAATGATGATATGATTATTTTTTTCATTTTAATATAATTTTGAAATTAAAAAATAAGTTCTAAGGTCCATTAATGATATTTAAGCATCAATCAACGATTAGAATACTTTTAAAAACCTAGAATAATTATGGGCAAGCAGGTGTACTAAAACATTTCCACTCTGTACCTGTATAGATTTTCAGACATTTGTCTGTGGTGTCATATACCATCATTCCTTCCTGTGGTTTTGTGATATTCCCCAAGTTAGCCTTCGCTATTCTGGTCGGCACGAAACCTTGATTATTAGACTCCAAAGCCATAAACCCTCCTTTTCTTACCATTGGCCAATTATCAGCATCTTGAGCACTCGCTCTTTTCAGTAAGGTGATTCCTACTTTGGTATCTTGAGCACTTCCAGCGGTAACTGCTGGGTTGTAGCAAAGAAATTCAGTGATAGGCGAACTAGGACAATGGGCAGCGTCGTTAATTGATGAAGAAGGTGAATCTGACACCTTAGTTCTAGTACCCGTTACAATATCAAATTTATAAAAGCCTCCTGAGTTTAGAAAACCATAGATTTCTCCATTAGCACCAATCATTCCTCCAAAAGAACGGAGTACCGGGTCTGCAGCACCAATAGTGGTCACTGTACCCGTTAAACTTACTTTAATTAACATCCCGTTTTGAGCAGCTCCGATATTATCTAATACAGCATACAGATGGTTGTCATTTTTATTAAATGCAAAATCTAAAACTGTAATATTATTATCTAATGTTATAGGAGTAGCTGTTTTTGTACTTACATTAATTTTATAGAGTATGTTTCCGACTACATTTATCTTTATATATAAATTACCAGCCAAATCAAATTCACCCGCATTATACTCTACATTGATTGGTAAACCTAACACAGTACCTAAATTAATAAATGAACCATCAGCGCCAAATTTTATAAGCTCACCGGTATTGTTTTTAATACCATAAATATGATTATCTATCGCATTATATCCTATCGCATTAAAATTAATCGCCGAATTAGCCCCCACCGGAGAAAACTGTAAATTGGCTAGATTGGTTGTATTAACTAAATTCAGTTGTGTGGGATTGTTTTGAGACAAATACATGTTTTCATTACAAGCAAAAGGATTGCTGAAATACGTGACAACAACAGATTTAATGTTATTACAAGCTGTAGACAATCCGTTATTTGCACATTCATAGAAAGGATCTGTTGGAGGAGTGTTTACATCTGGATTGGTTGCATCCGGGTCAGTAACATCATTAGGTCTCAATATGGTCGCTGTAAAATTATTGTTTCCGTTGGCAGGAGTTACTACTGTATTTACTTTTACAGGAAAAGAATAAGTAATCTCACAACCATTAGGCAAAGCTAATTTTGAAGAATAAATCCTGGTTGTCGCATTGTAAGTAATTCCTAGATTTTCACTACCACAAGTGTTACCTGTAAAAACAGGGGTTCCGTTTGCTTCGAAGCCGGCAGGAAGTATGAAACTAAATGGCGCTCCAGTAACACCGTCTGGGCCGTCGTTCTTTACTTTAACTTCAATATTAAAAGTATCTCCTGCTGATAAATTGCTTTTATCAGTAGTAATTGATGAGACTTTAAGGTCTGCCACTTTAATATTGACACTGGTGGTTTTAGTAACTGTTGAACCTTGAACAAAAGACCAAGTATCCATTGATTTTTCATTACCAAAACTATAACTACCTTTTCCACCGTTACCAGATCCTGACGAAGCGCTGTACGTTCCCCATTTGTGCCCATTGGCAAGAGTGGTACCAATAGTGGTACCACTGCTTAATCCTGTTAAATTGGTAAGAGGACTAGACTTTTCTCCTGCTAGACCTGTTAAAATTAAAGAATCGTCCCAATACACAACATCAGATTCTACAGAAAGATCTGCTCTTAGTAATTCAATAATGATACCTTTTGGGTTAATTTCCATATCGATATAAGGGAAATGAACTTCTCCACCTTTCAAGGTAACACTTACTTTAACGGGGATATTGCCTGTAATGGGCAGGTTATTTCCAGCACCGTCTTTTCCATTCCAAAAAACAGTATTAATCCCCATTTCAGAGTCTCCTGTTAATGTTCTTGAAGGAAAAACTACCCCTGGATCATCGCTTTCAATAAGAACGACATAAGTACCATGAGAATCTGAATCAAAAGCAATATTGCCTCCTTTTTCTCCCATTTGTCCTGCCGTACCATCTACACCCGAAAATGTAATATTACTAGCAGTAGCGGTTGATCTGGGAGATTTAAGCCACGTAGAAACACCTCCTGGCACTGCTTTGCTATTGGAAGATATAGGTAAATCCGTTGATGGTAAATTATAAAACAATTTATGAGTCAATCCCTTAGGACCATCTGGATCTCTTGGATCTTGACCTTGTGTAGCAGTAATGGTTGAAGTAGTTAAACTTTTATAGGTTTGTTTATTAGCACTGTCTACAAAACCTTTAGAATTAACATACGAAATAAAACCAACCCCATTAGAGCCATTGTTATTTACATGGTATATATATCCGTCTTTGGTTAATACATAGTTTTTACCATAAAAAGATTTAGCTTCTGTAAAGCTAGCATTAATTATAAAATTAAACTGGTTGGTATACACTCTCCCATTTACCCATGCGTTATTAGCAGAATTTCTAACCGACACGTCCCATGCTGCGATACTTGCAGTGGTACCGGCATTATTATTTGCTTGAGACCAACTGCCTGTCGCAGCCATATCAACTTGAGGAGTATCTGATGCGGTAATACCTCCTGGTGCAATAAATTCAATTTTCCAAATACCCACTTGGTCATTCGTAGCTAATCTGTTAAAAGTGGAATACGCATCACCAACGGTAGCACCTGTTGAACTAGGGCCAGCAACCTCTGCAATTCGATTCGGAATTTGACCTGTTGTATTGGCCCCACTTGTATATACTGTACCATCTGGTGCGGTAAGTCTTATTCTACCATTTCTTACTCCTTGGGCGCTAGAAGCAGCATGAATTGTTTCACCGCTTTTCACATACGCATAATGTATTCCAAGATTACCATAGGGATAACTAGCTGTATTCACTCCTGTTCCACTCACCAAAAATGCTCGGTTTCCTACTGCATCACTTGGGTATAGATCTTTTGACCCTTCTGCATAACCATAGCTTAATCCTAAAAATAAAAAAACTAAGCTGTATAAAAATTTGTTCATTAAAATTATGTTAAAATTGAAATTTGTTTTATTTTCTGATTTAAACATAATGAAGGAGGGCCTCTATCTTTAAGATTAATAAATATTTCATGAATAATAACGCATTGTTCTCTGGTGGGAATTTTGCGTTTTACACAAAAAGAAGATAACAAAAACTTAGATTCAATGACGAGATAAGCTTTTTGTATTTCTTGAGATCTAGTAAGGATTAAAGAATTTTTTTCTTGAGATCTGGTAAAAAAGCCACTAGATTCAGACTCTTTAACGAGCCGTAATTCTTCTTTTTTAGGGCCATTTTTTTTAGAAACTTTTGAGAGTGTATTTTGTTTTACAGCCTTCGCTGGAGTTTTTGTATATTTTGTCTTATGTTTTTCATGCTTAAACTTACCATTTTTAAGCTCTTGAGCATTGATAATTGTGGCACCGTTGCTTACAAATACAGAGATGCTATCTTGTTTATTAGAGACATAAACACCTAACCCAACAGTCTGTGTACCAGTTGAAATATGTATTGTGGGAGTTTGTGCAAAAATAGGGATTGAGACCCACAACAGAAAAATACACCCCAAAAAAGTGAGCTGCTGTGTGTTTATTTTTTTAAATAATAAGGAAGAAAGGTTTTTTTTGGCCAAATTAGCTTGTTTGTCCGCTACTGAAAATTTTTGCAATATTACAAAATATTAATTTATTTTTTTATCACTATTTATTGATAAAAAACAAGCAATAAAGGACATTAATCTTATTATTCATAAGTATTACAACATTTTTAATTTGATTAATTATCACAACAATAAGAATATTAATAAAACAATAAAACATTTCATATAAATAAGTTTTATTAATCTATAGAAAAAAACTGATGCTTATCGTAAAAATGAAAAATTGTGAATTTCTGACCCTGAATTTTTAAACATTGGCTTTACAGATTAAGACAGTATTTAAAGAATATTTTGCGACTTAGCGATGGTCAACTTTTTAGTTTAAATAGATTTAGAATTAAGTATAGCACCTGAGGGGTCAAATTACTATTATTTTAGAGCTTGTTTAAATTTTATTAATTTAAATTCTGAACAATTAAGTTGTGATTTTTTCCAATCATTTTTTATATAATTCTCGCAGATTACTCAGATTTAGCAGATTAAAAACAGAGAAATTAATCTGCTCAATCAGCAAAATCCGCGAGATAAATTATTTTCATTTAAATATAAACAAGCTCTTAATATATTATAAAAAATATCTATTACGAATCACGACAAGCTTAATTTAAAATTAGGTAGTCATATTTCTAAGTAATAAATATGAAGCAATAAGTTAAAAATAACCAATAATATTATAGACTATTTACCTTCTCCCTCAAAAAAAACATTCTCGTTACGCAGGATGAGATTGTAGAATCTGATTATTCTCCAAATCCTGATTACGGTTTTTTATGAAATCAACGGGACGAATTCCATTGATTTCCTGAAAAAGATTTGAAAAGTTTGTTCTGGAAGCGATTCCGCACTTTTCTGCTAATGTCTCAATTTTGTAGTTTAGATACACTTTATCATTATACAACTTATTGGTAATATAATTGATACGAAGTTCACTTAGGTATCTATTAAAATTCATCTCCTTATACTCATTGATTACCTGAGAAAGATAATTTGAATTGGTATTAAATTTCATCGCCAACTTATTCAATGTCAATCCATTTTCAACAAATCCAGACTTTCTCTCAAAATTATCTAATTTTAAAAGTAAGTCGTTAATTATTGCGTCGCTTAATCCTGATTTTTCGTCTCCGTTTGGTTTTACTTTACTTTTTTCTGTAACAATTTCTGCAGAAGATTTATTCAGAATCTTTTCTTCCAAAATAAGATAGTTTGCTTTAATTCTTTTCTCATTCTTATATTTTATCATTAAAGCAATCGTAAGCGCTATGAGTAGAATAATTAAGCCCACAATAATCCAAATACCCCAAGATGTTGCTTTTTCTAGCCTTTCTTTTTCTTCGGTTAATGCTTCTGTATCATATTTTTTATGAATTGTTGATGCGAGGTAAGAAAAGTCTTTTGATATTACACTATCAGCCTTCAATAGTTGCTTGGTGTAATAGAGTTCTTTTTTGAGCTCACTATCTTTTTTATAGTAATTAATCAGTAGCTCATAGTTTTCACGAAGTTCCGGGAGTATAAAATTATGCTTTTGGAACACGGAGTCTACCTTATTAAAATGTAAAATGGCATTTGAATAATCCTGAAGACCTAAATACGATTTACCAATATAAAAGTAAACTACAGTCGCCCAGGCAAAATCGTTAATATTGGTAATTGGTTTTATTGATTCATGAAGTAAATTCAATGAATTTCTGTAATTTTTTTTCCGATATTCATTAATACCCTTTTCCTTTAGAAAATAGCCATATTCCTGCTGGAAATCTTTATTGTTTTTCGTCTGTTGAAATCCTATATTAAGAAGAGAATCTACGGCTTTGTAGTTATTTAATTTCCTATAAGATACAGCCATCTGATGAAGGCTATTGTAATACCCTCTTTTATTATTAAATACAATATTGGAATGTACTTTTTCTTTTGATTTTAATTCAAAATAAGATTGTGTTTTTTTAAAATGAATTAAAGCTTCTTGATTATATCCCAAATAACTTTTCACCACTCCCATATGATAAAGAATAGCATTTTTCAAGAAATCATCTTGGGAGTTTTTAGAATATTCATAAGCTTTTAAATACTCCTGTAAAGCAGACTGATATTTTTTATAATTAAAGTAATATACTACTCCTTTTCTAAGGTAAGCATCACTTATCAAATCGGTATTATCAGATAGCTTTGCCGCAAAAATAGCACTGTCGGCATATTTCAACTTAGCATTCGCAGAAGAAGAATAAAAGGTAGCATCATGATATCCTTGTACCAAATGCGGATAGTCTTTTTCTTTTTTAGCCAACGAGATATACTCTTTCAAAAACTGAAAAGCACGAGCGTCATTTTCAGAATAATTTTCGTATTTCTTCTTTATTTTATAGAAATCACTATACGATTCTTGTTGTGAATAGAAAGTGTTAAAAATAAATAAAAGCAGAATAAAGTAAAACCTGTTCAAAAATTCGGATTATGAGATGAAATATTTATCCTATAAAAGTAGCTAAAATCTAATTAAAACAATCAGAAAACAACACTTTAACATCATAAAATTCAAATTACACAAAAACACATTTAAATCACTGAAAATCAAAAACTTAAAATTGAGCTAATTCATTAATTAGCACGTGCTGATTCTACAATAAGTACTACAAACGTTTTCGTAAGCGGGTAAAGCGGTCTAAATTCGAAATCTGAATTCAAAGATAAAACCGGCCGGGATAACCTTTCAAAACAAAGTAGAAAATGAAAACGCTTATCTCAATATTTTTAGTTTTAACCATATTAATATCAACAATATCATGTAGGGTTCAAGATGATGATTTTGAAACAAATGAAATTGTAAATCATACAGAATTACAATTAGCTAGCAGAAAAAGTAACGACACTGCTACAACAAAATTCATTAATAGTCTAGGAGACCCGCCCCCAAAAAACGGAACACAATGGAGAATAAAAAAATAAAACCATAACCATAAAAACTTCAATTACAAAAGCAGCCAAATTAAAAAAATGAGTTTCTCACGTTTGGTTGCTTTTTCATCTTTTTTAATTTGAAGAATTTATAATTTAATCAATAATGACACACCAAAAGCATAGTCTATAAAGCCAAGAATCAGCAATACTGAAACTGATAAAAGCTACTTTAAATTTCAAAGAAAGAGCTTGGAGGCATTTACCCAAAGCTGAGAATGAACTGACTTTACAAATTAATCGGCTCAACGATGAGCAAAAAAGTGTAAAAATCAGCAACAACAAAGAAAAACACAACATCAATATCATTCTCAGCATAAGGGTTAAAAAGAGTGTTATAAAAAGCGTATTATGCGTAATAATAGACAAGGGGTCTGTATTTAAATTCTAGGTAAATTTCGTTTCTACGGAACCCCTAATAATAAAAGCTGTAATTTAATTATTACAGCTTTTATATTTTCGATGAAATTATTTTTTTAAAAATCCGAAAGCAAGTTTAAAATTACTACAGATTTTCGGATGTTTTACTCTATCTCATAAGAAATCTGAATCTGTCAATGTTTTTAAGCGCAATACCCGTTCCACGAACGACTGCTCTTAATGGGTCTTCAGCTACAAAAACAGGCAATCCTGTCTTTCTGTGAATTCTATCTGCTAATCCGTTAAGCAACGCACCGCCTCCTGCAAGGAAAATCCCTGTTTTATAAATATCTGTTGCAAGTTCTGGTGGTGTAATGGAAAGCGTTTCTAATATAGCGTCTTCAATTCGTATCAAAGATTTATCTAAGGCTTTAAAAATCTCTTTATAATTAACGATAATCTCTTTTGGCTTACCTGTAAGAAGGTCTTTTCCCTGTACAGAAATATCATCTAAAGGAAAATCTAATTCTTCCAATGCAGAACCAATTTCTATTTTTATTTTCTCAGCAGTTCTTTCACCAATATCCAGATTGTGCTTTGTTCTGATGAAATAAGAAATATCATTGTTAAAAACATCACCTGCTAATTTTAAAGATCTGTCGCAGACGATTCCACCTAATGCAATAACGGCTATTTCGGTTGTTCCACCACCTATGTCAACAATCATATTTCCTTCCGGACTTTCAACATCAATACCCGCTCCTATCGCTGCTGCCATTGGCTCATACACCATTATAATTTCTTTGGCATTTACTTTCTGTGCAGAATCTCTAACCGCTCTTCTTTCTACCTCGGTTATTCCCGAAGGGATGCATATAACGATTCTAAGTGCAGGCTGAAAAAACCTACCCTTAATTTGAGAAATCTGCTTAATAAATTCTTTAATTAGATGCTCAGAAGCGTGAAAATCTGCAATAACACCATCTTTCAACGGTCTGATAACTCTTATATCTTCATGCGTTTTACCCTGCATGAGTTTTGCCTCCTGTCCTACGGCGATTGCTTTTCCAGTCAAGCGGTCCATAGCAACAATAGAAGGTTGATCAATAACAATTTTATCCTGGTATATAATTAGGGTATTAGCCGTTCCTAAATCCATAGCAATCTCTGCCGTAAACATATCAAATATCCCCATTCTTACAATAATTTATAGGGCATAAAATTACGCCTATTCCTGATATTTACCGCTAAAATAAACTACTTAAGAAGTTAAACATACGTTAAAATTACAGATATAAGGCTTGATGAGCTTCACTTTCAAAAAAACAATGCTTTTTAAGAGTAATTTAAAGTTTAAACATTCTGTTCAGCTTTAAATATTATGGTTGATAATGTAAATTATTATTGGTAAATATTTTATCTTGGTATTTAAAATCTGAAGGTAGAAAATAATCATAAAAAGCAATTAAAATGAATCTACAAGCTGAGCAATTTTTCGAAAAAGCTAAGAAATGGAAAGAAGAATTCTATCTCTTACGTGAAATCATTTCTGAAAATGATGTTTTGGAAGAAGATTATAAATGGATGCATCCCTGTTATACATTAGATGGAAAAAATGTGGTGCTTATTCATGGTTTTAAAGAGTACTTTGCGCTGCTTTTTCATAAAGGTGCATTGATGAAAGATTCTGAACATATTCTCATTCAGCAAACCGAAAATGTACAGTCAGCAAGACAAATCAGATTTAAAAATATTGAGGAAGTAGAAAAACAACGAACCATTATAAAAAAATACATTGAAGAAGCAGTAGCAATAGAAAAATCCGGACAAAAAATAGAATTAAAAAAGGTTTCAGAATATCCTGTTCCAATAGAATTTCAACGAGCATTAGATGAAGATGTAGCTTTAAGTCAATCATTTTATGCATTAAGTCCTGGAAGACAAAAAGGATATTTATTTTATTTCAATCAGGCTAAACAATCAAAAACGCGTGAAACCAGAATTGAGAAACACTACCAAAATATTCTGGATGGAAAAGGAATGGATGATTAACCCATTAGAACTATTAAACAAAAACTCTCGCAGATTAAGCAAATTTTGCAGATAAGATTTTATAAATAATCAGCTCAATCTGCGAGAGTCTTTTTTTTAAAATGAATTTATTTTTCCTTCAGATCTTTATTAATCTGCTTTTCGGCATTTTTAGCTTTCTGTTCCTGAGCCGCTTTTTCTTTACGTTGCTGTTTTTTTGTCTTCTTCTCAGCACGTCTTTCTTCACGAATTACTTTGTTTGATTTTTCGTTATACAAAGCATCTACAATCCCCTGCCCTTTTTTACTGAATATTTTCACCTGTGGTTTCTCATGGGTTCCTGTAACAACAATAGGGAAACCAATTAATCCACCAGGAAGAATTCCAACACGTACTCTCAAATCTAGCAAACCATTAAAACTGGTTGTTCCACTGATGGTAGGTCTCAAAATAGACACTTTAAAAGTAAATTTATCAACGTGAATCAAATTATTCTTGATATGCGTTTCAATATTCACCCCTTTCATATCAGGATTATTAAAGGCTTTTGCTCCAATATTATCTCCCACTGCAGAAAGCATTTTCAGATTTTTAACTTCCACATCACGAAGATTGACTACTCCACCACCTTCTAAAGACGGATAAATCGGGGTCATATTTTTATCAAAATCTCCTTTTAATTTATAATCTAAAGAAACAATTCCTTTCACATTTTTGGCGGCAGTTGCCATTTCTCGCACCATATCAATTTCATTATATGCTCGCTGAACATCAAAATCTAATACGTTAAGAGCAATATCATAATTAGCCGTTAACGGCGACTCATCCTGATAACGAGCATCAATTTTCATTCTGCTTCCCACCAAGTCAAATGATGTATTTTTTAGAAAAACTTCACCTTTATTGACCGATGCCAAACCGAAAAGATTATTAAGATTCAAGCCTTTAAATTCAACATTTTTAGCATCTGCTTCCAATGAAACGTCTAAATTTTTAGGAATAATCACCACCCCGCTGCTTTTCGGATTTTCAACTTTAGCATAATCTACTTCTATCGATTTTTTTGAATTATCTCCGTCTTTAAGAGCCATAAATTCATCAATGAGAATGTATCTTGATTTTAATTTAAACTTCCCGTGAAGCGTACCTTTTCTTTCAATAAAATAATTAATAGTGTTTAAAAGATAACCATTTAAAGCAAAATCTGATTTTCCATAATTGGCAAAAAACTTTCTGAACCACATTTTCTCATTTTCAAACTCAAAATTTCCTTCTTTAATATAGAATGATTTCGGAAGATACTCTGTCGTCGCTTTTATATTTTTTAAAATTAAATTTCCTTTATTATCCAATCTGCTGTACTGACCTGTTGTTGCATAACTTTGTCGACCGTTCAGTGACAAATCTGCCATGATTAAACCACTCACATCTAAACCTTTTTTAGCAAAAACTTTATAAATTCGTCCCACATTCAGAGTTCCTTTTGCACGAACTTTATAAAGAACATCTTCAAAATTCTGCAAATCTGCGTTTATAAAAACAGGATTTCCTTCAAAATCAAATTTAAACGGGTCTAGCTTTACACCTAAACTCTTAAAAGTACCGTCTGAATTGATAATATTTGCTACAATATTGATGTTTTGGATAGGATTAGGATAATATTTTGTTTTCAGCCAACCATTTTTCAAGTTAAGGTAACCATTCGTTTTGGGGAACAATTTTTTATCTAAACTAAAAATCCCGTTCGCTTTGATATCTGTATCCATCAAACCTCTTACATCAATATCTTTTAGCCCTAAAGACTGACTTAAAGTCTGTAAATCAACTGCACCTTTTACATTGGCATTAATAAACATTTCATCTAAACCTTTTGTTTTAACAACCGCCTTAAAGTTATTATTCGGACCGAGGTCGAAGCTTAATTTTTTTAAATCAATTTCTAGTTTTTCTGTATTTAAATCGGGTAAATCTACATTAAGGTTCATATTAAAATTGTTCATCGGAACCGGAGCTTTTCCGTTGGAAACAAAACCGTCTTTTACAAACAATCTCGCTTTCAATCTTGGTTTTTGATTTTGAGGCTCACTGAATCGTCCTTTCAGACTAAAAAACAAATCACTATTTCCTTCAATTTTGGTGTCTTTTGCCCAATCTAAATACTGTGGCGGAAGCACAGAAATCATATCACGAATGGTTGTTTTTTCTGATGCGACATTGATGTCGAGATTATAACCGTCTTTTAAAATACTTACAAAACCTGTAAATTTTAAAGGTAAATCATTAATTCTCAACTCATTTTTTCTAAGCACAAAAGTCAAAGCATTGGTATTGATTCTGGTAATTAAATCGGCGTGCAACGTTTTTTGTTTAGCGTAATAAATTCTGTTTAAGCTAAAATCAAGCTTATCAATATTCAAATCTGTTGTAAGGTCAAAAATATCTTCACTTAAACCACCTTTTCCTGTATAATTTAATCCTTTTGCATCCACCAAAACTCTTGCGGCATGGTCGTTATACTTGATATTCCAGTTTCTTAATTTAATTAAATCAAGCTTTATAGATGCTCCGGTTCCTGTTGTATCTTTTGGCTTTTCTGAAGGTTTTGAAACATAAACGTTATAATTTGCTTCTCCTTTCGTATTGACAAAAACATTGGCATAAGCATCTGTAACATAGATTTCATCAATTTTCACTTCACCATCGAAAATTAGATTTTTAAGATTAATCCCCACGGCTACTTCTTTTGCAGCAAGCAAAGTGTCGTTTTGAAAAGGCTTTGAACCTTTCAGTAAAAAATCATCAACAGAAACCGTCAATGATGGAAAGTGTCTAAAAAAAGTAAGGTGTGTTTTTTTATAATCCAGTTTACCTGCAAGATGATTATTGGCAAATAGTTTTACCTGCTCAGAAACTGTTCCCGGAAATAAAACAGGAATGATAAACATAAGAAAAAGAATGGATACGATTGAAATTCCTATCCATTTCAAAATTTTCAAGATTATATTTTTAAACCTATTCATGGCTGAATTATTTTGTGATTATACGTGTGAATTCTATAAGAATATTTGATTATCATCTAAAATCGAGCCATTGAAAACCTTAGATATTCTGAAAATCACTAAAACTGTTCAGAAAGAAATAATTTTCTTTTTTATCACTAACAGATGTAATATTTATATCATTTTGATTGTCAATAACAATATAAACCATACTCGAATGACTAAATATCAAATCTTTTTACTCTTTATTTTCAATGTTGTATTTTTTTCAGCTCAACAAAAATTTACTATTAATGGTACTGTTTCCAACCGTAATAACAACAGTTCACCAGTAGAAATCTATCTGTATAACAGCGAAAATAAGCTGGTAAAAACTACAGTAACCCGAGAATCAAAATTTGAGTTTAACGATTTAATATCAAACACCTATTATCTTCAGATTTCTTCTGGGGAAACAGAACAAAAAGAAAAACCATTCTTACTAAACCGTAATGAAAGTTTCAATATCGTCTATCAACCTAAAATAAATGAAATTGAGGGAGTAACTATCAATCGGGAGAAGAAAAAATTCAGTGTAGAAAACGGAAATATCACATTAGATATTGCAGATTCACCTTTAAATAAAGTAGCTAGTTCTTCAGAATTATTGGCTAAATTACCTTTTGTCACCCTTGATGCAAATGGTGAAGGTCTTTCTATGGTTGGGAAAGGTACTCCTTTGTTGTATGTTGATAATCAACGGATAGATTTTTCTACTCTGGCAGGAATTTCAGTGGAAGATATAAAATCGGTTGAAATCATTAGAAATCCATCTGTGAAGTATGAAGCTGAAGGCAAAGCAGTCATCAAAATCAATTTGAAAAAGAGTAAAAAAGATGGCTCTAAACTTTCATTATCTGAAACAGCGACTTTTCAAAAACGATTCAGCAATTATTTTAATGCAAATTTTCAGCAGAAAAAAAACAAAACAGAGTGGAAAATCAATGCAGCCTACAACGCCATTCAACATTGGGAAAGCAATGGCTACAATTATGCGGTACCCAGCCAAAACATTTCGTCAGATTATACTATCCTTTCTCTTACCAATCGCCCGCAAACTATTTTCGGAGCAAGTTTGTATCAGGAATTAAACGATGATGGAGATTATCTTACTTTGACTTTCAACAGTAATTTCCGTCCGGATAAAGGAGATAACAATACCAATACAAAATATTCTGAAAACGGAATTTCTAAAAACATCTTGACGTTAAATCATCAAGATAGCAAAAGAGCATCTATCAATTCAATTTTTAATTATAATAAGAAATTAGCTGATTGGGATGCTAATATTTTTACTGGATTTCAATACACACGAGAAAGCCGAAATGTAGATTATGAGTTTTTGAATAATATTGATGGTTCAGGATATGAATTCAATCAATTTCGAAGACAAATGTATGCCGGTGATGTTTATTCGGGAAGAATTGATTTTGAAAAAAAACTCAATGAAAATTACAAATTAGAACTTGGCACAAGTTTTACAAAAGCAGAAACAATTACCGATAATATCACAGATTTTGCAGCTTTAAAAGCTCCCGAATTTTTTAATTATCTTTTTAAAGAAAATAATAGCGGGTCATACATTAATTTTGGAGCTGAAAAAGATAAATGGAACTTTAAAGCCGGAATTCGTATGGAAACTACTTCCGCAAAAGGATTTGATAATATTTTGAAAGACACTACCCTATCTCGAAATGCCCTCGACTGGTTTCCCAATGCAGAAATTTCGTTTCAACAAAATAAAGAATATGTTTACACCTTAAATTTCAGAAAAACAATCTCAAGACCTGGTTATGGCAATCTTTCTTCAGGAGGATTATACGGAAGTCCTTATATAGAATACGTTGGAAATCCCAATTTAATCCCGACATACACCAATACATTATCTTTTAATACAAGCTTAAAAAAATGGTCGGTAAATGCATCGGTTTACACAAGCAAAAACCCGATGGGATATACTTTGGTTTATGATGATGCAAAAAACATTTCAAAATTTACACTTATCAATTTTGACAAAGAGATGGGAGCAAGCATCGGTGTAGATTTCCCTTTTGAATGGAAAATATGGTCTTCACAAAACAGTATGTCTGTAAATTATGACAAGACAGAAGACAGTTTAGCTTTAATGAAAAAGTCCAATCCCTACTTATATTTCTACACCAACAATACTTTAAAAATTACTAAAACTTTTTCTCTATTAATGGATGGCTCTTACATCAGCAAGCGTACTCAAGGCTTGTACGAAAACAATGCAATTTGTGCCGTTAATTTTGGTATCACCAAATCTCTATCTGATTTTGATTTTACCTTCAGATACAACGATGTTTTTAAGCAGCTGAATTATGTCCAGACCATGACCTATGATAAAATTATTTCTACAGGAAATTTTTATGGAAATACACCCACCGTATCCTTTGCCGTAAAATATAATTTTGGAAGGCTTGAAAAATCGAGCTATAAAGAAAATAATGTTAATGAAACTTCTGGGAGGTTGTAAGAACATTTGCTTTTTTTAGTACAAGAGAAGTTCACCCCTGTCAATGTTTTAAACCTTGACAGGATTTTTTATATAGATTATGAAATGTAAACTATTTCTAAATTTATTATAGATAACCCTAATTTAATTATTTTTTAATATTAGCTTGCAATAAACAATCTACATCACCGTTGTTTAGGCAGATTTAAAGTTTTTATTTCTCAGTGTTTTGAAGAATAAGTATTTTATTTTTCTTTAATAAACTCTTTATTTTAATTAAAAAAATAAACTAAAAAAATTGATACAGAAAACATCATTAAGGGCTGCAACCACTATCGCTGCAGTCTGCTTTAGTACTGTAGTTTTTGCGCAGCAGAAATACTCGATAAGCGGTACGGTAAAGGATAAAAAAAATGGAGAATTGCTCCTCGGAGTTGCCGTAAAAGTTGCCGAAGACCCTACTATTTCAGTTGTGGCTAATGAGTACGGATTTTACTCGCTCTCACTTCCCAAAGGTTCTTATACTTTGGTTGTTTCAAGCCCGGGTTTTAAAGATTTTCAGCAGATTATTAATGTTGAAGATAATATTAAACAAAATATTGAGTTGAATCAGGAAGATGAGGAAAGAACAGCCAAAATTGATGAAGTCATTATTTCTGGTGTTAAAAAAGATAAAAATCTTTCTTCAGCACAAATGGGAACTGAAACATTAAGCATTAAAAACATTGAAAAACTTCCCGTTTTATTTGGTGAAAAAGATGTGATGAAAACGATTCAGCTTTTGCCGGGGATTAAAAGCAGCGGTGAAGGAAGCAGTGGTTTCAGTGTAAGAGGTGGCGCCACAGACCAGAATTTGATTTTATTGGATGAAGCTCCTGTTTATAATGCATCGCATTTACTAGGATTTTTCAGTACCTTCAACAGTGATGCGCTGAAAGATGTGAGCATCATCAAAGGAAACAGTCCGGCTCAATATGGAGGTCGTTTGTCTTCTGTTTTGGATGTAAAAATGAAAGACGGAAACAACAAAGATTATAATGTTAATGGCGGAATTGGTTTAATAAGCAGTCGATTAAGTGTAGAAGGTCCGATTCAAAAGGAAAAGTCATCATTCATTGTTTCGGGAAGACGAACCTATGCTGATGTTTTTCTGAAAGCAACCGATGATTTCAAAGACAGTAAATTGTATTTTTATGATTTAAACTTAAAAGCCAATTATCAAATCAATGACAATAACCGATTATATTTATCAGGATATTTTGGAAGAGATGTTTTAGGTTTAGGTGATACTTTTTCTACAGATTGGGGAAATACTACCGCTACTCTACGTTGGAACAGTATTATCAATAGTAAATTGTTCTCCAACACGTCATTCATCTACAGCAACTACAATTATAATGTAAGTTTAAGCAGTAACAATAATACTTTCGGATTAGATTCTGAAATTGAAGACTGGAATTTGAAGCAGGATTTCACATGGTTTGCAGGAAATAAGCATTCAGTAAAATTTGGTTTGCAGTCTATTTACCATACCATTACACCAAGCAGTGCTTCTGGAACAAGTGTGAGTAGCTTTCCTAGAAACCCGAGATATTCTTGGGAAAATGCAGTTTACATTAATGATGATTTTAAAGCAACTGAAAAATTAACGATTAATTACGGAGCAAGATTGGCGATGTTCTCTGTTTTAGGAGGTGATACTTTTAATACGTATGAAAATGGAGTTTTGACCGATTCTGAATTTTTAGAAAAAGGAAAATTTGGCAAAACTTATATCAATCTTGAGCCGAGAATTACGGCAAATTACAGAATTAATCAGGTAAGCAGCGTGAAAGGAGGATATTCCAGAAACACTCAGAATCTTCATTTATTGAGCAACAGCGGAAGCGGAAATCCTACCGACCAATGGATTGGGAGCAGCTATACCGTAAAACCTGAAATTGCCGACCAGATAAGCGCAGGCTACAGCCGAAATTTCAACAATAATAATTATGAGTTGAATGCTGAGATTTACTACAAATCAATGCAAAACCAAATCGACTTTAAAAACGGAGCGCAAATTAGTTTTGATACTGCTGCAGATGTAGAAAGCGAATTGCTATTCGGGAAAGGAAGAGCCTATGGTTTAGAATTAATTGCCAAAAAGAAAAATGGAAAACTAACCGGCTGGATTTCTTATACTTTGTCTAAAACTGAAAGAAAAATAAACGGTATCAACGATAACGAATGGTATGATGCAAGACAAGACAAAACGCATGATCTTTCTATTGTGGCAACATATCAACTGAATCCGAAATGGTCTTTTTCAGGATTATTCCTTTACAGCACCGGAAATGCAGTAACTTTCCCAACCGGAAAATATGAACTGAACGGGCAAACTGTTTTCCAATACAGCAAAAGAAATGCCGACAGAATGCCCGCTTATCATAGAATGGATTTGAGTGCAACCTATGAACCTAGCTCTAACAAACGCTTTAAAGGTTCTTGGTCATTCGGAATTTACAATGTCTATGGAAGACAAAATGCGTACACAATAACTTTTGAAGACAACCCGGATAATCCGGGAACTACGAGAGCAATGCAGACTTCGCTATTCCGTTGGGTTCCTAATATTACGTACAATTTCAAATTTTAATACATGCTAAAAATCTCATGTACTTAATAAAATATTTTAGTTTTTTTAATTTTAGTCTCAACTAATTTCTAAAATATAAAATCTAATTTCTAACTTCTATTTAATTTATGAAAAATATATTTTTAATCATATTATCCCTGTTTTTGGTAACGTCTTGTGAGAAGGAAATCGACCTCGATTTGGATGATCAAAGCGGAAGTATTGTCATAGAAGGCAATGTAACCGATCAGGCGGGTCCGTATTACGTGAAAATCACAAAATCGGTTGCTTTCACCCAAGCCAATCAATATCCGGCTATAGAAAATGCTCAGGTTGTTTTAAGCGACAATACCGGACAAACCGAAACCTTGTTATATATTGGAAACGGAAAATACCAGACATCAACTTTCGTTGGACAATCTGGAAGAACTTATACGTTAAAAATTCAGGCAGAGGGCAAAGAATACACTTCAACAAGCATAATGCCTGCAGCGGTTTCTTTTGACGGTTTAGACCAAGATTCTTTTATGGTGGGTGGTGAAACCAGTTACACTCTTTTACCGGTTTTCACCGATCCTCAAGCTTTAGGCGACCGTTATCTTTTTGTATACTCAGTTAACAACAATCCTAAACAGTTTTTTTCTGAGTTTTCTGATAATGTTAACAACGGAATGCTTAACCAAAGACCATTAATTTTACCCAACGACGATGGCGATAAACCAGACGATATAAAAGTTGTGGTAGGCGACACCATTCATGTAGAAATGCAGTGTATTGATGATAAAGTGTACACATTCTACTCAGCATTGCTTCAGCTTTCGGGAGGTGGCGCTGGCGGTGGTGTTACCCCAAGTAACCCACCAAGTAATATTAGCAATGGCGCTTTAGGATACTTTTCGGCACATACCGTGAGGAAAAAAAGTATCGTTATTCAATAAAAAAACGAGAAAAATATAAATAAAAGCTATTTCATTAATTTGAAATAGCTTTTTTATTGTATTGATTTATAGAGCATTTATATCACTAAAAAATACGTTAACAATAATTAACACAATTTAAATGTAACAAATATTCCCATTTCGGTGTCTTATAATTAAAATATGTAACTTTTAATGAAAAAAATATTAGCACCCATTGCTTTATTAATAGGAACTCTGGCTTTTTCACAAGCTGCTAAAGATACCATAGAATCAAAAGTAAACGAAATAGAAGAAGTAACTTTTGTTGCAAGAAAGCCTACTGTAGAATCTAAAGTTGACCGTACTGTTTTTAACGTTGCCAACAGCTCTATTCTTGCAGGAAATACGACTTGGGATGTTCTGAGAATGACCCCTTTGGTAAGTATTGATAACAACGACGCATTGAAAGCAGAAGGCGAATCTGTTACTGTTTACATCAACGATAGAAAATCTGTTTTTACAGGGAAAGAATTAAAAGAATATTTGCAGACAATGCCTGCAGATAATCTGATGAAAATAGAGGTTATTACAAGCCCGTCTTCAAGGTATGAAGCTTCAGGATCGGTTATAAATATTGTTTTGAAAAAGCGTGATGATGAAGGTCTGAAAGGAAGCGTAACATTCAACAACAGACAAAACACTCAAAATTCTCAGTACACCAATCTTAATCTTAATTATCATAAGAAAAATTTCACACAAACCCTTGTAGGAAGTTATAGCGACAATACTTGGGTGCAAAGAAACTCATTTTTGAATACATTTTATGAAAATAATGTCGTTACTGAGGGATCTACGAATAATATCTACAAAGGGAAAAACCCTTCTATATCTTCAACTTCAGAATATGAGTTGAATGACAAAAATACGATAGGCCTTATTTTAGAAGCCTATCAAGGTAAAAGAAGTAATAATTCAGACGCATTAGGAACTCGTTTTGAGAATAATATATTAGATTATTCTTATGATCAAAATCAAAACTCATCAACCTTAAATCGTACTTTTGGGACCAATTTTTTCTACAAATATTATGATAAAGAAAAAAACAGAATTTTAGATATCAATTTAGGAACAAACTACGACGGAGAAGATGATAACAGTTATTTTATCAAAAATAAAGTATCCTCAACTAAAACTGAGATTCAGGAAACTAGACTGCTTTCTGATGTTGAAAACCGAAATTATTACATCAAAGTTGATTACACTCAGCCTATAGGGAAATCAGGAGGTAATTTTGAAATTGGAGGTAAGATGGATTTTAATAATAATGTCATTCCCAATCAACTTTACGCAAATCAATTGAAAGGATTAAGTACAGGAGACACCTTCCATTATCAGGATAATATCAACTCTGTTTATGCCAATTATTCTAAAACGTTCTTCAAAAAATTAGAAACAAGAATTGGTTTACGTTATGAGCATATTGATTACAAATTCCGTCAGGATGTAGCAGGAACATCACGAGATGAATCTTACGGGAAATTGTTACCCAATATTTTACTTAAATATTCTTTTTCAGACAAATATGATCTGAGTTTAACGTATAATAAAAACCTTTGGAGACCATGGTATGCAGAATTTAACCCTTTTATGCAGCCTACCAGTGATGGGTTTTATAGCCGTGGAAATATGGAGCTCAACCCCAACCCAAGTGACAGGTTTTACATGAAATTCGGGTTTTTGAAAAAGTATTTTCTTTCGGCAAGATATACTTTCACAGATCAAGATTATTGGACCAAAGATGTTATCGAAGGCGACAAAATTATTTCAGAGCCAGCCAATTTTGTAGGAAAAGTTCATAAATACAATCTTTATGCAAACACCAATCAGTCTTTCCTTAAAAATAAATTAAACGTCAATTTAAGCTTCGGATGGAACTATCTAGACAATAGCGATTTTAACACAAAAAATGACTTAAACTCTGACAACAATTATATAAGTTATTGGGCAGGTTCTACCAACTTAACGTATACCAATCTTTTTAATAAAAATATTAATTTGAGCGCTTGGGTAGAAGTTTCTAATCAGAATAACGGAAACTCTGTTGCGAATAAAACCAATGTTTTTCATAATATTTCGGCAACAAAAATTTTCCCAAAAACTCAATTAGAGTTTAGCTTACAGCTGATGAATATTTTCGCAAGACCTACGTTTGATTCTACAACATTTAGTCCGACCGGAAGTCGGAGAAATTCAACAAGATCAGACTGGTATGGAGCTTCGTTTTCTATTGTAAAGCGATTTGGAAACCAGAAAGTAAAAGAAAATACCAAAACCGATGTTGAGAAAAACAGCGGTGGCGGAAAATAAAGAGTAGTTTTTTTATCATTGGAACGGATAGTGAGTAATTCATTGTCCGTTTTTTTGTCTTAATTTAAAAATACAATTGCAAAGAATGCTTTTTTTTATAATTATTAAAATTTTAACACCTCAATGGCATAAATATTATTAGTAATTATAGTAAATACTGAAAGAATGGAAAAAAGGTTACTAAATAATTACTTGGCTCTATGTGTGAAACAGCAGCTAGGTTTGAATGTAGATCTCACCGATCAATATGATTTTGCAGAAAATTTGGTATCGAAAAAAAGTATTATTGCGCCTACCTTTACAGATAAAGTTTTGTCTAATAATCAGCTTAAAATATTTTTATCTTCATTGATTACCGAATTAAACTACGAAAAGTGCAGCGCAGATGATATAAAAGAACGCCTGGAAAATCTTAAAAAATCTCATCTTGAAGAAATTAAAAAGGTTGTATAAACACTAAATCCCATCAGAAAAACTGATGGGATTTTTATTTTTAAAGAAATTATTTTAAACTTTTTCTACTAAATACTTGGCTACTTTATCTTCTAAATCTTCAAGATTAAAAGGTTTTGCGACATAATCATCAGCCTGAGCTTCTTTCGCCAATGCCACGATATCGTTATTTGCCGTCACATAAATGACCGGAATCGATTGAAACTCCTCATGATTCTTTAAAAGTTTGGTAGCTTCTACTCCACCAATTCTGGGAATCCAGTTATCCATGAGAATTACATCGGGTTTAAACAGAGAAACCTTTTCGATAATATCATGAGATGTTTCTGAAATTTCGACCAGATAACCATTTTCTTCAAAAATGATTGCGATCACTTCCAGAATTGTTTTATCATCATCAAAAATCAAAATTTTCTTCTTACTCATATTCTTATATTTAACTTTAATTTGTTTAATTTTTTATAACTGATTGATATAATCTGCCAGATTATCGGGTCTTATAAGCAAATCATACTTTACGCCTTCCACAGCATGTTTGGGCATATAATTTACTTCTGCCGTTTCCGGGTTTTGAATCCAGACTTTGCCATTATTTTTTTTAATGTAAGACAATCCTTCTACTCCGTCTGCATTGGCTCCAGATAGCAAAATTCCTACCAAAGTTTTACCATAAATTTCTGCTGCAGATTTAAAAGTAACATCTATTGACGGCCGAGAGTAATTCATCTTTTCAGAACTGTCTAGAGACATCATTTTTTTGTTTTCAAATAAAAGATGATAATCTGCTGGGACGATATAAATTTTATTTTTTTTAATATCTGTTTTATCATCAATCTCTACTACTTCTGTTGAAATAAACTGTTGAAGTAAAGTCTGCAAGATATTGGTTGACTGCGCTTTTCTGTGCAATACCAATATAATCGGAAAGTTTAAATTTTCATTTAAATTTTTAATCATTTCTAAAATTACCTGCAGACTTCCTGCGGATCCGCCGATTAAAACCAATTCGGTATTTGAGCTTTCAGTATGCATGGTAAAATATTAGTTATGATCTATTTTTTTCCAGATTCTCTGGTCATCAACCTGATGAAAATTTTTGTCTAATTTAGAAAATCTAATGGTTTCTTTTCCTCCTAAAGCCAAAAAGCCTAAATTTTCTAAACTGTTATCAAAAAGTTTGAAAACCCTTTCCTGCAAACCACGATCAAAATAAATAAGAACGTTTCTGCAGATAATCAGTTGAAAGCTGTTAAATGAACTGTCTGAAACCAAATTATGTGTCGATAAAATAAGCTTCTCCTGCAGGCTTTTATCAAATTTTGCACTGTCGTAATTCGCAGTGTAATAATCTGAAAAATCTTTTTTTCCACCCGATAACCTATAGTTTTCAGAATATAGTTTCATTTGCTGTAATGGGAAAACTCCTGCTCTTGCCGTCTCTAAAACCGAAGGATTCAGATCTGTTCCATAGATTAAAGACTTATGATACAAATTGGCTTCTTTCAATAAAATAGCTATAGAATATGCTTCTTCACCTGTAGAGCAACCTGCCACCCAAATTCTGATTAAAGGATAAGTTCCCAATTGGGGTAATATTTTTTCTCTTAACCCTTTGAAAAAATAAGGATCTCTGAACATTTCGGTTACATTCACTGTTACTTCTTCTACAAAACGCTTCAAGTATTCAGGCTCATTGATGAGGGTGTAACGTAACTCGGCAAAGCTCGTAAATCTGTCTATAAGGCAGATACGGTTTATTCTTCGTTTAAAAGAGGCTCTGCTGTACTCAGAAAAATCATATCCGTACAGTTCGTAGACATCTTTAATAAGATATTCTACCTCTTCATCTTTTACAATACTTGGTTCGAGCATTTAAGAAAGTTTTTCGAGAGCTGTTAATAATAAATCAACGTTTATAGGCTTTGATACATAATCCCGTGCTCCTGCATCCAGACATTTCTGGCGATCTTCAGGCATTGCCTGTGCAGTAACTGCGATAATATAGACATCAGCAATCTCCGGTGTATTTCGGATAATTTTTATGGCTTCATAACCATCCATTTCGGGCATCATCATATCCATTAAAACTACAGAAATATCTTTATCACTTTTAAGCATATCAATAGCTTCTAAAGCCATTGTAGAGCTTTCGATTTGATATCCTCTTGCTTTCAGGGTCAGTTTGAGAGCAAATATATTGCGTGGATCATCGTCCACTATTAAAATCTTCTTATTCATCATTTAAATTTCATACAACCATACTCTTAGCAGGGACAATAACTGATCGATATCTACCGGTTTTGAAATATAATCTGAAGCTCCTGCATCGATACATTTCTGGCGGTCTCCTATCATCGCTTTTGCAGTAATGGCAATAATTGGAAGCTTCGCAAATTTCGGCATTTTTCTGATTTCCTGAATGGTCTCATACCCATCCATTTCGGGCATCATCATATCCATTAAGATAACATCAATATCAGGATTTTGCTTAATTTGTTCCAAAGCATGCTTTCCATCCATTGCAACAATAGCTTCCACTTTATATTTTTCTAAAGATTTGGTTAAAGAGAAAATATTTCGGGCATCATCATCGGTAATCAGAATCTTTTTACCACTCAAAACTTCTGTTAATGAGCCTAACGTTTTCGTTCTAACATTTTCCAAAGAATTATTTTTCTCTTCCACTAAATGTAAAAATAAACCTACTTCATCTAAAATTCTTTGATAAGAATGCGCAGTTTTCACCACGATAGAGTCTGCATATTGCTTAATTTTCAACTCCTCAGATTGAGACAGGTTTCTTTCTGTAAAAATAATAATCGGAAGATTTTCAAGACCTTCATAGCTTTTTATAGATTCGATTACCTGATATTCATTACCACGAGAATCGCCAATGTCTAAAATCACACAATCGGTTTGGTTAGAAGTTAATGCTTTCACAACATTTTCCACATTATTCTCAATAGATAAAGAGATATTAAAATTGCTTAAGAAATAAGACAAAGCACTCGCATGTTTGGCATTTTCTTCCACAATCAATACTTTCTGTGGAGATTTTCTAATGGCTTCTTCAATTTTTTTAAAAACATCTGCCATCTGATCTAAAGCCATGGGTTTATTAATAAAATCAATCGCCCCTTTCATCAAACTTTCTTTCTTTACATGAAGCACAGACATCATGTGCACCGGAATATGTTTTGTTTCAGGCGTTGATTTTAATTCATCCATCACCTTCCATCCGTCTTTTACGGGAAGCTGTACATCGAGTAAAATTGCTTGTGGATGATATTGTTTTGCCGCAGCTAAAGCGTAATCTCCTCTTACGACAACAACGCCTTTATAATCCTGTATTCTTGCATATTTTAATAAAGCTTTTGCGAAGTTGATATCATCTTCAATAATCAAAATCACTTTATCATCTTCGCTGATATTATCTCTGTCATCTTCTACATTTTCAGGGATTTCAAGAACAATATTTTCATAATATTCCGTTTCACCATCATCCAGAATATTCTGAATTTCTTCTACGTCTTCACGAATGATATCTACTAATTGCTGATCGGTTTCATATTTTGTGATTTCAGCAATCGGTTTGATTGGAATGATTAAATTAAACTCACTTCCTTCATTTACCTTGCTTCTTACACTAAGTTCTCCGCCTAATAATCTTGCAATTTCTCGGCTTATTGATAATCCTAAACCTGTTCCTCCAAACTGTCTGCGTGTAGAACCGTCTGCTTGTTGAAAGGCTTCAAAAATAATTTGCTGTTTATCTTCTGCAATTCCGATTCCGGTGTCTTTTACTGAGAAAATGACGAAATCTTTATTTTTAGGGTCTTTTTTAATATTTAAATTAATACTTCCCTTTTTTGTAAACTTCAATGCATTCGAAAGAAGATTTCTTAATACCTGATCGACACGTAAACGGTCTGTTTCAATCGTTTTTTCAACCTCCTGATCAATTTCGATATTAAATTGAAGTTTTTTATCTAGAAATACGGGATTAAAGAGGTTTTTCAAATCTTTTACAACTTCAGAAATTTCAACATCATGATATTCTAAAGTCATTTTCCCGGATTCTATTTTCGCTAAATCTAAAATTTCGTCAATCAATGTCAAAAGACTGCTTCCTGAACTTTGAATTACTTTTGCTGATTCTACCTGATCTTCATTCAGATTTTCTTCAGGATTTTCTGCCATCAGTCGGGAAAGAAGAAGGATAGAATTCAAAGGTGTACGCAACTCATGAGACATGTTTGCTAAAAACTCAGATTTATACTTTGTGCTTAAAGCCAGTTCTTCAACCTTTTTCTGAATTTCGTTATTTCTTTCGGCAATCAGATGATTTTTATCTTCCAATAGTCTGGAACGTTCCTCCAATTCAGCGTTTGCCTGCATCAGTTCTTCCTGCTGTACTCTCAATTCTTCCTCTGAAGCCTGAAGTTTTTGAGTTTGAGCCTCTAGTTCTGTATTTAGATTTTCTAATTCAGAATGTTGTACTTGTAATTCCTCAGACTGAGCTTGTGTTTCTTCCAACAACTGCTGTTCTTTTTCGCGCCCTTTTGCTGCGTTGAGCGCTATTCCTATATTTCGAGTTCCTTCTACAAAGAAATCTACTTTATCCTCCTCAAAATTAGTAATCGACGCCAATTCTAAAACACCTATGCTGTTGCCATCAGAAAATATAGGAATCAACAATAAAGCATTTACTTTCAGCTTGCTGCTTGCAAAGCTTACTACAAAATCATCTTCTTTAAGATCGTTATAGACTTTAGGTTTTTCGTTAACGAAAGCTTGACCAATCATTCCTTCACCGGGCTCAAAACTTTTTTTCATACCGCTTTCTAAGCCAAAAGCTGAATTTAGTCTTAAAATTCCTTCATCAAAAACGTATAAAGATCCGTTGATGCATTTTCCATATTCGATAATTTGATTCAGAGATTTTTCTGACACTTCTTTTACCGATTTATTTCCTACTAAAGATTCGTTTAATAATGCTAAACCTTTCTGTTTCCAATCACTTTTATTAATGGTTTCGAAAGCTATTTTCAAAGAATCTGTCATGTGATTAAGAGAGCCTACCAAATCTCCCAAGTCGTCTTGCGAGTTATCTACTACTTTTTGACTGTAATCACCATTGGCTACTCGGTTTGCAATTTGCTGAATAGCAGTTACCCTTCTTGATATTTGCGCATCTTTATCTCTTAAATCTTTTTCAAGCTTTTCTCTACGCACAAGATCTGACCTAAGTTTTAAGTAGAAAAACACCGTCACTACAATTGCTGAAAGTGCTGAAAATATGATGAATAAAACCGTTGTATTCGATGAACGGTTGAGGTCTTTATTTTTTATTTCGAGCTGAGCTTCTTCATACTGTACAAAGTCTTTTACCACTTGACGGCATTTGTCCATATACACCTTACTCTCTAAAATCTGCTGTTGAGTCATCACAATACCTTTGCGTCTGTTTTCAACATAAAATTTCAGATTGTTGATGCTTTTTTCAACATTTTCCTCTAAAATATTTAAACGCTTTTCCTGCGCTTTATCTGATACATCTAAACGTTTTGCAAGCGCTATAGCATTAGAATATTCATTTAAACTACGGTTATAAGGTTCAAGAAAACTCTCTCTTCCGGTAAGTTGATAGCCTCTGCTTCCGGTTTCGGCATCCAAAAGAGCTACTAAAACATCTTTTACAGCAGTTGCCGAACGTCTGCTTTTCCCAACGCTTTCACGATGATCCATTTGGTTCTGAATACTCAGATATGAAGCAATTGAGCTTGCAATTAATATCAATAATGAAAAACCGACCCCAAACTGCAGATTTCTTAGTATTTTTTTCGGCATAAAATTAATTTAATGGTAATGTGAAATAAAATGTAGAACCTTCGTCTAAAACACTCGAAACTCCTATATTTCCGTGATGCTGTTTGATAATCTCCGAGCAGATGTAAAGACCAATTCCCATTCCCTGAAACTGAAGTGAAGATTCTTCGACACGGTAAAATTTGTGAAAAACAGCTTCCTGCTTAAAATCTGGAATACCAATTCCAAAATCGGTAATACTCACCTTTACTTCCTGCTCTTCTTCGTCAACAAATGTGGTAACGATTACCTGATGATTCTCCGGAGAATATTTGATGGCATTGGTTAAAAAATTAATCAAAACCTGCTCAATACGAATGGCATCTAAAGGAATAAGAATATCCGGAATATAACCATGGCGATCAATTTTCACTCTTTTTTCGTCGTGAGTCTGAAGAATGGTCTCGATTGCATTTTGTATTAGCTGATCAAGATTGGTAGGTTTTTTATTGATTTTAAGTTTTCCGTTTTCGATTTTAGAAACATCCAGCAAATCTGAGATAAGTGTATTGAGTTTTTCGATCTGATCCTGAACTTTCACCATAAATCCAGCTTCTGCGCTTTCTTTATTTAATTTTAATTTTCGGTCTAAAAGCTGAACGTAAGCCTTAATACTCGTTAAAGGAGTTTTCAACTCATGACTTGCAATACTCAAAAATTCGTCTTTTTCTTTCTCTACTTTTTTCTGATCATTGATATCGGTAAAAGTTCCTACCCAGTTTTTGACTGCATTCTCTTCACGCACCGGAGTAACACGAAGGAGATGATATCTAAATTCCCCTGATTTTATATTTTTTATTCTGATTTCTAATTCGAGTGCTTTTCCTTTCTTTTTGCAACGGGCAAATTCTTCTAAAATACAGAAGTCATCGGGATGAGTTTCGGGAAAAATAGTGTCGGAATGAGAGTATTCGTACCATTTTCCATTCACAAAATCCACAGTTCCTTGTTCGTTAAGCGTAAATGCAATTTGTGGTAAAGACTCCAGCATGAGATGGAAGTGATCAATTTGAGACTTCATGGTAACTTGAGATTCGCGTCGACCTTTTACTTCAAGCTCCAGACTCTGCTGTGTTTTTTTCATCGCAATATTCTGCTCTTGAAAGTTGTAAAATGTTTTTACTTTTAAGAGTAGAATTTCAGAATCTACAGGTTTTGTAACGTAATCTTTTCCCCCAGAAGCGTACCCTTTTGTAATAAATCTTTTCTCTGTATTAACAGCTGACAAGAAAATAATCGGAATATCTTTGGTTCTGCTGTATCCGGCAAGAGTTTCGGCAACTTCAAACCCATCCATTTCCGGCATTTGCACATCCAAAATAATTAAGGCATAATCATTTTTTAATGCTTTTCCCAATGCTTCGGGACCCGAATCTGCGGTATCTACCTGAAAATCTTTGGATTTTAATAGTTTTTTTAATGAAAAAAGATTGTTTTGGTTGTCATCGACGATTAAGATCATATCTAAGGTAAAAGCAATTATTTATTATATTCTTCTGAATCAAAAATACTTACAATTATCCGATAAACAGTTATTTATAAACCATTTTTATCATATTCTACATTATCAATAATTTATTCTAAATAATTAACAGAAAATATTTCAAATATGATAAATTTGACTGCTGATTATTTAAGAGAAAATTAGCTTAGTTTGAAAAAAACAATGATTATAAAAATAATCCCTCCTTCAGTTCCAAAATAATAATCTTCTAAAACAGAATATCTTACCCAGTAAATATCTTTTCATTATTCTCCTGATTTTGTTTATCTTGTCCGTTAAAATTTGGATATTTTTTTGTTTTAAACTTACCATCGATGATGTAAATTTTTGTTCAAAAAAAACAATCCGATCATAAACTTTTACCAAAACCATGAAAAACACATTGCTGATATTTTTAGTTTTCACTTCATTGAATGTCTATGCGCAACAACAGAACAACACAGAACATTTTACGGTACGCGTAAGAGAAGAATTAGGCGACCTGAACAGAGACGGACTGCAGGATAAGGTTGTTTTAACAATGGATACTGTTGATGCACAGCAACCACTAAAACTACAGATTTTTTTACTGCAATCGAACCGAAAGCTCAGATTAGAATTTTCTTCGAAAGAGATTTTCAACCCTCAATATCCTAATGGAAAATATGGGGGCGATCAAGTTCCGAGTGTACTTATTGAAAATGGAAATCTTATTCTTTATTGTGAAATAAAAGATGTAAAAGAGTACTATACATTCCGTTATCAGAATGGAAAATTTGAATTAATTCAGATTACCAAAATCATTTGGGATGGCAAAGACACGACAACTGAAACAAAATTTGACCTCGTAAAGGGAGAAAAAACTGAAATTAGCAAGCAATTAGGTACAGAAAAAGCTAAAAAGAAAAAGCCTACAAAAATTACTCTGAAAGCTTTACCTACATTACAAAATTTTAGAAACCCCGAGAATCGATTGGAATAAAAAAGGCTAAAAAATTAAGATTTAAACGATATAGAATTATGAGCTATAGTACTTTATGATTAGTAATATAATAATCTTATTCGATTGAAAAAAAATAAAAGTTTAGATACCACACAATCTATGCATGGCATATTAGTTGATATTTATGAAATATACCAGTATCAACTATATTATTATGATATTAAATTGCCTGCATTATGTGGGCAATTTTCTTTTTTTCAGTCACGACAATTAAAGATAAACGTCTTTATATTTTAAAATCACAAAAAAACATACCACTTTACAGAATTTAAGCAACTGTAAACCAGCTGTAAACTAAAATGATTAAAATGTAAAATAAAGCTCAAAGCCAATTAAGGCACAGAAAATGCATATATCTACGTACCAACCAAAAATTTATTATTATGAGAAGTATATTATGGCTTGTTGCAGTAATCTGCATCGTAATTTGGCTACTAGGAATGCTCGGAGTAATTCCAGGAATGGACACTGGAAGTTTAATTCACGTTCTTTTAGTTATTGCAATAATTGTAGTACTAATTAGTCATTCCTTAAAAAGCCACTATTTTAGTTTCAACAAAAATAGTGGCTTTGTTTTTTGTTGAAAAGTTGAATATTATTTGAAAGCAAAAAATAATTTGGGCTTTGATGTGATTTAATCGAAGCTTTAAGTTGTATCCTATCCCCGCTAAAATAGCATTATGGATATCTCCTATTACTCCTTTTAGAAAGTTTAAACCTAAAGAATGGTTTCTTTTTAAATGAGAGATACAAGGCTCAATGGCTGCTCTCGCTCGGAATCTTTTTCTGGCAACTTCTTGACCATATTTGGTGCTTGCTTTTTTATTTTGTGGAATTAAAATTTCGGTTCCCTCTATTTCTTTTACTCCTCGAAAACCACGATCTGTACTCGCTATTTCAGGTCTTGTTCCGCCAATTAATTCTCGAACCCTTTGGCTTTGGGCTAGAGATTCTTCTAAAGTTTTGCTGTCATGTGGATTCCCTGAAAATCTTTTTATGGAAGTGATAACACCCGTTTTTCTTCCTCTCACAACCGCTACTTTTGACCCAAATTCATAAGCCTTCCCCGATTTCCCTTTTGCGATACACGAAGTTTGGGGCTCGTGCAAACTGTAAATCTTATCTTTCGTAGTTCGCTCTTGGGTCAAAACTTTTTGATACTTTTCAAACTCCAGTTTGTAGTTTTCTAAAATAGTTTCCGGTAATTTTCTCTCCAATTCACGAAGTAGTCTTTTTCCCAAAGTCCGAAGCTTTTTCCGTGACATCAATGCTTTCTTTTTTCGTCGCGGATGATGACCAAAATACGCATCTCTCAGCAATTGTTTGCTCACTCTTTTGTAGGTTTGCCTCTGGGGAATACCTTCTTTTTTAGCTATTTTCACGCAATTGTCAATCACTTTTTTTGCCAGTTTTGCATCCGTGGGAAAAGTGATGTTTTTCTCCTGAACCGTCGTGTCTATTTGAACTTCTTTTTCAAATTTTGCTCTCGGATGAAGCTTTACGCTTTGACTCAACAAATATTCCAGACCTCTTTCTCCTATCCTTTTTCTGAAATGAACGAACTGGCTTGGATCAAATGGTTGTGCGGTTTGAAAAAAGGTTTCTCCCGTGAAATATTGCCAATAGGCGTTCTCTATCCATCTTTCCACAACGGATTCATCGCTTTCTTTAAAGAGTTCTTTCAAAAGTAATAAACCGGCAATTTTACGAATGGCAACAGAAGGTCTTCCGTGGGTTGAAAAGAATTTTTCAAACTCCTGTTCCAAATGATCCCAATCAAGCTCATGTGCTAATTGCACAAGTGGATGCTCCATATTAATGAGTTCCGTGAGTCTGGTTTTAAATAAATTCTGTTGTAAATCTTGTTTTATTTTGCCTAACATATTGCCGCTTTCTATACTCTAAAATACAACTTTTTGGCGATTTAGAAGATAGAGTTTATGTGTTTTGTTTAACTAAAACACTGAAATACAATAAATTAAATACATTTTAAGGTATGACTAATTAATGTTATTTCTGGACGTAAACCACTCAACTAAAGAGTAATTTAAAAGATAAAAGAAGCTGAAAATAGTATTTTCAGCTTCTTTTTATTTTGGCTAAACTGGTTGTTTTTTTGCCACGAATGCACGAATATTTTTTCAAATTCTACTTAATGATATTCGTGGCTTACTAAATGTATATTTTATGAATTAAGTTGTAAAATGATACTAAAAGTACTACCCTTTTCTATCTCACTTTCTACAGCAATACTTCCGCTCTGCGCTTCAATAAACTCTTTACTAATACTGAGCCCTAAACCTGTTCCTTCAGCTTTGGTACCGGGAACTCTGAAATATCTTGTGAAAATATGTTTTAGATATTGCTCTTCAATACCCATCCCTTCATCTTTTACAGAAAATTTCACTTGGTCAACATCAATCTTTTCTACTTTTATGATGACATTTGAGCTCTCGAAAGAGTAACGAATTGCATTAGAAACAATATTATTGAGTACCCACAATGTTTTTTCTTGGTCAGCACTCATTATATTTAATCTAGAATCGATATCTGTAATCATCGAGATTTGCTTTTTATCTGCTGCCGATTTATTGGTTTTAATAACCTCTTCAAGCATTGCACCTATCTGAAACGGACGAATATTCAATTGGCTTACTCCTGTTTCTAATTGAGCAATATTTAGTAGTTCAGAAGTTATTTTAAGCAATCTAAGAGCGTCTTCATCAATTCCTTTAACGAGTTTTTGCTGTTCTTCATTCAGACTACCAATTTTTTCATTTTCTAAGAGCTGCAATCCCATTTGTATTGAGGAAATAGGAGTTTTAAATTCATGAGAAACCGTACCTATAAAACGGGTTTTAGCCAAATCAAGCTCTTTAAAAGGTGTAATATTTCGAAGCATAATTACCTGACCAATAAAACGACTGTCATTTTCACCGGTAGGAATTACATTGATATCTAAAATTTCTTTTTCAAAATAATTTTCTTTGCCTTCTACAAAGATTTTTAATAATTCTGAAGGATTTTTCTCTGTATTCGGATCAATGATTTCCTTAATAAGGTCACGTACCAAATCATTACTCACTGCGACATCCTGAATAAGCTTACCTACAAAGTTTTCCTTTTTAAGACCTGAAACTTTTAAAGCTTCATCATTCACAAAAAGAACTTTTCTGTTTTCGTCAATCCCAATTACCGCATCATGCATATTGTCAATAAGTGTTTCGATGCGCTTTTTTCCTTTTAAAATTTTATCGATTCTGCTTTCAGAATATTCATGAAGTTTTTCGGCCATTGTATTAAAAGATTTCGCCAATTCGCCAAACTCACTGTTGCTCTCAAACTGCACGCGTTGTCTGTAATTTTGATTGGCAATTTGATGAATACTAGAAGTTAATTCACGAATCGGGTTTGAAATATTGGCGGGAAGATTGACCATCAGAATAAAAGCAATCAAAAAACATAACGTTCCGGCGATAGAGATAACGGCAATTGCATTTTGTGCTGTTCTATTGGCAATTCCGCTTTTAATTTGGATGGCGTTCATATTGAGCTGCATCAATTCGGCAATATCTTTTCGAATAGCTGAATGTAAAGCTAAATTCTCTTTATCATTTTTTAAATCTGAAAAATGACTGAATATATTTTTTGTTGCTTCTTTTTCACCATCTTCTGTAATATTCTTTCGCTGCAAATCAAGATTCTTCTGAAATTCGGCTATTGCAAAAGGCTCCGTACCTATTTCTTCAAGCGACAGCAGCATATTTCGGGAATACTGCAAGGTGTTATAGTTATCCGTAAGAATATTCTGTGTATCTTTTTTAAGCTGATAAATAAACCATCCACCCAAAACAGACAGTACAATTATCATAAAAAACAGCAGACCAACCCCTGCATTAAGTTTTGTTTTTATTTTCATTATGACAAAATTACTAAATCTACGTTCTGTTTTGAAAGTCTTTTGAGCAAGGAATTGAAAGTGTCTGTTGCCAGAATTATTCTCCAGATATCCAGATGTGGTTTGCCAATACATACGGTGGTAATCTTACGTTCTTCACATTGTTCCATAATTGTCATTGCAATATTTTCACTTTGAACTTTGATGATTTCTGCACCCAATTCTGTAGCTAATCTGAAGTTATTGATGAGATGTCTTTGTTTATTCAATGCAATTCTGTCTGCCGACTCACGAGGAACCTGTACATATAACAAAAACCACTGACTGTTATAGTAACTTGCCAACCTTGCCGTTTTTCTGATTACATTTTTAGCCGTTGTTTCGTTTGAGCTGATGCAGGCAAGAAATCTTTCTTTTTTTAAAGTCTTTCCGGTTATAATTTCGGTTTCCACTTTTCTGGTCACCTGCGACGCTACTTCTTTCAATGCTAACTCACGAAGCTGAAGAATATTTTCATTTTTAAAAAAATTACTCAGCGCAGAAGAGATTTTACTTTGGTCGTAAATTTTCCCTTCTTTTAGTCGGGTAATCAATTCATCAGCGGTAAGGTCAATATTCACAACCTCATCAGCAGAAGCCAAAACAGTGTCTGGAATTCTTTCTGTGACTTCTATTCCTGTGACAGTTTTCACCTCATCATTGAGGCTTTCCAAATGCTGAATATTCACTGCGCTGATGACATTAATTCCGGCATCTAAAATCTCAAAAACATCCTGCCATCTTTTTTTATTTTTGCTACCTTCAATATTAGTATGCGCCAACTCATCGATAATCACAATTTCTGGACGGAGAACAATAATCGCAGGAACATCAAGTTCATCAAGCTCTTTGCCTTTGTAAAATAATTTTCTTCTGGGAATAATAGGCAAACCTTCCAATAAATCGTGCGTTTCTTTACGATTATGCGTTTCCACATATCCTATTTTCACATCAATTCCGTTTTGAAGAAGTACATGAGCTTCCTGCAGCATTCTGTAGGTTTTTCCTACGCCTGCACTCATCCCGATGTAAATTTTCAGTTTACCGCGTTTTGAACTGTTAATCAGGTGAAGAAATTCTTCTGCAGATTTTCGTGATTCATTCATTGGTTTAATTTATAAATCTTTTTAACCATTAAGAGCATTTAGTTTTTAAGAATAAAACAATTCATACTTTTTAAGATTCACCTAGATGAATGATTTAGCAACATTCTTAAATCAATCAATTATCTTAATGGTTAAAAAGTCAAATTTTATTTTTATTAAAATGAAATTGCCAATGCTGTAGTTGCTGTCAAACTATTTTTATTAAACTCATCTGTTCTGTTCATAAAGATAGCATCTTTACTACTTAAATTTCTAATTTCAGTTCGCCAGACAAGATTGGGGGAAATCTGATAGTCTAAGTTTAAAGAATATCCGAAAGTTTTGAAACCATTTTCTGTACCTGTAGAAATAATGACTCCTTTTTCATCCTGATAATATTCTCCTCTTACTGTAAAACTCAGTTTATCGGTGGCATTGTATTTTACAATTAAAACCGGAGTATACCAAATATTATATTGATTACTTCCTTTTACTTTTTGTTCGGCTCCGATATCGAAGCCGGCAGTCAATCCAAACTTTTTATTGATTTGATAGATTGCATACAGATTATGAAAATACCTCATCTGTCGAATACTGTCGGGCTTATCATTTCCTATGAACGAGCTGCTGTTTAGAGTCAATTTTTCATTAGGCTTAAATATCAGTTGATGCCCGAATGCAGGAGTAGAATTTCCATCAACTCTTTGAATGCGTTGCCAACCGTTGAGAACCAAACCACTTACAAACCATTTTCCGCTTTCTGAAGTATAAGAAATCTTTGCTCCCGTTTCGAAATAGGGAGAATTGTCTGCGAAAAGACTTCTTGTGAGTGTCCAGTTATCTTTTCCTATTGCACTTTCAAAACCTAAATGGGATGGGAAAACTCCGGCATCAATCCAGAGATTATGTTTTTTAGAGATTTTTAAACCTGCATTAGCTTCATACACATTTTTCATCACGTCTTGTTCGGCTGCATAATTGGCATTCATGTAAGTTCCTGCTGCAAGAGCAAGATTAGCTCGTATATTTTCTGTATTATAGGCTGTTTTTATAAAAGCTAAATTGATATTGACTTCATTATTTCTATTGTGGCTGTACACAAATCCCGGTCGGTTATTGTTTTTAGGATTATTAAAATCTGCTGTATAGTAAACTTCAGCATATCCGCTTACAGTAAAGGGTTTATTGATTGAATCATTTTGAGCAGATGCAGTAATTCCGCATACGGCCGACAAAACAAAAAGTATTTTTTTCATTGATTTTTAAATTAAAAAGTTTGGGAGAATTTATTTAATACACGGCATTTTTTTTAACCGTAAAAGCAACAAAAGATTTATAATGAAATAAGTTATTCAAAAGCTAGCAAAACAAACAACAATTCAAAATTTCACATTTTGTAAACTTTTGAATGTCTCTTTTCCCAATCATTTCTTTTGATACTTTTGCGGTAAAAGATATTTTAAGTTTTTGTCATGTACTATAAAAGAATTTCATTGAATAAAATTCACGATGATAATATTGATTTTTTAAATTTATTTTCCGCTTAATTCGTCTAGTGCGATATTCAATTTAAGAACATTGATTTTTTCAGGACCAAACATTCCCATCAAAGGTTTTTCTGTATGTTGAGCGATGAGGTCATTAATTTTTTTCTCATACATGTTTCTGCTTTTAGCAATTCTTTTTGCCTGAATTTTCGCAGCCTGAACTGAAATATTCGGGTCGAGACCGCTTCCGCTTGCGGTTACTAAATCTGCAGGAATTTCTGACTTTGCTATCCCCGGATTTTTCATTAAAAAAGTATCAATACGAGCCTGAACTAATTTAAGATATTCTTCATTTGATGGACCTTTGTTGCTTCCTCCAGAACCTGCAGCATTGTAATCAACCGCAGAATGTCTTGACCAAAAATATTTATCGCTGGTAAAAGACTGTCCGATATTGGCATAGTAGGTTTTGTCATTGTGTGTAATCAAATCTCCTTTTCCATGATTTGGTGAAAGCTGAGCAATTGCCCAAATAGAAATCGGATAAACAATCGCAAGAAGAATGATGCACAAAGCAGTCAATTTTATTGCAGGTAAAATATGTGTTTTCATTTTATAATAATTTAATGAAAGGCAAATGGCAAGAAGATATGGAATCGTTAAAAGGACGAAAAGTGTGATTAGATAATAAAGCCTCTCCTTGCCAAGCCAGTTAGATATTTAGAAAAATAAGGAAACGATGAGGTCTATAATTTTAATACCAATAAATGGAATTATCACACCACCCAATCCAAAAATGAGTAAATTGCGTCTCAGCAAAGCCGATGCACCAATAGGTTTGTAAGCCACTCCTTTAAGTGCCAACGGAATTAATATCGGGATAATAATCGCATTGAAGATGACCGCAGACAAAATTGCACTTTCCGGACTGTGAAGATTCATAATATTTAAACCTTGTAAAGCAGGAATTGCAGTGATAAACAAAGCCGGAATAATCGCAAAATACTTGGCGACATCATTGGCAATACTGAATGTCGTCAATGTTCCTCGTGTCATTAATAATTGCTTCCCAATTTCTACAACTTCTATCAGTTTTGTAGGGTCATTATCTAGGTCAACCATATTTCCGGCTTCTTTTGCAGCCTGAGTTCCGCTGTTCATGGCAACACCTACATCGGCCTGAGCTAAAGCTGGAGCATCATTGGTACCATCTCCCATCATCGCAACCAAACGACCATCGTTTTGTTCTTTTTTGATGTAATTCATTTTATCTTCCGGTTTTGCTTCGGCGATAAAATCATCAACCCCTGCTTTTTCAGCAATAAACTTTGCCGTTAAAGGATTATCACCCGTAACCATTACGGTTTTAATACCCATTTTTCTAAGACGGTCAAAACGTTCGCTGATTCCGGGTTTAATAATGTCCTGAAGCTCAATTACTCCTAAAACTTTTTCATTTTCTGAAACTACTAAAGGCGTTCCTCCGTTTTGAGAAATTTCTTTTACTTTTAAATCTATTTCTTGAGGAAAAGTATGTCCGGCTGATTCTGATATTCTTCTAATAGCATCTGTTGCTCCTTTTCGAATACGGGTTTCATCATAATCAACTCCTGAGCTTCTGGTTTCTGCAGTAAATTTGATAAATTTAGGATTGTTAATTTCATAGCTTAAAGGATTAATTCCAGCCAACTCAATAATCGATTTTCCTTCAGGAGTTTCATCTGCCATTGAGCTTAGAACCGCTGCTTTTATTAATTGTTTTTCATCAACTTTGTCAGCAGGATAAAAACTTGTTGCTTTACGATTTCCGATGGTGATTGTTCCGGTTTTATCTAGCAATAAAACATCGATATCTCCTGCTGTTTCTACTGCTCTACCACTTTTTGTAATCACGTTGGCGCGCAACGCTCTATCCATTCCGGCAATTCCAATTGCTGATAAAAGTCCACCAATTGTAGTAGGAATAAGACATACAAACAAAGAGATAAACGAAGCAATAGTGATTGTAACATTAGAATAATCAGCAAATGGTTTTAAGGTAACACAAACAATAATAAAAACTAATGTAAAGCCTGCCAATAAAATGGTTAATGCTATTTCGTTCGGCGTTTTCTGTCTGGAAGCACCTTCTACTAAAGCAATCATTTTATCTAAAAAGCTTTCTCCCGGCTGCGTAGTTACCTGTACTACAATTTTATCTGACAAAACTTTTGTTCCTCCTGTTACAGAGCTTTTATCACCCCCTGCTTCACGAATTACGGGAGCAGATTCTCCGGTAATCGCACTTTCATCAATCGTAGCAAGACCTTCGATGATTTCTCCGTCTGAAGGAATAATATCTCCTGCTTCACAAACAAACACATCTCCTTTCTGTAATTTGGATGACGAAATTGTATCACCATTTTGAAGTTTTGCGGGAGTTTCTTCTCTCGTTTTACGAAGACTGTCTGCCTGAGCTTTTCCTCTTGCTTCGGCAATGGCTTCGGCAAAGTTTCCAAACAGAACAGTCAGTAGAAGAATGATAAATACGGTGAAATTATACGCAAAGCTTCCCTGAGATTTTTCTCCTGTCAAAGTCCAGATGCTAACAAAGAACATTACTAATGTACCAAGCCATACGAGAAACATGACAGGGTTTTTAAACATTAGTTTAGGATTTAGTTTCACAAAAGACTGTTTCAATGCTTCCTGAACCAATTCTTTTTGAAACAAAGATTTATTTTGAGTCATTTTAATTTCTGTTATTTTAAATTTAATCTGAATTTTATTTAATTAGGTATCAAAATCATAGCGATTTCATTGAAAAATATTCTGCAATAGGCCCTAAAGCTAATGCCGGAAAGAAAGCTAGTGCTGCAATAATGGCAATCACTGCAAAAGTCATTAACCCAAAGGTTGAGGTATCAGTTTTCAGCGTTCCTTCCCCTTCCGGAATGTATTTTTTCTTAGCCAGTAATCCTGCAATTGCGATAGGACCAATAATTGGCAAGAAACGACCGAGAAGCAATACAATTCCTGTAGAAATATTCCAGAAAAGATTATTATCGCCTAAGCCTTCGAAACCACTTCCGTTGTTGGCAGCAGAAGATGTATATTCATACAATACTTCGCTGAAACCATGAAATCCGGGATTATTGAGTGTAGAAGTACCCACTTCCGGAAAATAAGTAGCTATTGCAGTTCCTACAAGAATTAGAAACGGATGAAATAGTGCTACAATCATCGCAATTTTCATTTCACGGGCTTCAATTTTTTTACCCATAAATTCAGGAGTACGGCCTACCATTAGTCCACTGATGAATACGGCAAGAATTATATAAATGAATATATTTAGGATTCCTGCTCCGTCACCGCCATAGAAAGCATTCACCATCATGGCAAGCATTTGGGTCATCCCTGAAAGTGGCATTGCACTGTCATGCATAGAATTAATAGACCCGGTAGAAATAACCGTAGTTACAATACTCCAAAAACCTGAAGCCGCCGCTCCGAAACGAATTTCTTTTCCTTCCATTGCACCTAATGATTGGTCAATTCCCATCTGACTGATTGCGGGATTACCATTCATTTCCATAATAACTGTCGGTACCGCCAACAAAAGGAATCCAACCGTCATGACTCCAAAAATCATATATCCGAATCTCTTTCTGCGGATAAAATGTCCGAATGCAAAAACCATTGCCATTGGAATGATAAACTGAGCAAACATCTCAACCATATTGGTAAAGTAAGTTGGGTTTTCAAGTGGATGTGCTCCATTAGCTCCAAAAAAGCCTCCACCATTAGTTCCTACATGTTTAATCGGAACAAATACTGCAACAGGTCCTGTAGAAACGTCTACATTTTTACCTTCGAGTGTAATCATTTTATCTTTCCCGCTGAAAGTCATTGGCATTCCCTGAAAAACCATTACCACACCCATTAAAAATGAAAGAGGCAATAAAATTCTGGTTGTTGATTTAAGGAAATAGTCGTAAAAATTCCCCAGTTTTTCGGTAGATTTTTCTCTGAAAGCTTTAAAAATTACGATTGAGGCAGCCATTCCTGTTGCTGCAGAAACAAATTGAAGGAACATCAACCACATCTGTCCCAGATAGCTCATCCCGGTTTCTCCTGAATAATGCTGTAAGTTGCAATTAACCAAGAAAGAAATGGTTGTATTGAATGCCAAATCCGGCGACATATCCGGATTTCCGTCTGGATTGAGAGGAAGCCAACTCATATTCATCAAAACCAACATGCTTAGGAAAAACCATAAGACATTGATTGTTAAAAGAGCTGTGAGATGCTGCTTCCAGTTCATTTCATGATCAGTATTAATCCCTGATATTTTGTAGAAAAACCTCTCTATGGGTTTGAAAACAGGATCAAGAAATGTTTTTTCTCCTGTGTAGACTTTTGAAATATACTTTCCAAAAGGTATCGCCAGTAGCAATGTTATTAAAAACATCGCTACAACGCCTAAAACTTCAGTGTTCATAATTTGTTTAATGAATTAATGCAAATTCTTTTACGGAAATCACCAAGTATAAAAAAGCAATGACGAAGCTGATCCAAAAAATCAGAATTCCCCATTCTTTTAACTGATGTATAATCTTGCGGTTCATTTGCTTATTAAATTGTTTTTAAAATTTCTCTGGTTTTACCAGTACATAGCAGATGTAAATGAATATCGCTATTGAGAGAAGGAATAATAAGGTCATATCTATAGTTTTAAATTTTGATCTTTTTTTGTTTGATCACTGTACACATTTCTAAAATCTTTTGGAATTTCCTGATAGATAAATTTCCATTGTTGTGGTTTTAGATTTTTTCTTAAGGCTCCGAATGAACGTACAAAAAGATTTTCTATAATGTATCTGATGTAAGAGTTTCCATTTTTGTAAATCCAGTACATTCTTTTAATTGAAATATTAATTTTCTGTACATTTGAATTTTCTGTAAGCACTTTTATATCATCTACTGCAACCTGTACAACTCCTGGAAAATTATTTTGCTCAGAAAGCGCTACAATCTCTTTTCTAACTGTTGGAAAAAAAACTTTCAGATATTCTACAGCAGTGAATCTGTTTATTTTTTTCAACATTTTAAATTTTTTCGAAATATTCGATGAGGCTATAAAACAAAACGAATAGCAGAACTGCTGTTGCTAATAGAATAATTGTGGTCATTGTTTATCTGTTTTTAGTTAACCTGTAGAATTGCTGCGGCGACAAACACGCCAAGGATTACAGCAATATTGATGGTTATTATTTCAAGATTATGTTTTTCACGGGTAGCTTTTAAGAGTTTCCAGTTCCCTATTTTTCTAATTTTAGACTTCATTTTTTTTTAGTTTTAAATTCCAGATTTATAAACTTGACGCAAATAATTATTTTGAAGACCCGGAGACATTCTCGCAAAAATCAATTCTTTGTATGCCGGTTCGCAGCAAAACGTAAGGCTATCTAAAGAATAGATGAAAATATTTTCGATAGCGTTTTTTAATGCCTGATCTCCTTTGTTGTAAAGCAGATTCATCTTGGTAATCGACTTCATCAGAATTTTCTGATCGTGATTTTTAATCAGCTTTTTTATTTGTTTGGTGAAAACACTGATTACCATAAATGGTGTTTTGGTTTTGTAAGATTCTTTAAATTCTTCCTCAGATTCAGGAATGATTTTTACGATTTCTTTTACAGCGTCTGTATGATTCATTTTTAGATTGTTTTGAATACTTATGCCAAGATTTATTCCTTTGACAAAACAACACACATAAAAGCTTGAAAAACAAACAATTAAACAAAACACAAGATGTGCTAAAACACAAAAAACCCTATCAAAATGATAGGGTCGTTATCAGAATGGAAGTATTTCCTACGAGACTTTATATTCTTCAATCTTTCTGTACAAGGTTGCAATACCGATTTCGAGTAATCGAGCGGCTTCAGCTTTATTGCCTTTTGTATGATTGAGAACTTTCTGAATCTGCATTTTTTCGGCACTTGCCATAGAAAACGCAGACATGAGTTTTGTTTGTAGAGTATCTTTTTCGTTATTGTACACGGCAATATCGATAGGAAGACTTTCTATCCCTAGTTCGGGAGAATCGGTGAGAATAACACTTCGCTCGATTACGTTTCGAAGTTCACGAATATTGCCTCTCCAAGAATGATTTTTTAAAGCTTTTAAATAATCTGGAGAAGCTGAGGTTATATTTTTTCCTGTTTTAAGCGAAAAACTTTTCAGAAAGAATTTAACCAACAATTCAATATCTGCAACTCTTTCTCGCAATGAAGGAAGTTTTATCTGAAAAATATTAATCCTATAATATAAATCTTCACGGAAGTTTCCATTTTCAATCTCCGTTTCAAGATTTCTATTGGTGGCAGAAATGATTCTGACATCGGTTTTGGTAGGTTTACTGTCTCCAACTTTCAGAAATTCACCAGATTCCAAAACACGTAATAGTTTTGCCTGCAAATCTAATGGCATCTCTCCTATTTCATCAAGAAAAACGGTTCCCTGATTCGCTTCTTCAAAAATACCTTTGCTATCTTTCATAGCGCCTGTAAAAGCACCTGCTTTGTGGCCAAATAGTTCGTTTTCTAACAAGTCTTTGCCAAAAGCTGAACAATTGATGGCAACAAAAGTTTTTTTGTTTCTTTTGCTTGCGTGGTGAATGGCCTGCGCAAAAACTTCTTTCCCGGTACCTGTTTCACCTGTTAAAAGAACCGTAGCATCTGTTCCTGCAACTTTCTGAGCCGATGAAATTGCGGCAGAAAACGAATCTGACTGACCAATAATGCTGCTAAATGATTGTTTGGTATCTAATTGTTTTTCGAGTTGTAAAACCCGTTTATTGAGCGCTACTTTTTCTGCAGCTTTATAGACAAGCGGAAGAATTCGAGTATTGTCATCTCCTTTTGTAATATAATCGAAAGCTCCATTTTTAATCGCAAGAACACCATCGGGAATGTTTCCAAATGCGGTTAACAGAATAATTTCTACGGTAGCAAATCTCTCTTTAATTATTTTTGAGAATTCCACACCATTTCCATCGGGCAATTTAACATCGCAAATCACAATGTCAATTTCTGAGGTTTCAAGTTTTTTTAATCCACTCTTCAGATTGCTTGCTTCGAAAACTTCAAATCCTTCAAGACTGATGATGCGTGACAAAAGCGACCTTATTTTCGCTTCGTCGTCGATAATTAAAATAGTATTCAATTGTGAAAAATTATAAGTTTCAAAATTATAACTAAAATTGAGTAATTGATTAAATATTTTTTGAAACTTAACAATAAGTTTAAACTAATTTTTCTTTAACCGCAGAAGACAAAAGATATTTGAAATGTATATGATTAGATAGTCAAAGCTCTTAAAAGAATAAAAATCAAGTGTTCATTTTTCAGAAAAAAACATTGTTGTCCGATTAAAGGAATAAACAAATTGACAAACTTAATGTTAATAGGATAAATCGACAGGTCGCTCCTCTGGAGCTTAGTTTTGGGTAATTTCATTTTTCTATTAACAGAAAATCCCGATGGGATTAATACAGTTTCATTAGGAGCAAACTGTTAATAGAAAATAGTGGTTCTTTTATCATTAAAGCTCCTGAGGAGAGAGCTCTTAATTATATTTCTAATTTTACCAGACAAGAATGATTTAAAAAATAAGCTTTAATAGAACTTTCTAAACCTTTTGTACCTTTTGCGATTAAAGAAGAATCTCAAATTTTTCTAAAAAAAAGACTGCCATTAAATGACAGTCTCAAAAATTAGAAGTTATTATTTTTATTTTGCTTTAAAATACACTCTTCTATTGGCTTTGTTTTTCCATTCAGGACATTTTGAGGCAGGATCACATTCAGGATACTTTAAATCTGCTTTTCCATTTCCCTGTGCATCAAGTTTATGAGATTCTACTCCGTTTTTAATCAAATACTGCATTACATTACTTGCTCTTTTTTTGGATAAATTTTTATTGTATACTTCACTTCCTCTTGCATCTGAAGCTCCTACAACGGTGTAAGAAGCATTTGAAGAATTAATATAACTCACTGCGTTATTCAAAATCGGAGTATTGTTTGACAAAATTTTATCTGAATTCAATTCAAATTCAATTCCATCTAATTTAGTTTCAGATTCTGCAACAACACCCGTTTCTTGGTTTGTAACCGGACAGCCGTTATTCTCTACAGGCCCAGGAACTGTTACACATTTATCATACAAATCAATTACTCCATCTAAATCAACATCAAGCGCAACACCCGAACCATCAACTCTTGCTCCTGCAGGAGTATCTAATTGTCTGTCCCAATCATCGCAAACACCGTCATTATCAGCATCACCAGCTTTGCAAGATTCAAGATCATTGATTTTAGATTCTAAAACTTCTGTTCTAGAATAGACTTCCTGCATTGGGTCGTGCCACATTAAGTGTGAGTCGTGTTTACCTAACTTTAATGAAAGACCAAGGGTAGCATTGATAAAATTATCAGAATTATTATCTTTCAGCGTATTCACTACTCTGTCTCCACCATCAAAACTATCGTCTGTAGTAACTACATACATCACTCTTCCTTCAACATCCCATCTTTTGTTGATTTTATATTTCAAACCGGCACCACCCTGTGCAAAAAATGAAATACCATTTTTAATTGGAGTAACATCTGTTACCAGACGCTGTCCTTTTTCATCTTTCAGATAAGCTCTATATCCTATAGTTCCTATACCACCATATCCGTGCAACGCCCATCTATATGGAGATTTATTATCCACTCTTCTAAAAAGATTAGAGAAATTAATATCCCCTAAAATCGAAATAGCATCATACTGAGTTCTCCCACCGTACTTTCCTGTTGCAGAAGCATTTGCTGGAGCAGCATTTTTAGTATTAAAAGCACCCTGACGAGTCTCTCCGCGGTCATACTGTAACTTCAATCCGAATGTATGGGTAATTGCTTTATCAATACTCAAATAAGCAGAGTATCCAACCATGCTTTTTCCGGCTCCCTCACCAAATTTTAATGAAGTAAGATCTGCATACTGCATTAACGGAACACCTGCACCAAATGAAATAGACCAGTCATTAAATCTCTTAGAAGACTGTGTAAAAGGCTCTACATTTGCAGATCCTGACGAGAATGTGTTTGGATAAACTCCATTGTTTGTTACTTTGAGAGAATCCTGCGCAAATACGCATGAAGGCACAGCTATCGCAAGCGATAGAATTGCTAATTTTGATTTCATATAAAAATTTTAATTTATTTAAAAAAAGGAAGATAAGTGTAGGATTAATTCATCCTATAAAACCTATCCATTTTCCCAAAAGCACTTGCCAGTGCGGGTTTTCAGCTGTGCCATCTTACATTCAATTACTGTACCAAAAAAGGAAATTCACATGCCACATTTTTTGGATTGGTTTGTAAAGAGTTGAAAGTTAGTCAACTTAAAACAGGAATTTATTTTAAAAACAAGTTAAAAAGATTGCTTTTTTAACCAAAAATTTAGAAGGATTATTATAATTTAAGAATACAAATTTTTGATCCAGATAGAATCAAAAATCATAGATAAAACAGCGTATGCAGGAAATATTTTGAAGATTTAAATCAGAACACGATTTTCAATATTGTTGTCGTAAAAAAAATACCTCTTTTAAGATTAATTCGTCATCCACTGCAAAAAATCTGTAATCTGTCTTTTACTGACAAATACATCCGAATTAATTTCGGGTGCAGGAGAAAGTTTTAATTCAATTTTTTGGCTTGAATGTTTAATGATTTCAACGATTGCCATTTTATTGATAATAAACTTGCGGTTGATTTTAAAAAATAGTTTGGGAGTTAATTTAAAGATGATATCTTTTATGGTATCATCATAAATATAAGTACGATTATCTGTCGTTGTTAAAAAAAGATATTTTCCGGAAGCAAAAAAATAAGCCGTATTTTCCTCTGGCACAGACTTTATTTTGTTGCCGTCTGTTACCATAAAGTGTTTCATCTTTTCAGTATCATTAGCCTTGTATAATGCAGAAATAGACTTCAGTACAGGTTCGGGATTAAAATTACCTCTTATCGAAATAAATTTTTGCAAGGCTTTATGTAAATCTTCTTCTTCAAAAGGTTTCAGGAGATAATCTATGGTGAAATGTTTGAAAACCCGCATCGCATATTCATCAAAAGCAGTAATAAAAATAATCGGTGTAAAAAGCTCTACCTGCTCAAAAATCTCCAGGCTCATGCCGTCGCCTAGGTGAATATCCATAAAGAGAAGATCGGCAGCATCATTTTTGAAGAAATCGATAGCCTGCTTTTTTGAACGAAGAATGACGATTTCTGTAATAGGGACAATGGTTTGTTTATCTAAAAGATCTTTCAGATAATTAACCGCCAATAACTCATCTTCTATGATTGCAATTTTCATAACATTGCAAAAATACAAAAAAACCGCTAAAACAATTAAGTTCAAGCGGTTTCGAGGGTTGTTAATATGAATGTTAAATTTTTATAAGTACGGATTGTTCTTCTTCGCACTTTTTGGGAACTCTATCGTATATCTTACATCATTTTGCTGAAGAATATATTCTTGTCCGTTGACGTTGTGAATGATTTTTTTCTGATTTAATCGTCTTAAATCAAACCAACGCTGACCTTCTAAGGCAAATTCTCTGAATCTCTCATCCATCATAAAACTCATGAATTCTGTAGCGTTCATCGCATTGACATCAGTTTGAATAGAAGTAAATCCAGCTAGAGTGTATCTGTTTTTCAAAACTTTAAGCAAGGTTTCTTTAGCTTCATCTAATCTGTTTAATTTTACTAAAGCTTCAGATTTTATAAAATATAATTCTGATGTTCTGAAAGAAACTCTGAAATCTGAACTTCCACCTTTGATGATTTTATATTTGCTGCCATTTTTTTGGAAATAGACTCCAAATCTTTTGTCGGTGGTTGTATTGTATTTTGCAAGTAAATCTGTAGAAGCATACGATATATTCTGTACAGCGCTGTTGAAAGAATTATCCAAAGCCATAATAGATTCTACCGAAGTAAAATGATTAGGTGCTTGAGTAGAGGTATTTAGATTGCTTAATTCTCCTTTAATGGCCAAAGCCTGCTCAGAATAGTTTAAAGCTTTACTCCAATTCCCTTCATACAAAGCTGTTTTTGCCTGAAAAGCCAATAATGAAACTTTCGAAAATCTATAATTGATAGGAGCTGTCTGCTTCTGCTCAATCATCATCTCTTCTGCTTTATTGATATCAGCATGTACCTGATCGTAAACTTCCTGTACGCTTGAAGGCTTTAAAACCTGCTCAAGATCGATTTCCAAATTAATAGGAACTCCTCTATCCTGAGATGCTGTCGCTGCATTGTATGGTTTTCCGTATAAATTGACCATATCAAAATAAACATACGCACGAAGCGCATAAGCTTCTGCCAAAATCTGCTGCTTTTCCGGAGAATCAGCCATTGTTTTGCTTCCTTCGTTGATGACCTGATTCAGATAAAAAACAACCGAGTAAAAGCTTACCCACGGAAACTCAATCGTAGACTGGTCGTTATTGCTGTCTTTCCACATCGCAATTTCACGGTAAGCGATGAAGTCACTTGTATTTTCATCTATATTAAGTTCATCTGTACGAAGCGAAACTAAAGATTTGTGAATAGGGTATTTTGAATACGCCGAAGTTAATACTTTACGGTAGTCTTCTACAGTAACAGGAATAATTTTTCCTTCTGGTTGTATATCTAAAAAACGATCGCATCCTATACTGGAAAAACTTAATGCTGCAACCGCAATGAATGTTGTAATTTTTCTCATGTTTTTAAATTTTAAAAAGAAACATTAAATCCTACTGTAACCGACTTAGTAATAGGCTGTGCATAAATATTACCATACGTTTCAGGATCGAAATATCCTTTATATCCATTACTGAATACAAATAAGTTACGCCCTTCAACACTTAACCTCAACGCACTAATCCCCATCGGAGCTGTAAATTCTTTAGGCAAAGTATATCCTAAACGAATGCTGCTGATTCTTACATAACTGATTTCTTTTGCCCAGATATCAAGAAGGCTGTATGCATTAGAACGGTTATCAGAAAGCCATTTGTTCCCCATCCAACCAGGGTTGGTTTCCATATCAGGACTTGTAATTCCCGGAAGTGTAGTCCCTGCGTTGTAGATATCTTTGGTATAATTTCTTCCTCTATCCAGCTCCATTCCACGGTAAGAAGGCGTTTGCATTACCGTTTGTTTAAGATTAAAAGTAGCAGAAACTGTAAAATCAAAGTTACTGATTTTAAAGGTGTTAATAATACCTCCTGTAAACTTAGGATCTCTGTCACCTACATACGTGAAAAGACTTCTCAGTTCTGCATTAGAAAGCTTAGAATCTACCAATTGACCCGGAAGGAAATCTGCATATACATCATACAATGCAAAGAAATCTTCAATTTTCACTTTTTCATTTCCTTTCCAGAACATTGGGTTTCCGTTTTCATCTATTCCTGCCGTTTTCAAAGCAAAAACAGCGTTTACCGGAAGACCTTCTCTTGAAGGAAGCAATGCATTATCACGAGGTTGCTCACTAAGAACATTACTCTTGTTGTGAGCAAAGTTAATGGTGGTAGACCATTTGAAATTATCTTTGTTGATGTTTCTTGTAGATAGCGCCAATTCAAATCCTTTGTTGGTTAAGCTTCCCCAGTTCATCATGGTATATTCAAATCCAGTTTCAAGAGGCGTTTCTTTCATACTGATCATATCTGTTCCCTTTCTGTTGTAAACATCAGCAGTAAGGTTGATACGATTATTAAATAAGCCTAAATCTAGCCCAAAATTCACATTGGTAGTCTTCTCCCAACGAAGTTTATCATTTGGAGGACTGATTACGTTGATGATATTCTCTTTTCCACCCGGAAGAATGGTCGTATCACTGTATTCACCAATAAAAAACGGTGATGTATTACGGTCAATATTTCCCTGCAAACCATAAGAAGCTCTTAATCTAAAGTTAGAAATAGCCGAAAGATTCTTCATAAATTCTTCTTTCGACACTAACCAAGAACCAGAAACCGCCCATATCGGAAGATATTTGTACTTTTTATTAACTCCGAATAAATTGGTACCATCATATCTCACACTTCCAAAGAAGGTATATTTCTGATCGTATGTATAAGAAGCCGTTGCAAACATTGAAGCGTATGCATTCTCAATTGGAGGCATTTCTCTGTAAGTTTCGTACTTTCTTTCCGCTGCAAAATTCGAGCTTGGAAAAACAATCGCAGTAGCTCTTCTCGTCACAGAATCATACCCGAAAGCTCGTGTAACTGTTGTATTATCCTCAGTTTTACGAAGTTCAGTTCCCGCCATTAAATCAATCTCGTGTACCGAATTGATTTTTGTGCTGTAGCTTCCCTGTAATTTCCAGTTGTACTGAAAGAAATTATTATCCCAGTTTTGTTTTACTCCACCACCCGGCAAAAAGTAACGGTATGCACCATCTTTGTAATAACGGGTTCCCTCTTTCATCTTTCTGGTAAAGTAGGTGTTTTCGGCTGCAAATTTCTCTGTCTTATTGCCGTCGTACTGAATCCCTAACTGTGAAGTAATTTTCAGACCTTTTGCTACTTTATAATCTAAATCGAAAATCGCTTTTAATGACTGATTTTTCAGGGTATAGCTTGTATTTTCTCTCTCTTCTAAAAAGTTGAAAGGAATATATCTGTTTTCAAAACCATCAATATCCTGGTCATATCTATAGCTTCCATCAGCATTGTAAGGACTTAAATAAGGATTTGCATTTCTTGAATAATTAATCGGGCTTATAGAAGCATCGGCATCGGTAACAAATGATGTTCTCTCACTTTGTGTCCCAAAAACTGAGACTCCAAAATTAAGTTTATCATTTATTTTATAATTGTTTTTCAACGTCAGGTTATAACGCTCAAAACCAGTTCCAATCGTTGTTCCCTCTTCATCATAATATCCTAAAGAGAAATAGTAGTCTGAACGGTCACTTCCTCCGGAAATACTCATACCATACTGCTTATTAATTGCATTTTGATACAATAATTTTCCCCAGTCTGTATTGTTGTTTCTTAAACCGTCGATTTGCTGACGTGTCAATAGATTTAAACCTCCTAAACCTCCATTTCTATAGGCATCAAGCTGTCCGTTTTTGGTTAAGATTCTCATCACTTCCCCTTTATCGGTACGGTACGTTAAGTCGGTACGGTTGGCAAGCATTAATTCTAAATCTACTTTTTCAGAAGCATTTAAAAGATTAAGTTTACCAAAATCAGGACGTGCCGTAATAAAAGTATCTGCTGAGAAGTTGACTCTTAAACTTCCTTTTTTTCCTTTTTTTGTTGTGATAGAGATTACTCCATTCGCTGCTCTTGCTCCATAAATAGCTGTAGCTGCTGCATCTTTTAGAATGGTAATATCTTCAATATCATTAGGGTTTAATCCCGCAATAGAAAAATTCTGAAGCTGATCGATATTGTCTTTATCACTAAAATTTGGCACATCATTTCCCTCCAACGGAAGACCATCAATTACCCATAGCGGATCTTGAGGTCCCGAAAGTGAAGCGGTACCACGGATTCTTATTTTTGCAGGACTTCCGGGAGCTCCTGTTTCAGGCGTAACCGCTACTCCGGCAATCTGACCGGCTAATAACTGATCTACACTGGCAACACCCGCCTGCTGAATATCGTTCATCTTCACTGTAGTTACAGCTGAAGTTTGTTTACGCTTTTCAATTTTTTGATATCCTGTAATAATTACTTCCTGAATATTGTTTTTTTCAGGAATATCGGCACTTACAACAGGTGTTAAAGTTATATTATAATTGGTTTGACCTTCAGAAACCTCAATTACTTTAGGTTCATACCCAAGATAACTTACCGTTACAGATTTTGTATCTGCAGGGATTTCTAAAATAAATTTTCCGTTTTTATCTGTGATGGTTCCGATAGAAACACTTTCAATAATTCCGGATTGATTTGTTTTTGTAGAAACAGATTGAGTTTCAATTTTTATCGATGCCCCCGCAATGACTCTTGAGGTATCTCCGTCATCAATTTTCCCGGTAATGGTTTTCTTTTCTTGGGCTAATGCAATCTGAGCCGCCAAAAGAGGTAAAAGTATAAATGCTTTTTTCATAACTGATTACTTGTTTAAAGCCTCTTTAATACGGATGATTAAGTCAGCATAATGAGCCCTAGAGGCATCATCTCCCTTGTTTTTACTTTTGTTTAATAAATTCAACACCTTCTGTAGCTCTGCTCTTTTATAAGTAGTAACCTCAGACACTCTTTTCATCGATGAATAATTAATATTCCTTAGATTTTGAGCTTCTTCCTGGAAATTACAAATGGTAGGAATATTCAACGTTTTATCTATTTTTATTGCTTTCACAGCAGTTTTTTCAAATAATTTATTCACTGAAACGATTAGAGCGTCCACATAATTTTTCTGTGTCATCTTCTCAAGAATCGTTAAGCTTCCTTTTTTATTAAAAATTGAACCTCTTACTTGCTCAAATAGATTTTCTACGGTATAAATTTCTTCCTTAGAGCCAGAAATCTGGTGTTTCAATTCGTTTTCAATCATTCTCAACAAACGATCATCCATAAACAAAGAATACAAATTACCATACTGCATTCCTCTTGCAAGATTGTAAGGAGTCTGCTCAAATGGTCCCATTGGTGAGTTTTTAACAGGATATGTTTTCTCAGTAATCGGATTAAAAAATAACCATTCCGGAAGGTTTATCGCATTTTTAACAAGATAATCAACCGCTCTTTTCTGAGTTTCGGCAGGAACCGCTTCGTAAGCTTTTTTGTTACTTCCAAAAACAGTATGATCCAAATAAACTCCTCCTACATTTGCCATCACATGACCAGAATACAAATCCCATTGCCCGATTGCTCCTAAATAAAGCTTACCGGCATCGGTATACTTTTTCCCATCTTCATAAGTCCATTTTAAAAGATTATCAATTACAATCTTTAAGTTTTTCATCCCATACTCACTCGCCTTCATCGCATCATCACCTAAATCTTCAGACTGCGAACGCGGATCGATGGTTTCTAGATAACTCTGTTGCTCACCATAAAAATAGGTAGGATCATCTTGATGTTTTTCTATTAAACTTCTCAATGCTTTTTTCTCAGACACTGCATCTGAATACCAACGGTACCCCCATTCAATGGCATATTTATCATAAAGTCCGATTTTTGGAGTAATTGCAGTAACGCCATCCTCGGGCTGAGCTACATAGTTATAACGTGCATAATCCATAATTGAAGGCGCTGTACCTCCCATTTCATCTGTAAATTCTTTTGAACGCAATGATTCAACCGGAAAAGCAAATGAAGAACCCATATTATGTTTCAATCCAAAGGTATGCCCTACTTCATGAGATGATACAAAACGAATCGCTTCGCCCATATGCTCGTCACTAAATACATTTCCTCTCGCTTTTGGATCAATAGGCCCAGTCTGAATTCTCATCCATTCTTGAAGAGAAGTCATTACATTATGCCACCAAATAATATCAGATTCAATAATCTCGCCACTTCTAGGATCTACCACAGAAGGTCCCATCGCATTAGATTTTGGTGAAGCCGCATAGGTAATCACCGAATATCTTACATCATCAATATCAAAATCTGTATCATTCTCATCCGGCATTTTTGCGATAACGGCATTTTTAAAACCAGCCTTTTCAAAAGCAGCTTGCCAATCGTAAACTCCCGCTATAATTTTTTTACGCCACTGGATAGGAGTTGCAGGATCAATATAGTAAACGATAGGCTTTTTAGGCTCTACCAATTCTCCTCTCAGATACTTTTCTTTATCTTCATCTTTAGGTTCCAAACGCCATCTTGTAATGAAACGTTTTTCATCCATTCTTTGTTGACGGTCATTAAAAGCCCAATGTTTTTCACTGAAGAAACCAACTCTAGAATCATCAGTTCTAGAATCCATCGGTACTTTAGAAAGCAACACAATATTACTGGTCACCCCAAGTGTTACAGGTAAATCAACCCCTCCTTCATTAACTGTAGTGGTCAATTGAGACTTAACGACAAGGTTTTGAGGAAATGTTTTTACGCTTTCAATATAAGAAAGATTAGATTTTACCGACCCTCCAAGACCAACATTTGCCAAAACATCGTTGAAGCTTTTTTGGTTACCGTCAAAAACTTTATTTACTTTAATAGCTACCGAAGTAGAATCGGTATTTTGTGCTTCAATATCGAAAACCTCAATTACAGATTCTGAAAAATTATCTTTAACAGATTTTGTAATCACATCATTTTTTGGAGAAGACACTTGTGGAATTACCGTTTTAACCCAAATCTTTTTGGCGACATAATCACGGTGAAAAGAAATGACCTTATTTTCATAATTCATTCCTTTATTAAGTCCAGCTTCATTCACTTGCATCGGAACTTGTGAAAGCTTATTGACCACCAAAAACTGTCGACCGATTAAACTGTCTGGAATTTCAAAATAAATATCTGTTTTTACCTGAATCGTATTAAAAAGACCTTTTTTATAAGTTCCTTTTTTGATCAGTTCATCAATTTTTTTCGTTTTTTTTGAAGAAACATCTGTTTTAGCAGATTTTTCTTTGTCGGTAGTTACCGTATCTTTTTTCTGTGCAAATACTGACGGAGAGGCCAAACTAAGCCCCAGATACAGTGCAAGCCTGTAATTCTTCATTAAAATAGTACATTTCATGCCCTCTAGGTTTTCAATTGACAAAACTATAACCTATGAAACTATATCTATATTAATAGGGAGTGAAAGGGAGAATTATCGGAGTGAGTGGATTTTTAAGCTTTTAATCCATCAATGGAAGAAAACAGATAAAATACCCATCTTGCATAGAGATATCCAGATTATTATTCTTAAAATATTGATAAATCTGATTTAAATAATCTAAACCAAACTTTTCGCTTTGGATATCTTCTGTCTTCGGTTGCCATGTATTTTTTACAATAACTCCATCTTTTTCTACGGTGATTATAATGGATAAAGGATTATCTATTGTTGCGATATTATGCTTAATGGCATTCTCTGTAACCAACTGAAGAGACAAGTAGGGAATTCTCTTTTCTAAACTTTCTTCATGATTGATAATCAATTCAAAGCTAATTTCCTGATCAAACCGACTTTTCAAAAGATCCATATATTGTTTGATAAAGCTGATTTCTTGTGAAACTGGGACAATATTTTCTTTTGGAGGAACAATAAGATATCGATAAATCTTTGAAAGATTCATGGTAAACTTCTGAGCATTATCTTTGTTAAGCCCAATCAACATATAAAGAGAGTTTAATGAATTAAAAAGAAAATGCGGATTGATATTATTTTTAAGCTGTTGAAGCTGATTCAAGACTTCTGCGCGATGCATTTTTTCATTTTCAACAAGGAGTAAATTCTTTTCTGACTGTATTTTTTCTTTCTCCTGAAACGCCATATTGGTTGCCCTGTAAAATAAAATAAATACCGTCACAATAAGTAACAAAGCTGCCAGAAAAATATAAACGGTATATCTTTTTGTTTGATTTACACTCTCATCAATAAGAAAACTTACATAGTTTACCACTGCATATCCTTCAAAATTATCGGTTTTTAAAGGTTTTATAAATCGTATAACTTCTACATCAAGATATTCTGAGATTGTATTTCGTTCCGTATATCCCAATTGAGTTTTGCTCGTTAAGGTATCTTCTGGCTGAATATCTGTAAAGTCGAAAATATTTTTACCCAAATATTTTTTTTCAGGATGAGTAATGCAAATGCCTTCTTTTGAAAAAACATAAGTATACGTATTCGGAGACTGATCGATGGTCGCAAAATACTGATGAAGATTATCAAGACTTACCGCAGAACCGTAATACAGCATATCTTTATTTGCTTGTATCAAAGAATCGTAACTTAACCAATAAATACTGTCATTATGACTAATGATATAATTATTAAAGTTACCAGGGGCTTTATTTTTTATTTTGGTGTACTTTTCTACCTTTTCATCTTTTTTGAGAATATCTGATAAAAGATCTTTATTGCCAGATTCTCCAGAAGCGCCATTGTAGTAGTAATACCAACTATAGGGAATGAGTTTACGCCTTTTATTTAAACTATTTAAGACTGAGGAATAATCTTTGTAATTTTTAAGCCCATCTTTCTGAATCAAAGCACGAAGAAGGTATTGATAATCTTCAATGTTTCTAAACTCTTTTTCTACCGTTTCATATTTCCTCAAAAAAGTTTTTCGGGCAAACTCTTCATTATTTTTTCGGCTATCGTGCGTAATAAGAAGACTCAGCACCGCAAAAGCGACCGCTGCTATAAAACAAGCTGACAAACCTGCTATAAAAACAGATCGTTTTGTAAGTACATGTTTAAAATTAATCTTCAAAGGTTCCGAATTATTATAGCTTCCAGTAAGTACAATGGCTCATGAAAAGCTCAGTTTTTAATCTTGTTGTTTTATTAAAATAGATGGAAATCAAATAAACATTTCCATAAACAGAAAACGAATATACATAATTTTTTAAGCAAAAAAAGAGAGTTTATGATTCAAAAATTGGAAATGGATAGCGCTATTTATCTCTAAAACCTTATTATTAAAGCATAAAAAGTAGTTATTAAAGCCTTTTTAGTTTAAAAAAAAATCACTCATTTTCACAAAGAAAAGGAACTGAATAATTATTCAATTCCTTTTTATTTTAATGAACAAGAGCTTCCTCTCATCAATATATTTTAATGAAAATTATATGACAAACGGTAAATATCTCTAAAGTAAATTTCAACTTCTGAAACGTCTTCATATTTAGGCGTTATAGTCGATGATTCCGAGAAGTTTATTTTTTGAGTAACAAATACTGCTTTTATTTTTTTCTTACATCCACAATATTTATGATCATTTTTCTTATGTTCCTTCAACGGAATCGTTTTTATGGTAGTGTATTCTAATTGTTCAGCCTTACTAAAACTAGATGGGTTTAAAGTAAAATAAGGTTCACCATGATAGAAGTAATGATCAATAATTTCGGGATTATTTTTCTGAGACGAATCGGCGTAGGTTGAAGCATGATATCCGCTACATTTTTGGCAAAAAGCCACCTTGATATAAATCTGTTCCATACATTAATTTTGCTATGCGTTATATAACAGATTGCATGCCATAATCCTTTGCGAAGCTTAAATTATTGATTTTTTACGATTTTTTCATATTGAGTTAACATAAGTTTACTTGTAAAAACACTTTACTTTTTTATGGAGAATAAAGGCGAAAAATAATCTATACATTTGTGCATTAACCTACATCGATTTTATATCGAAAAATTGTTATGACAGAAATAAAACGCAAAGGTTCTCGCTCAACAAAAGATATTCCCAAAGATATTTTAGAACAGTTGAACCGTGGAGAAATTGAAACAGCAAATTTAATTGAATGGTTGGCAGTTGACCAACGGCTTTTATTGGAAAACATATTGATGCAGTTTAATAGAACTAAATATTTAAAACCAATTTTATCCGAGATTCAAAATCTAAAAAAGCAAACGGTAAACACCATTAATGAAGCCATTGGAACACAAATCCTTGAGCTGTCATTAAAAAATAAAGACCCTGAAATAGTATCAATAATTACCCATCACACCTCAGATTTAGTTCGGTGTTGGGCTACCTATACCATTGGTAAAAATCAGGCATTAGATATTTCTCAAAAACTTCAACAAATTCAGGTATTTTCAGCTGATAAGCATTTTGGAGTAAGAGAAATTTGTTGGTTGGCAGTACGACCAAGCATCGCTAAAGACTTAGCAAAAAGTATTGAAATATTATCAAATTGGACAACCCATAAAGACCTAAACATAAGGCGATTTGCAAGCGAAGCAACACGACCTAGAGGCGTTTGGTGCGAACATATTGAAGAATTAAAACAAAATCCAGAATTAGGCTTATCTATTGTAGAACCTTTAAAATCTGATGAAGCAAGATATGTACAAGACAGCGTTGGAAATTGGCTAAACGATGCAAGTAAAACACAACCCGATTTTGTGAAAACAATTTGCGACAAATGGAAAACCGAAAGCCCAACCAAAGAAACAGCTTACATTATAAAAAAAGCATTGCGGACTATTGAAAAATAATTTAGATATTTTTTCTAGAATATGTCGCATTTTTTATGAAATAAGCTCTTTTAAAAACACTTTAAAAGAGCTTATTTTAAGTAAATGCTATGTTATAAACTTGCAGCGGCTTCTTTAATTAAATTGGCTATTTCTTCAGGATGAGTAGCCATTGAAGCGTGGCTTGCATCTAATTCGATTACTTTTTTAGGATTCATTCTCGCGCTCATTTCTCGCTGTGTATCGGGATGTATCATTTTATCTTGATTAGAAACCTGGTACCAAACTGGCAAATTTTTCCAAGAAGGACTAGCCATTTCATCTCCAAAACATTGTCCGTTAATTGCTTTTTATGACAACGACATCACCAATGCATCATTATCATTTAAATCAGGGCAAAAAGCTTGTTGAAACTCATCATATTTTATCCATAAAAAACCTTTGTTATCTGGTGCAATACTTTCTCCACCAGAAGTAGACCGTTTTGCCAATAAACTCCCTAAACTTTCTCCTTCATCAGGTGCAAAAGCGGCTACATACACCAAGCCTACCACTTTATCATGGTTTCCCGCTGCAGTAATCACAGCACCACCATAAGAGTGCCCAACCAACAAAACTTTTCCATCCTGAGCATCAATTAAATCTTTGGTTTTTTGAACATCATCCGCTAAAGAAGTTAAAGGATTTTGAACTGCACGAACTTTATATCCCGCATTGACTAAACTTGGAATAACACCCTTCCAATGAGAGCCATCTCCCCAAGCACCGTGTACTAAAATAATCGTCAAATCTCTGTTTTCCATTGTATTAAATTTTATTGGTTAGTAATGATTTCGTTGAGTATAATCAGTTTACCTATTAATTTAGACTTATTTTATGCGATTTTATTCAAGGATTTCGGCTTCATAATGTCTAAAGATTTTATAAAACTAATTTTAAATTCTACAAAAGCATCTTAGCTAAATTAAGTAAAAAAGTAAAACAAATGGTTTTTGAATTATCTTTCTCAAAGATGAGAAGGCGTAAGGTTTTCCTGATAATTATAGTTTCGATTTTACTTTTTGTGATATCAAATTTTTGTACATCAATTTCCTTTTTTTTAATGTCATGTTCAAAAAATGAGAAGCTATATCATCAAAATAGTAGATATTTATGTTGTCGGATTTGGTAATTGTGATTCACCTAACCAAATTGTAAGAGATATCGTTGACGTTGAAAGATTCACAAAAATAAAAAGATATATATACTTGTTAAAGTCAAATTAGAAAAAACCTAATGCTAAAAATAGGAAGTACTACTCTATTTTGATTAACTTGGCTTTATTGAAAAAAAATCAGCTAAAATTCCTTTTAGACAAGCTTAACACTGTAATTATATGAATCAAAACCGTAAAGAAACCGCTTGGAAGAAAAATAGAAAATTTGGAGACATTTATGGTGGACGTGCGCACTTAAAATGTGCTGATGGAATTTTTAAAAAACTACACAATCTTTTACCTCCAAATGAAGGAGAAGTAACCCCAATTTTCATTATTGAAAATACTTCAAGAGACTTTTATTTCCCTGTTACAATTGATGAAATTAAAGAAACACTGACAAAACTTCCAACATCACATACTAAATATTTAACCCATATTTGGCTAGATAAAGTTAAAAAAAACTGAATATCTGAAAAGAGAAACTGTACAAGGAGAGTTTATTTATGGAAGTAAAGTATTTCTGATAAAACTTTACGCAGTTCCTATAAATAATAGAATGCTTTTCGGTCAGATTAAACCAACGTCAAAGCAATTAAGTTTCTATAAACAATATTGTACAGATTTATGTCACGACAAAAATGGTTGGTACTTGCAATGGACAAATGAAAGTTATAAAAAATATTACCTTGAAAAATTGCTTTTACATGAAATTGGTCATTGTGTAGATTACTTCTATCAAAGGTATTGGAGCAAAGCAAATCTAAAACAAGTTGAAGATTTCGCAGATAATTATGCAGTAATCTGGAGTAATAAAATTAAACAAATTATTGGTGAATAAAAACTTTGCATCCTAGAATTTAAAATATAAACCTCAACTTTAATCATTGCTCATTCATTTAATTTCACATCCCCATTTCTGACGAAAAACAATCTCTAAATTCCGTAAAAAGTTTATGTCAACAGCACATCAAAAAATCTTAGAAGAAAAATTCACAGCCTATATCATTAAATATATTTCTCCAAATTTTGTTGATGGGATTTATCTTATTTGGTTTACTGATAATGATTCTGAAAGTACAGACAAATTACTAACGTTAAAAAATGGAAGAATTTTTTCATCAAAAAAGATAGAAAATATTAAAGATGAAATTATTAATCTTAAACATGAAATTGACAATTACGAACGATTCATTATTTGGCTAAATGACGATAGTAATCTTGAGTCAATTGAAGATAATTTTTATGACACTAAATTTCTTTTGAATCAAATCGAGCAAAATAATTTTCCAATTGATAGTATTGAACTTTTTGCAAACTACATTAATCTTTTTGGAGATTATGCGAGACAAAACGAAAAAAACAATTATTTGTTAGAATTTGAAAATAATTCAACGATAAAACAATTATGGAATTATTATTACGAAGCTATCTTTTGGCCTAGATTTTATAATAAAGTAGATTTTGAAAGCACACAACTTCCATTTCTAGATATAAATAAATCAGAATTACACATACGACTTTCAGAAATCATTACCGAACTTGATAATAAGATTCATTCCTAAACATCCTTTTAACATAGTATTTAATAAGAGAATTAATTGAAAAGTATTAAAAAACAAATAGATTTCTATTTGTTTTCCTCAAAATTCCATAATTTTAATATATTTGAGGCTTAAAAATATCTCACACCATTATGAATCCTGAAAATAATTATATAGAAATAAATAAACATTCTTGGAACAACAGAACCGACACTCATTTAAACTCTGATTTTTACAATCTGGAAGGTTTTTTAAAAGGAGAAACTTCTTTAAATCCTATCGAATTGGAAATACTTGGAGATATAAAAGGTAAATCTGTACTGCATTTACAATGTCATTTTGGGCAAGATACAATTTCATTAAGCAGGCTTGGTGCAGATATTACGGGCGTAGACTTATCTGATAAAGCGATTGCAAGTGCTCAAAAAATCGCAGAAGAAACCAACTCCACTGCCCAGTTTATTTGTTGCGACTTATACGATTTAGAAAATCATTTAGACAAACAATTCGACATTGTTTTTACGAGTTATGGTACGATAACCTGGCTTCCAGACTTAGACAAATGGGGAAAACTAATTTCTAAATTTTTAAAACCTAACGGGAAATTTGTTTTTGTTGAATTCCATCCTGTTGTCTGGATGTTTGACGATAATTTCGAAAAAATTGGTTATAATTATTTTAATGTAGAACCTATTGTAGAAACAGAAAATGGTACTTATGCAGACAAAGAGGCCAACATTTCGCAATCCTATGTTACTTGGAATCACAGCTTGAGTGAGGTAGTAAGCAGCCTGATTAATAATGGCCTTGAAATTCTTCAATTTCAAGAGTATGATTATTCTCCGTATAATGTTTTTAGTAATATGATAGAATTTGAGCATAAAAAATTCAGAATAGAACATTTGGGCAGTAAGATTCCAATGCTTTATTCTATTGTTGCAAAAAATAAAAAAACGGAATAGAAAGATATCAATTTACTCTAATATTTGATTCTTTACAATAACACTTTATAATTGAAAATTTCAAATTTCTAAAATTTTCATAGTTCAAAAACACAAAAGCCTTTCACATCGAAAGGCTTTTTAAGTTCGATTTAAATCTTATTTAATTAGATTAAAATTCCGATTTTCATCATATTATTGTATGTATTAACTTCATGTCTACAGTGAATAATCACAATGCAAAATTACGCGCTGTGTTCTAATAAAGACTGTGTCCATAGTAAAGAATGGTGTATCCGTTTTGAGAGAATTTGGTGAAACATTATTTCACTTGTTTCTAATTATCTCTTCCGATTGTTTCTGTTTTTTAGATATCTGTAAGTAATTACAAATATATTAAGTATTTTAAAACTAAGGCTTTCTAAAAAAGAGAGAAGGTTTCTGTTGCAATTTCATCTAAATATCATTTATTAGAAACATATTATTTACTTCTCAATAGAATCTGGAGAAATATTTTTGAAATAAAACTCGGTTCGAGATTTACAGGATTAATTTTAATTTAAAATTAATCCTAATAATGTGATTATTAACATTTATTTTCTTATTTTTAACTTAATTTAACAATCGTGTTTATTCTAAAATAGATTGCTAAAAAACCATACACCAACAAAAATAATAAAAATGAATACTTTTTTACTCTTAAAAAAGCATCTGCTTTTATACTTTACACTCCTTAGTGTTATAGTTACCGCTCAAGTACCCGACACTTTAACGACTCAATCCGAAGATTTAGTAAAGTATCCTCAAATCCAAATTAAAGGACTTTTTCAGGCGCGTTATTTAGTCGGAATGAAAAATGATGTGGATGTCAACGGATTGCATCACACAGATGGCTCTGGGACAAATAATAATTTCATGCTGAAATACATGAGAATTCAGGTTCGTGCACAAATCAGCAAACGGACCGAAGTTGTCGCATTAGCCAATCTTGCAGACTTTAAAAATGACCCAAAATCAAGAGTTCTTGAAAATGCGTATTTAAAATACACGTTCAACTCAAAATTAGCTCTTACAGTTGGGCAATTCAGGCCTTGGTTTGGTATTGAAGAAACCTATCCTATTGACATTATTAAATCTCTGGACTGGTCAAATCAATATACAGAATTTGGAAAATTGGGCTGGACGAGCTTTCAGATTGGAATGTCTGCAACGGGGCAAACTCAGTTGGGAAGTATGCCGTTTCAGTACGCTGTTTCGGTGGTCAATGGAAATGGTAAAAATCAGGTGAATGATAATAACGACGGTAAACAATATTCCTCAAGATTGGTTTTTGGTTTGGTTAAAAAGTATAATTTTAATGTTGGTTTAAATGGTGGTATCGGTGATGTTTTCGGAAAGAAAATTTATGCCGTGGGAATCGATTTTAGTTCACTCGTTAATTTCGATTCAAGATGGAGTCTCGATATGCAACTGGAAGGAAAACAGGCAACCAATCATCCTTTATATTTTGCGGTGGCACCAGAGTTAAGGCCTTCAAATCCTGACGAATACCTTATTCGCGGCGCATACTTTCTTCCAAATTTAAGATATGAAGTCAATCATAAAAACCTGAGTGCTTTCGAATTATCTTGCCGTTACGAATATTTAGATACTAATTTTAGATTAAATTCAAATCCTAGACAAACCATTACACCAATGGCTGGTCTGGAATTTCTAAAAAATTACGGTGCTAGAATTCAAGTAGGTATCCAGTTCGACCGCTACAAGCATCAGGTAGAAAATACATCTCAATACAATAATAATTTATTCATAGTTCAGGTACAAAGTAGATTTTAATTCGTAACACTCATTATTATGAAAGAAATTAACATTAAAGCCATTGCAATCACCTTTGCAGTTGCGCTTATCATCTGGTTTATTCCTGCTCCGGAAGGCGTTGCAGAAAATGCGTGGCATCTATTCGCTATTTTTGCAGCGACTATTTTAGGAATTATCCTTAAAGCCGCTCCAATGGGAACGATGTGCATGATGGCTATAGGATTTACCGCTTTAACACAGGTTTTAGCTCCCGGAGAAGCCGGAAAATCAATCACAAAAGCACTCTCAGGATTTGGAGATAAAGTAATCTGGTTGATTGGAATTTCATTTTTTATTGCCAGAGGATTTATTAAAACGGGCTTAGGAAACAGAATTGCTTTTTTATTCATACGAGTTTTCGGAAAAAGTTCTTTGGGTTTAGCATACGGATTGGGATTGGCAGACGTTTGTTTAGCACCTGCAATTCCTAGTAACACTGCAAGAGGTGGCGGAATTATTTATCCGATTATGAAGTCGATGGCGATAAGTTTTGATTCAGTTCCTGATAAACCCGAAACCCATAGAAAATTAGGTTCTTTTTTAACATTGAATAGTTATTACATGAATCTAATTGCTTCTTCCATGTTTTTGACCGGAACAGCAAGCAACCCAATGTGTCAGAAATTCGCAGCCAATTTGGGAATTAATATCACGTGGATGTCTTGGGCAGCCGCAGGTTTTCTCCCAGGATTAGTTGCTTTTTTTGTAGTGCCTTTGGTTTTATACAAATTATATCCGCCTGAATTAAAAAAGACCGGTGATGCTCCGAAAATGGCAGCCCAAAAATTAAAAGAAATGGGTCCTATTTCTAAAAACGAATGGTTAATGCTTTTTGCATTTTTCATTTTATTAGCCCTTTGGATTTTTGGAGGTTCATTATCTATTGATGCAACCACAACGGCTTTCATAGGATTAACCTTGCTTTTATTAACCTCTGTTCTAACTTGGGAAGACGTAAAATCTGAAAAAGGCGCTTGGGACACCATCGTTTGGTTTGCGGTTTTAGTAATGATGGCAAGCTCACTCAACGAGCTAGGTTTCATTGATTGGTTTAGTAATCTTATTAAACTTAAAATCGGTCACATGACATGGACACTCGCTTTCCCTGTAATTATTCTCGTCTATTTCTTTAGTCATTATATTTTTGCAAGTGCAACGGCTCACGTTGCAGCAATGTACGCTGCCTTGTTAAGTGTTGGTGTCGCAGTTGGTATTCCTCCAATGTTATTGGCGATGATGCTTGGGTTTATGGGCTCTATTTACGGTGTTTTGACGCATTACGGTCATGGTCCAGCTCCTGTATTTTTTGGTAGTGGATATGTCGACTTAAAATCTTGGTGGCTAAGAGGTCTCGAAATTGGAATTGTTTTGCTGATTATCTACATGGGAGTCGGCGGACTTTGGATGAAAATTTTAGGGTATTATTAAAATTTCAGCGCTGGAAGATGGAAGCACGAAGCTGATAGTTCATGAAAAATAAATTTAAAACCTCCATTTTCCCTCTTCCAACATCAATCCTCTTTAACAAAAAACAAAAAAAATATGCTGTCTACATTATCAAGAAAAATGCTGATGTGTCTTACAGGATTGTTCCTGAGCTTCTTTCTGTTGATTCATTTCTTGGGGAATCTTCAGCTATTTTTACCACAGGAGCAGGCGCATCTTCAGTTTAATGCCTATTCGCATTTTCTGTCGGGAAATATTGTCATCAAAATTGTTTCTTACGTTTTGTACGCAAGTATTATCCTTCATGCTGTGGATGGTTTAATCATTACTTTAAAAAACAAAAAATCTGGCGCCAATTATCAATCTGATAAACGCGGAAGAGCTAGTAAATGGGCGTCCCGAAATATGGGAATTCTAGGAACACTACTGTTGATTTTCTTAGTCATTCACTTTCAGAACTTCTGGTATGTTTATAAATTCGGGAATCCACCTTTAGACGAAAACGGAAACAAAGATTTATATATTTTGGTCGTAACTGTTTTCAAAGAATGGTGGTATGTGATTATTTATGTTTTGTCGATGATTGCGTTGTGTTATCACTTAATTCATGGGATTTACAGTGCTGTAAGAACATTAGGATTGTATCATCCGAAGTTTATAAAATGGTTTAAAACCATCGGTGTTGCTTATTCAATCATCATCAGTGTAGGATTTGCTTTGATGCCAATTTATGTTTTTTTCACTGCCAAATAAATTGATAAACTATGATTTTAGATTCAAAAATACCGGAAGGGCCTTTAGAACAAAAATGGGATAACTATAAAAAGACAGCCAAATTGGTGAATCCTGCCAACCGAAAAAAATTAGACGTTATCGTTGTCGGAACCGGTTTAGCGGGAAGTTCTATTGCGGCTTCGTTGGGTGAAATGGGATATAATGTAAAATCATTTTGTTTTCAGGACAGCCCGAGAAGAGCTCATTCCGTTGCTGCACAAGGTGGTGTAAACGCTGCTAAAAATTATAAAAACGATGGCGACAGTGTGTACCGAATGTTTGTTGACACGTTAAAAGGCGGCGATTTCAGAGCCCGTGAAGCCAATGTTTACAGAATGGCAGAATGTTCTTTAAACCTTATTGACCAAGCCGTTGCACAAGGCGTTCCTTTTGGCAGAGAATATGGTGGTTATCTGAATAACCGTTCGTTTGGGGGCGTTCAGGTAAGCCGTACGTTTTATGCGAGAGGACAAACGGGTCAACAACTACTTTTAGGCGCTTATCAAGCATTGATGCGACAGGTTGGAAAGAAAAGTGTTCAATTATTTTCAAGACACGAAATGCTCGACTTGGTCATGATTGACGGAAAAGCAAGAGGCATTATCGTAAGAAATTTAGATACCGGAGAAATTGAAAGGCACGCTGCCCACGCTGTAATTTTGGCAACAGGCGGTTATGGTAAAATTTATTATTTATCAACTTTGGCGATGGGCTGCAATGGTTCTGCCATCTGGAGAGCACATAAAAAAGGAGCGTTAATGGCTGCTCCAAGCTGGATTCAGGTGCATCCTACTTCATTACCGCAGTCTGGAGATTATCAGTCAAAATTGACTTTAATGTCTGAATCTTTAAGAAATGACGGCAGAATTTGGGTTCCTCTAAAAGAAAATGAAACCAGAAAAGGCAACGACATTCCCGAAAACGAAAGAGATTACTATCTGGAAAGACGTTATCCAGCTTTTGGAAATTTAGCGCCAAGAGATATTTCGTCAAGGGCAGCCAAAGAAAGAATTGATGCAGGTTTCGGAATCGGACCGTTGAAAAATGCCGTTTATCTTGATTTTTCAAAAGCCATTAACGAACAAGGCAAAGAAAAAATTCAGGAGAAATATGGGAATTTATTCGATATGTATCTTAAAATCACAGGGTATAATGCTTACGAAGAACCGATGATGATTTCGCCTTCTGCACACTTTTCGATGGGCGGACTTTGGGTAGATTATGAATTAATGACCACCATTCCGGGATTATTTGCGCTGGGTGAAGCTAATTTTGCTGACCACGGAGCCAATCGACTGGGTGCAAATTCTTTACTTCAGGCTTCTGTGGATGGATATTTTATAGCACCTTACACCATTGCCAATTATTTGTCTCAAGAAATTCATACTGGAAAAATTTCAACCGACCATGCTGAATTTGATAAAAGTGAAAACAATGTTAAACAACAGATTCAAGGTTTTATAAATATTAATGGCACAAAAACCGTTGATTATTTTCATAAAACATTAGGTAAATTGCTATACGATTATTGTGGATTAGCCCGAAATGAAGAAGGTTTAAAATTTGCCATCGAAGAAATTAAAAAACTGAAACTAGAATTTTATAAAGACGTAAAAGTTTCCGGACAAGGTGATTCTATGAATAATGAATTGGAAAAAGCTGGTCGTGTCGCTGATTATTTTGAAATCGGTGAACTGATGTGTTATGATGCATTAACCAGAAACGAATCTTGCGGAGCGCATTTTCGTGAAGAATATCAAACCGCAGATGGAGAAGCGTTAAGGAATGATGCTGAATTTCAATTCATCTCAGCCTGGGCTTGGAAAGGCGAAAATAGCGAACCGGAATTGATTAAAGAACCGTTAGTTTTCGAAGAAATACAGCCTATTGTAAGAAGTTATAAATAAAGCGTTGATAAAGAATAACTTATTGAACCACAAAAGTTTTTAACACATTAGTTATTTGAAGTTGAATATAAAACCGCAGAAAAGAACACATTAGTTTTAGGAAAATCTTTGATTTTCTTCTTACGTGGTCTTAATATTTTCAAAATAATAAGCTTAAAAACTAAAGTGCTCTAAAGTGTTAAAACAAAAAGTACAAAAGTTTTAACACATTAGTTATTTGAAGTTGAATATAAAACCGCAGAAAAGAACACATTAGTTTAGGAAAATCTTTGATTTTCTTCTTATGTAGTCTTAATATTTTACTAATAATAAACTTAAAAACTAAAGTGCTCTAAAGTGTTAAAACAAAAAGTACAAAAATTTTAACACATTAGTTATTTGAAGTTGAATATAAAACCGCAGAAAAGAACATATTAGTTTAGGAAAATCTTTGATTTTCTTCTTATGTGGTCTTAATATTTAATTAATAAATTTCTTAAATCTCATGTGACTGATGTGTTAAAAATCACAATATTTTATGGTTAAAGGAATATTAATCGTCAATCAGGACTAAAAATAAAGAAATTATGGATTTACACCTAAAAATATGGAGACAGAAAGATAACCAGAGCGCAGGAAAACTGGTAAATTATGATTTAAAAGAACTAAATCCGCATATGTCTTTCCTTGAAATGCTGGATATATTAAATGAAAAATTAATTGTTGAAGGCGATGAACCTGTCGAATTTGACCACGATTGCCGTGAAGGAATTTGCGGGCAATGCGGTGTCATGATTAATGGTTTAGCGCATGGACCTTTAGAAAATACCACAACCTGCCAACTTCATTTACGTTCTTTTAAAGATGGCGAAACCATTGTTATAGAGCCATTCCGTGCTTTGGGATTTCCGCTTAAAAGAGACTTGAAAGTCGACCGTTCTGCCTTTGACCGAATAATTTCTTCAGGTGGTTTTGTTTCAGTTAATACAGGTCAAGCTCCCGATGCAACGGCAATTGCAATCACTCATCAAACTGCGGAAGAAGCCTTTGATTCGGCAGCGTGTATCGGTTGTGGTGCATGTGTCGCGACTTGTAAAAATGGAAGTGCCGCGTTATTTACTTCAGCGAAAATCACCCATATGGCTTTGCTTCCTCAGGGAAAAGAAGAACGAAGCAAGCGTGTTGTAGATATGGTAAACCAAATGGATGCCGAACATTTTGGTCACTGTTCCAACACCGAAGCGTGTGAAGTAGAATGTCCGCAAGGGATTTCGGTATTGAATATCGCCAGAATGAATTATGAGTACAGTCGGGCTTTGTTTTTTAGGAAGAAGTAAAGTCGTTTAAAACGGTTATGTTTTAACTAAATACTTTATTCTAAAGATTAAAAGAAGTTTAAAAACAATCCATAGCACAATTAAGTGGATTACTGAACTGATATTATCGGAAAGTGAACCTCCTGCTTGTACAATTGAAATATAAGTTTTCAAAAATGGAGACGTGGGAAGTGTATCTGATAACATTTGAACAAATTTTGGCAAAGCCTGATAAGGCATAGAATATCCCGTAATCAAAAAAATCGGATACGATGAAAATACCAAAACCTGAAATGCAAAAAGTTTTGTTTTAAAGAAACTGCCAATCAACATTCCAAAAACAATAATGGTTGAAATAAACAATGCCGAAACTACAGCAAGGTCTAAGTAATTCCCTCTAACCTCAACTCCAAAAACTGAAAAATTAACCACCGAAAAAAACAATCCAAAAATCATAAATACAATAAAATACAGCAAGCTTTTTCCAAAAATCATTTTAGAAATACTCTGCTTTGAAACTTGATAAAGATTTAATAGTTTCTTCTCTTCTCTTTCTGACGTAAAAGCTGCTGCAACACCTATTAAAAGTGTTTGCTGTAAAATAATAGCTAATAATCCTGGCAAAAGAAATGAGCCATACGTCATGCTTGAATTATAAAGCGGTCGATAATCCATATTAATCGGATTGGTCATTTTCATAGCCTCGTCCTCTCCCATTCCCTGCTTGTTAAAATATGTTTTTCTAACTCCGGCTCCCACGGTAAGACAAACTTTTGTAGCGGTACTCAGCAAATCGCTCGAAGGTAAAAACCGTGAGGCATTCAAAACCAAATTCACATTTGCTTGCTTCTGCGAAAAAATATTCTTTTCAAAACCTGACTGAATATAAAAATATCCCTGAACATCTCCTTGAAACATCTTTTCCTGAGCTTCAGAAAGATTTGAACTTGGCACAATTTCAATCATTGGGGTTGAGTTTAATTGCTCTGTCAATGTTCTGGAAATAGCAGTTCCATCGTTGTCAATCAATGCCAATCTTACTTTTTCTTCTCCTTTATTCAGATAAATACTACCATACATAAATGCATAAAGAATCGGTGCCAAAAGCAAAATCAGAAACAGACTCGAATCTTTCGATACGTTTCTCAGCTCCCTTTTTAATATTTCTAAAATTTCTTTCATGCCTGATTTTCTTTAAGGTATTGATTGATTTTTTTCTGAAAAAACAGAATACTCAAAGGGAATGTAAGTCCAATAAAAATCAGTAATTTGAAAATTTCCGAACTTGCATAAGACAATGGAAGTTCCATAAAATAAAGCTTTATAAATCCGTCTAAAAAGTGAGTATAAGGCATGATATCCGCATAAAACTGGTCGTACCAAGGCATTGCCCATCTTGGAAATGTAAAACCACTGAAAACAAATGCAGGCGACGTAAAAAACAAAGCAACATCGGTCACAAAAAGAAGGTTGTTAGAAATGGCAGAAAGCATCATTCCAATCCCAATACATGCTAAAGACATTAAGCTGTAAATCAGGAAAAAATTAAAATCGGTTTGCGGTTTTCCCAATTCATAAACTGGAAAAACGATATAAGCAACCAATACAAAAAGTATCCACGAAATACAGAGATGAGCGAACATTTTCCCTACCACAATTTGTGAAGATGATGTCGAAATCTGTAGCAGTTCATCAATTGTATTTCTTTTAAATTCGAGATTTAAAATTAAAACAGAAGCCACTATCAAAGCCATTTGAAGCCCTACTGTTATCAATCCTGGGGTGAGATACAATTGGTAATTGAAATCAGGATTATACAATGTGGTTGTATTTAATTTGATAGGTTGCACCAAAGTATTTGCTTTTTCAGCAGGCATTCCTTGCTTTTCGGCTTTTTGAAGAACAACGGCAAGTCCGCCTTTGATAATTACTCCGGCAGCACCTTTGTAAATCATTTTTGCAGGAACCAAATAAGCGCCGTTGGTGTAAAGTGTAATATTGGATTGATGATTTTTTTTGGCATCAGACTCCAGATTTTTTGGAAAATGTACCGCTCCGAAAATCTTTCCTTCCCGCATTAATTTTTCAATTTCGGCATTGCTGTAAACCGTTTGCGTAAAGTGGATGAACTCATTATGCTCCATCATATCAATCAACGTTCTTGAAACAGAAGATTGGTCTTCATCCCAAACGGCCATTGGAAGCTCTTTTGCAAATTGTTTCTGATAAATAAATCCGTAAAAAAGAAAAATAATAGGCGGAATAACTAACAGAATCACGTAGAAATTAGGAATCGAAAAAATTCGTTTCCATTCTCTAATCATGATTTGGCTGATGATTTTCAATAGTTTTATTTTTTTTGAATTAAGACAATATTTTTTAATCAAAAAGAAGCTGAGCGGTCATTCCTGAACGAAGTCCTTTTATAAAATTCATATTCTCAGGCTTCACTTTTATTCTGAATGTTCTTAGCTCAAATTCTCCATTTTGCTTCTCAGGAACCCAATCTGCATAGCCTAAAGCCGGTGCTAATTCTACCACAACTCCTTTCACTTCTTCCGGTGTACAACCCGGGATTTTAATTTTCACCACACTTCCTTTATCAATTTTGTTCATTTGATTTTGACGAAGATTAAATTTCACGAAAAAAGAATCGTCTTTCTGAATCGTCATCATCGGATATCCTGCATTCACCATTTCACCTTTATTAGAAATCATTGTAGAAATTTTCCCCGAAGCAGGTGCTTTTATAGATGCATTATCTTTAATTTCCTGAGCAAGCTGGTCGGCACTTTTGGCTTGGTTTAAAATTGCCTGAGCTGAGTTTTTAAGTTCCTGATTATTTCCACGCTGCAAAAGCTGTACGTTTAGATTCGCAGTTTCCAGCTCTTTTTGAGCAGCTTTATATTTAAAATAAATAACGTCTCTTTCCTGCCCTGAAACCACCCCTTCAGCATAAAGATTCTGAAAACGAGTGTAGGTTTTATTCATCAAATCCATCTGTTGTTTTGCAATTTGTTGAAGATTTTCTGCAGATTTTAAAATTTCAGGTTCTACTCCACGATTAATCTTATCTAATTGATTCTGAGCAACCGTTACCGCTTCAGAAACCTGCGCCTGAATAGTTTCTATTTCAGAAGTTTTCATTTGAGCAACCACTTGGCCTTCTTTTACATCATCGCCTTCTTTTACCAATAGTTCGACAACTCTTCCCGGCAACGAAGGAGAAACATCCACAAATTCAGCATCTACCATTCCTATTACGTTTTCTGCTTTACTGCTTTCGGATGATTTATTTTTAAACAGGTAAATAAGTGCTATAACCAATACAATAATTGGAATAAAAACGGCCCAGTAATTTTTTATAAAGTTTTTCATCTTGTTAGTAGTTTAAGGAATGTAGTTGGTGATATTTTCAATGTTTCCTGTGACATAAAAATAAGTTACAATCACGGTTTGGTAAGCAACCAAAGAGGTGTAATATAATTTTTCGGCTTCGTACTGAAGCTGCAAAGCATCATTTACATCTTTTACAGAAGAAAGACTGTTTTCCATTCTCTTTCTTACCATTTCGGTGGTGGTATACGTCTGTTTTCTTGCTGCGTCAAATGTTTCGTTCTGTTCTTTAAAGCTAATTAATTTATTCTCAGAAATTTTAGTCGCCAAATTCACCGATTTTTGCTTTTGATTAATAAGAAGATCAGCTTCCTTTATTAATGACGCTGAAGCCAGGTTTCTGGATTTTCTTTCAGGGTCAAAAAGTGTCCATTGCATTTCTACCCCCACCAGCCAAGGTGGTGTAATCAGCGGAAGGTCATTTCTGAAAAACTGTACATTTCCAATGGCAAAAATATTAGGTTTAGAAAGTGATTTTGTAATATTATGGGTAGTTTCGGCTTCTTTCTTTTTACTTAATAATAGTTTTAAATCTGCATTTTTTTCTGTTGAAGAAAAATTAGGCACATCAATATTTTCATTCAAATCTTCATTAATTTCCAAAGATTCATCTAGAGAAACTCCCATAAGGTCTTTCAAAGTTAATAGAGCATTATCTTTTTCAAGTTTCAGATTTTTAAGATTGGTTTCGCCCTGAAGTTTTGTAATATTCGACCAGTTTTTCAAATAAGGTGGAATAAGCTCTGCTTTTAAAAGACTTTGCGCATATTTTTCATTATCAACAAGAGATTCTACAATTTTTTCCTGCTTTTTAATCATCGAATTCAGATACATCAACTGAATATAATTTAAAGAAATATTATAAGCTGTGAGGTCCTGAGAAGATTCAAGATTTGCTTTTCCGCTTTCTACCTGCTGTTTTGAAAGCTCTTTTGCTGCATTTAGTTTTCCTCCTAAATAAATAGGTTGACGCACTGCAATTCCTGCTAAAAAGTAACTTTGTTTGGTGATTGCAGGATTATAATTGGGATACACTGCACTGATAATATCTTTAGAGGTTTGATAAATCACATCCTTTACCGGTTGTGAAAGTTGATTTCCGGTAAGCTCCTGGTAAGCTGCATTTGCAGAATATACACTTTGATTGGCTGAACCTTCAACGATTCCGTCTTTTACCTGTTGTAAGTTAATTCTTATGGGTTCACCGATATAATTATAACCACCCAGGAAATCTGCTTTTGGCAGCCCGTTATTTTTATTCGATTGTAAAAGCTTTTCACGGGTTTCTAAGGATTGCTCTGCCAACTTTATAATGACATTGTTTTGTTTTCCCTTTTCAATACATTGTTGTAGGGTATATTGCTGACAAAACATTTTAGAGGAAATCATCAGAAAAGAAGCAAACAGGATTTTCTTGCACCTCATAATTTTCAAAATTTTCTATTAAAATATTTTACTGTTTAGAATTTTTTCGTAAGACAGTGTATATGATTTGTAGTGGTATAAATTTAATTAAAAAAATCACTAAAAATCGATTTAATATGTAATAATTTAGTCGCATTTTTATGCCTGATAAAAATGGAGATAAATTTTATTACTTTTTTTAATTATTACGCAGACATATATAAGAATTTTTGACAAAAAAGAAGAGGCTAATGATATACTCATTGATTTTGATAATCGAAATACGATAGTGTAAATTAAAAAAAAGATAAAATAAAAAATTTCAGCAAAAAAATAAATATTTTAAAACAACCATAATTTTATGATCAATCTATACCGCAAAACTGCAATCATCGAAGGTATATCGTATTTAATTTTACTTTTTATTGCAATGCCTATTAAATATATACTTGATATTGCTGAACCAGTAAAATATTTTGGCTGGATTCACGGGGTTTTATTTCTGTTTTATATGGTAATTTTAATCATTGCTTCTCTGAAATACCGTTGGAGCATTAAAAGAATGATTATTTACACGGTAGGATCGGTATTGCCTTTTGTGCCTTTTATTTTAGATAAAAATTTGAAAAAAGAATATCCTAATCATTCATAATGATTCCCAACGTGAAAATATTAAAAAGATCTAGCAGATTGTAGCTAAACTTATCTTAAATAAATCAGACCTAACAGATTAAAAAAACTTTTAGGTCTGATTTAGAGGCTGTTTACGTTTTATTAATTTTAATTCTGTAAGATTGGCTTTTAATTTTTTTTAATCATTTTTTTTAGTACATGACATTTTTTTTAACCGCAAAAGTGACAAAAGATTTTATTATGGATAAGTTATCCAAAAGCTAACAAAACAAGTGATAAAGTAAAAGAAACATTTTGTAAACTTTTGAACTTCTCTTTTTCTAATCATTTCTTTTGATGCTTTTGCGGTTAAAAAGAGATTTTAAGTTTTTGTCATGTACTAAATCATTTTTTATATAATTCTCGCAGATTCCCTTTAAATTTAGCAGATTAATAACAGACGAATTAATCTGCTTAATCAGCAAAATCTGCGAGATAAATTATTTCCATTTAAATGTAAACATTCTTAGTATACATTCCTTTATAAGCTAAGCAATCTCTTACTATAGAGTTCATTTTCATTATCAATTTTAAATATATCGATTCTAAAAAAAAGAGATTAAAGATTCTTTTTCCAACCTCAAACTGTATCCATTAAATAACTCATTTCTGTATCTGTAATTATTAAGCGACTGTAAATAAATTTGTTTTCATAAAAAAACAGTATGCCAACAATAATAAATGAAGAAACAGGTTTGGAATTTGAATCTATTCACCTTTCCGATTTAGCTAAAATAATAGATTTATACTTTGGGCAATTAGAAAAAAAATATGCTGACCGACCTAAACTCACAGAAGAATTCGGGTTTCCAATTGATAAGCTGACTCAAGGAAATCTCATCATTGGTTATTCCTATTTTACAATTGAAACTTCAGGTGAAATTATTTTCAAAGCAATCATCAATCCTGGAGATTCATCTGGAGATTTAGAAAATAAAATGATTAATTATTCTAGACAAAAGTATCTTTCAAAGAAGGAATTAGATCATAACGGAATGAGAAATTCGATCCACAGAATTGTAGATTGGCTAAACTGGTGCGGGTAAAACCAAGATTTAATGACAAAAATATGCTACCTTAATTTCAATCAACTATTTTTTGAGATTTAAAAACATAATTTTAATAAATTTACAAGAAACAGAACGTAAAATAATGGCGAAGGAAATTTTATATGTAAAAATTGCAAAGATTTTAGAAGATCAGATTCTGTCGGGAACTTTGAGAATTGGGGACAAAATCCCATCAATCCGTTCTGTTCAAAAAATTTATGATGTAAGTCTCAATACTGTAAAATTGGCTTTTTTGGAATTAGAAAGCAAATCTCTCATTGAATCGAGACCCAAGTCTGGTTATTATGTGAGCAAAACATCACAAAGAAAATTTGCGTTACCTTCTGTAAGCAAACCAGAAATTTGCGAGAAAGAATCTAATCCTGAAGACCTCATCAGTAAAGTGTTTGATACTTTACACCATAAAAACATAAGACAATTTTCGCTGGGAGTTCCTGATCCCGGTTTACTTCCCATTGCAAAATTGAATAAAGGAGTTATAAAAGCCATAAGGACTATGGAAGATAGCGGTACAGCTTACGAACCTGTGGAAGGCAACCTTAATCTTAGAAGAAATGTTGCAAAATGGTCTCTTGTTTTAGAAGGAAAACTCTCTGAAGATGATATCATAACCACTTCTGGAACAATGAATGCTATTTTTAATTGTTTGATGGCAGTGACCAAGCGAGGCGATACATTAGCGATTGAGAGCCCTGTTTATTTTGGAATTATACAGAGTGCAAAAGCAATGGGTCTAAATGTGATTGAATTACCAACTCATCCGATTACAGGCGTAGATATTGAAGTTTTAAGAAAAAATATTCATAAAATAGATGTTTGTTGCTTTATCAGCAATTTCAGTAATCCTTTGGGCTCTTTGATGCCTGAAGAAGTGAAAAAAGACTTGGTAGAATTGCTTACGTATCACAATATTCCGTTGATAGAAGATGATTTGTACGGCAATCTTTACTTTGGTACAAGCAGACCTAAACCTTGCAAAGCATTTGATGAAGCGGGAATCGTGATGTGGTGCGGATCAGTTTCTAAAACCTTAGCGCCCGGTTACCGAGTAGGTTGGGTGGCTCCAGGAAAATACAAAGAAAAAATCTTGCGTCAAAAACTTATTCAGACTATTTCTACACCACCTCTATACCAGGAAGTTATCGCAGATTTTATGGAAAACGGAAGATATGATCATCATTTAAGAGGTTTTAGGCAAAAACTTCATACCAACTGCCTCAAATATCAAAGAGCTGTTGAAGAATATTTCCCTGAAAACACCAAAATATCTCAGCCTCAAGGCGGATTTGTACTTTGGCTGGAATTAGATAACAGAATTGATACCGCAAAATTGTATGATGTTGCTGTAAAACAAAATATATGTTTTGCTCCTGGTCGTATTTTCACACAACATGACCAGTTTAATAATTGCATGAGACTAAATTTTGCTTTAAAATGGGACGAAAGTCTTGAAAGTGATTTAAAAAGATTGGGAGCAATCGTTAAGAATGTGCTCTAAACTGTATCCATTAAATTACACATTTCTGTATCTGTAATTAGTGAAGTTTATTTCTGAACTTTGACTTAAAATCAAAACAATGAAAATAAAGATATATCAGGTCGATGCATTTACTGATGAAGTATTTAAAGGAAATCCTGCAGCAGTTTGCCCTCTCGAAGAATGGTTGCCGGAAGAAACTTTACAGAAAATTGCCGCAGAAAATAATCTTGCAGAAACTGCATTTTATGTTCCAAAAGAAGACGGTTTTGAAATCAGATGGTTTACACCTACCGTAGAAGTCGCTTTGTGCGGGCATGCAACTTTGGCAAGTGCTTTTGTGTTGCATCATTTAGAAGGATTTAAAGGAGATTTAATTCACTTCTATTCACTTCATAGTGGAACCTTAACCGTGGAAATTAAAGAAAGTCAATTTTTACTTAATTTTCCTGCAGACCAATATTCTGAAACTGAAACAACGGATGAGTTATTAAATGCTACTAATAAAATACCGTTTGCTGCATTTAAAGGAAAGACAGATTATCTGCTGGTTTTCGATAATGAAGAGGATGTTATTTTACTACAACCCAATTTAGAAATTATTTCAAATTTAGATGCGAGAGGGATTATTGTCACTGCAAAAGGCAAAGACAGCGATTTTGTATCTAGATTTTTTGCTCCAGCTGTCGGAGTAAACGAAGACCCCGTTTGTGGTTCAGCACACACCACTCTTACTCCATATTGGGCAAAAGTATTTCAGAAAAATGAACTTACTGCCATTCAACGCTCAAAAAGAAGTGGAAAACTACACTGTAAATTGCTCAACGACAGAGTTGAATTAGGTGGAAATGCAGTTCTGTATATGGAAGGACACATTTCAATTTAATTAAGAAATTCTTGATATTTAGAGACTGTTTAAGTTCTATTATTCTAAAATTCTATAGAGTTGATTTTTTATATAATTCTCGCAGATTATATAGTTTTAACAGGTTAAAATTGAAAAGCAAATCTGTTGAGCTGTAAAATCAGCGAGATAATTGTTTTATTTAAATTTAAATAAGCGCTTAAACACCATTAAATAAAGCAATAAACCACTGAACAACAACTATTTAAAAAAATAAGCAAATAAGTATAAAAATAATTCTCTCTTATTCTTTGAAAGAAAACCTGTCAATTATAAAAGAAAAAGAGACCTAACATAAATCATTAAACTCTATCTTTCTGATACAAGCTTTTTTAACTATTTTTACTTCAAAATATATAAATAACTTATGAAAAAAATAGTATTCGCTGGATTAGTGATTTTAGGAGGATTTGCAACAATAAATGCACAGTGTAAAACAGTCTCTACTCTTACAGAAAACTTCGATTCTTGGAAAGAAATTAACAAATGTTGGACGGCTCTACCAGGGAAAGCAATGCTTTATGCTAGTGAAAAAAAGATTGTATTCTATTCGATGAACAGTCCGAAAGAAAACATGTATTTGGTGACTCCAAAAATTAAAGCCGGAAAATATACATTGACTTTTGATGCGTCAGACAATGGAGGTGAAACTTCAATGGAATTGTTCACTATCAACAATGCATCTGACCCTAAATCTTATGTTTCAATAGCTAAATCTTCAAAAATAACTGGAACTAAAAAAACATTTGATGTTACTTTAAAAAAAGATTCTAATTTAGGATTGAAAGTTGTATTAAACGGAATACATCAAGCGGTTTACGTAGATAATTTTTCTTTGACTCCGAAAAAGTAATTCGTTACCCTATGAAATTCAGTGTTTTATTCTTTACTATTGTTTCTTTTACATCAATCACTTTTGGCCAACAATTAGTTACCAAAGCAAAATTCGATACCATCGAGTATGTAGAAGATGTAGATTGGCATAGTGAAGATATTTACTGTGCGGGTTTCAGTTTTAAAACAGTAATTAATGACGGAAATGCATGCGATGCTTATCTGATACATTATGACACCCAGCTGAAACCCAAATGGACACTGAAATTAAATGATTATCACACCAATAAAATTTTTGCAGTAAAAAGGTATAAAGACAAAATTTACGCTCTGGTTATTCAAGGCAAAGCTATCGGCTCCGATGAAGATGTTTTTATGAAATTATTTACCATTAATCTGAATGGTGAGATTGAGGATAAAGTAACTTTCGGGCGTACTTTCAACAGTCCTTCCAATTTAGTAATCAACGGCTCGAATTTGATTTTCGGATATAGAATTACAAACAGTACAAGCTACTCTACCGACTTTAAGTGTGAAATCATTAATTATAATCTCGATACCAAAAAATTTGTACGCCATACAAGTACACAATATCTGGCAACCCCAAAGAAAATAGTAGTCGATAAGTCGAATATTTTTCTCTTCGGAAACTATATTCATCCCAATCAGCCTAATATTATGGTTTACAAAAATGGAAAATACTCTGAAATTTCTTTAAAATCACCCAAAACGGAATACTTTCTCGACAGTTATATCAATAAAAATACCCTGACTGTGCTTTGCGCATTTCCTGGAGAGTATGGGGATAAACGTACTTATTTAAAATATTATTACCTCAACCTGGCTACTAATGCCATTACTTCAACTGCTATTCCTTATGAAAAATTAGGTTGGAGTGATTTGAATTTTGACACTTTTACTCAGGGAGAATCTTCATGGTTGATTGTAGAAGATGCGAAAACAAAAACATTACAATATGTTCTCATTGATAGTAAAGGAAAGGTAACAAAGACCTTAAATTTTGACCAAAATAATGGAAATGGCGCATGGGAAAACTATATCATCAGAGACGGTATGTTGTTAAATGCAAATGCTGATGGAATTAAAATGTATAAAACTGAATAAAAATTAAACAGATTTAGCATCTAATTTTTGGAAAGCTGGAGACTGTTTTAAATAATCGGGTTTATATCGGGTAAGAGTTGTCGATACATTTTAATACCTTTGCGGGTAAGTATATCAATAATTACTTCATTTTATTCAAAATGAATTTCCAAAACAAAAAAAAGTTCGTAAGTTTTCTTAAGTTCAGAAGAGATTTTCAGCAATATGGTCTCAAAAAAGCACGCAGCTATGAGATTATCCTTCATTGGCTCAAGAAACATTTAAGCAGAAATCAATTTCTTATTCTCTCGGGTATTCTGGTAGGATGCACTGCGGGTTTGGCAGGAGTTATTTTAAAAACATTTGTACACAATATTCATCATTTTATTACCCATGAGGTACATTTTGAATATCAGATTATATTTTATATCGTATTTCCATTTCTTGGAATTGTTTTAACAGCAGCTATTGTAATTGCCTTATTTAAAGGTCAAGACAAAAAAGGAATTGGCGCCATATTATATGAAATTGCCCAAAATTCAAGCATTGTCTCGAATGTAAAAATGTATTCACAGATAATACAAAGTGCGGTTACCGTTGGCCTTGGTGGTTCTGCCGGAATCGAAAGCCCGATTGCTGTTACCGGTGCGGCGATTGGTTCTAATTATGCAAGAACTTATAGACTAAGCTATAAAGAACGAACACTTCTTTTGGCTGCAGGTGCCACTGCCGGAATTGCTTCTGCATTCAACGCTCCGATTGCCGGAATTATGTTTGCATTCGAAATTCTGCTTACTGGAGTTGTATTTACAGATTTTATTCCTCTTGTTGTAGCGGCAGTTTGTGGAAGTTTATTATCAAGAATATTACTTCAGGAAGACGTTTTATTCAGATTTTATACCCGTGAACCATTTGATTACTATAACGTCCCTTATTATTTAATTCTTGGTCTTATTACGGGGTTATATGCAAGATACTTTGTAGTTGTCTCTCAAAAAGTAGAACATTTCATCAATGGCTTACAGCTTTCAAGACTAAAAAAAGCCATGTTTGGTGGTGCCATACTTTCTTTGTTGTGTGTACTTTTCCCGCCCTTATTTGGTGAAGGCTATGATACGGTGAAAGATTTCACAAATGGTAACATCGATTTGGTGATGAACAACAGCCTTTTCAGATATTTTGAAATAAAAGAATGGACAGTTATTCTGTTTCTGGTGTTAGTTTGTCTTTTAAAAGCCTTCGCAACTTCATTTACTATTTTCAGTGGTGGAAATGGTGGAAATTTCGCTCCTTCCCTATTTGCAGGAGGTTCTGTGGGATTTTTATTTGCCTTTATCTGTCAAACCTTAGGATTTTCTAATGTTCCCGTAACCAATCTTATTTTAGTAGGAATGGCCGGAGCAATGAGCGGCGTACTGTATGCTCCTCTTACCGCAATATTTCTGATTGCAGAATCTAGTTTCGGATATGATTTGTTTATTCCATTAATGATTGTTGCCGTGATGTCTTATCTTATTGCCAAATGGTTTGCCCCTATTTCACCTGAATTAAAAAACTTAGCAGACCAAGGCAAAATATTTACTCATAAACACGATAACAATCTTTTATCTTCATTGCAAACCAGAGACTTCATCGATTTTAATTCTCAGATTATCCATGAAAATTCTTCATTACAAGAACTGTATGACATCATCAGTAACGGAAAAAAGAACAATTTTGCAGTTGTAGATGATGAAAATAAATTGAAAGGTGTTCTTACGTTAGATGACATCCGTCCTTATTTATTTAATGAAAACCAAAAACTGGATATTTCTAAACTCATCAAAGTTCCGGATGGGTTTGTGCATCTCAATGATAAACCTGTAACCATTATTCAGCTATTTGATGATACTGATACCTGGCATCTTCCGGTTGTGGATGATGAAAATAGATTTATCGGATTTATTTCAAAATCAGCCATGCTTACAAGTTACAGACAGCTATTGAAAGATTATTCTTCATAGAAATACCTTTTTTTACCGAGTTTATTTTTAAAAGTAAAAATTTTCCTAAAAAATGGGGAGCTAAAACTTACTGTTGAAACAAAAAACAGTAGAAAAGCCAAGGATAAATACAATGATTGCTTTTTTGAACATTTGAATTTGCTTTGCGGGGCAATATCAGTAAATCGTTCATTTTGTGACTTGTAATAGGTAATTTTTAAAGATTATAATTGTTGTTTTTTATTTATGAATATCCGTAATCATTAATAACTTTGTGTATTTGACTGTAATTTAATACGTTATATGGATGCATTTAGTTTTACGGCTCATTTTGGTACTGAGGCAGATTGCAGAATTCATTTTAAAGAGCAGAGAGATAAAATTGGGGTGCATTGTAAATGCGGTCACAATGAGCATTTCTGGATTAAAAGTATTTGGAGCTACGAATGTAAAAAGTGTCGTAAAAGAATTTCCTTGAAAAGTGGAACGATTATGCAGAACTCTAATCTTTCCTTTTTAATTTGGTACAAAACCATGTTTCTGATGAGCGTTACCAAGAAAGGTTTTTCGTCTAAAGAAATCCAGAAGCAATTGGGATTAAAGCGTTATGAGCCAGTTTGGGCGATGGTTCATAAACTAAGAAAAGCAATGGGAACTCGAGATGAAAGATATACCTTGGAAGATATGATAGAATTTGATGAAGGATATCTCACAGTAGAATCGAGCGAGATTGAGCAAGACAAAGGGATTCGAGGGCGAGGTGCAGCGGGGAAACAAAATGTTGCTGTAATGGCTGAGCCTACTCCTTTGGAAAATGTTGAAACTGGTGAAAAGTCTAAGTCTTGCAGATATTTTAAAGCTAAAGTTTTAGAAACCCATCTATCCTTAGAAATTAAAGAATCTATCAATAATGAAAGAAATCAAAAGAAAGTACTTACAACTATACTTGAATGAATTTATCTACAAGCTAAACCGAAGATATTTTGGAGACCAACTATTCGAAAGGCTCATTATTGCTAATATTATTGCGGTATGAGTAAAAACGGATATACATAAAAAAAAGAGTAAGAGTTAAACTTTGAATAAATTGTCATTTTAGAGTTGCAAAACAAAATAGCAATGTATTCAACAGATTTAACCCAAACTCAGTGGCAATTTATAAAAAAAGCATTAGATTTCGATGATAGAAAGCGGAAATATGATTTACTTGTCATTTGGAATGCGATTCTTTATCTCGTGAAAACAGGCTGTCAATGGCGGCTATTACCTTGTTGAATGGTTATGATGGGGCTAAAAAAATAAAAGGAATCAAAAGACATGTTGTGGTAGACAAAAATGGATTTTTATTAGCAGTAATGGTCAGTGTTGCTAATATTCATGACAGTAAAGCATCAATACTGTTGATGAAAACCCTTCAATACTTATTGATTCCTCTTAAGGTAATTCTTGCTGATGGAGGTTACAGAGGTGAGATTATTGAGGAAATAAGAATTAAGTTTAATTATATCATTCAAATCGTTATGCGGAGTGAGAAAAAAATAAAAGAATTTAAGCCTATTCATAAACGATGGATTATAGAACGTACATTTTCTTGGTTTGATAACGACAAAAGACTCTGTAGAAATTATGAACTTCTCATGGAATCATCTGAAAATATTGTCAAATTATATGCTATAAAATTATTATTGAACAAAATTTAAACAGACTCTTAAACTAATTAATTTTGTAATAAGGTTCATTAAAATATTTACTTGGTTTAAAATAAATGATTTGTCTTTCTGCATCAAAAATCCAGTTGAATCTTCTCAATAAATCAGCACCGAAATAACTGACTTTTTGTGTTTTCAAATCTCCTACAAAAAATCCTGCGGAAATATCTTTTAAAACGGTATTTCCAAGCTTTAGAAAAGGTAAAATTCCTTGTTTTGTAATAACGCTTTTTCCTGCAGAATTTTTTAATGTTTTTTCTCCGGTAACTTTTAGCTTTTTCTCTAATTCTTTTCCGTCTGCAAATTCGTTACTATAAAGAATTCCGCCAGAATAGCCTGATTGTAATAAAAAATAAACTTCCTGTTGTCTATTATCAAGCACATTATCAGCGACAATATAAAACTGTCCGTTTTCAAAAAACAACGGAGTTGATTCATATCCTTTTAAGTCAGGCATTTTATCATAAATTACAAACTGGTTTTTATCATAATCGATTTTAAAAGTTTTTCCTTTAAAAATTCCGGTTCCTATTTTTCCATCGGCTTCATGACCGGTCAGTTCATTATCAAAAAATCTGATGTTCTCGTATTTTTTATTGCTGATTTTTATTGTATTTCCGTCACTTATTTCATCTTTAAATTTGATATGGTCTGCTTTTCTGATTCTGTTCGGAGAAATTGAAGCATCTTCCATTGCAATCTGGAACATCAGATGAAGCGAATCTTTATCATTTACCAAAGTTTTTACGATGATGTTATTGTGTTTTGTGATTCTAAAAGGAATCGTTTCCTGAGCCTGTAATAGCGCTAAACTCACCATAACTGATAAACCGAATGCAATTTTTTTCAACATTTTAAATAGAAATTTCACCAAATATAATCATTAAATTTATCTCTATAAATTGATTTAATTATTGTTAAATTTTCTATATATTAGAATCACTAAATATAACAAATGACGAAACATCAACATCGTGTGAACGAAGTGTATCATTTTTTTGATAATAAAGATACTGTTCTGGGTTTCAGAAAACTACTCGATTGCGCCATGGATACACAAAACATGAAGATTTACAGAGAAGCTATCGAACTTACCGACTGGAAAGAAAAATTCCCAACTTACACCGAAGAATTGATAGAAAAATCTAAAATTCTCCTTCATAAAATTGAAAAAATTCCTGTTCAGGAACATGTAACAGAAAAATCTGTCTTACGAGCAAGAAATATCTTAAAATCCTATGGAAATAATCGTTTTTCGCTTGGTCCGGTTTCTATGGAAATCAACAAAGGCCAGGTGTATGGTTTGGTAGGTGAAAACGGAAACGGAAAAACCACGTTATTGAGAATTTTGGCTAAAGAAATTTCTTTTAATGAAGGTGATCTGCATTTTTCTTTCAACACAGAGCCCAAAGACGATTATGACCTTTGTACGAAACTTGTTTACATCCCGCAACGTACAGAAAAATGGTATGGAAGCCTGAAAGATAACCTAAAATTTGTACTTTCTAATTACGGTATAAAACCTGAGGAAAATGAAACCCGAACGTTAATGATGATTGCCCGTCTTGGACTTTGGAATTACAAACATCTGAAATGGAGCGAGCTTTCTTCGGGCTATAAAATGCGTTTTGAATTGGCTCGAACCCTTCTTAGACAACCCGAAATCCTACTTTTAGATGAGCCTTTAGCTAATCTTGATGTTTTGGCGCAACAGGTGATTCTTGAAGATTTGAAATCTATCGCCAACTCGGTCAATAATCCGATTGCGTTAATTTTAAGTTCGCAGCAGTTGTATGAAGTAGAAAAAGTTTCAGACAAAGTTATTTTCTTGAAAAACGGACAGTATAAAGACAATTCTGAATTAAATAATTCGGAAAATGAAGGATTGATTATCGAAATCGATACGCAAAGCTCACGTGAAAATCTTTTGGAAGTTTTTAAAGCTTTTAATTTGGATAAATTGAATTTTAACGGCGGTGTCCATGTCGCATATTTCTCTGCCGATACCGAGTTTTATGATGTAATGGTTGCTTTGGGAAATGCAAAAACCGACATTGTTTACATCAGAAATATTTCGTCTTCTACGAGAAGGTTTTTCGTTAACTAATCATCATTAATTCAAATTACAATGCAAAAAATAAATAAATTTAATCAGTATCTCCTCGAAAAATATCCTACGATTTGGAACACCAAATTAGTCTGGATGCTTATGGCAGGTTTTATGGTGCATATTCTATTTTTTATCATCGGTTATATTTCACATATCAACCCAAAATCATTGCAGACATCAAATGTAACCAACGATTATTTCAATGATGGGATTATTTTAGTACATCTTATCATCTCTATTTTGATGATTGTGGGCTGGCTGATTATGATGTTTAAAAACAACGCTTTCAAAAACTTTTATCCCAGCTCAAAAGGCAAACTTTTTTCACAGTTCTTTCAGTATTTTGTGATTATTTTTGTTTGTACTACTTTTTACTTTTCTTACATGATTGGTTTCAAGATGTATATAAATAATAAATATCCTGATGCCGAGATGAAAGAAAATATTGAAGTTGTCAACCGCGGAAATGCTTTTTTAAGTCAGAATTTAGAATTATATACCTTAGACAACCGTCTTTCACCAAAACCATTTTACAATTTATATTGCGAAACTAATATAAAAAAAGTAGACCGTACAAAGAAATATTTTGTTTTTTATGACAGAGTGTATCAATACAATTCTGTTTATTCAAAAACATCTTACAAAAAGAATAAAGACAAAGAGTTTATTGTTCCAGAGCCTGAAAAAACGGAGAATAAAGAAGTTATTTACTCTGAAACGAATGACAATAAATCGGAAACCTTTTACTTTAAAAAAGATGTGGTCGATGTTTCTCAATATATAAAATATGAAGGGTTTAGCTTTTATAATTTTTCAGAATTATTTTATGAATACAAATCTGAACACTATGATTATAGCGCCATCAATTATTACGATAAAAACCATATCGATTACGAAAACCTTTTATTAAAAAAGAAAAAAGCAGAGGTTAACAGAAAAACTGCCGAACTTTTAGATAAAAATAATGCCGTTGAAGTTGAAAAATTGCTTTCTCAGTTTTTAAAGATATCCACTCAATTTGCCATTGAAAATAATTTGGATGCAAAGCAATGGAGTAAAATGGTGTATGCACCACAAGATTTTAAAGTGCGTTATTTCATCAAAAAATATAAACCGATAAGAGGGCAAGAGTATAATCCAGATAATTCCGAGTATTATGATGATGCTTCAGTTGCGGTAGATTCAGCAGTAATTGCGGTAGATGAAGATGCTGCAATAGTAAATGAAAACGGTCAGATTGTTGACGACAGTATTTTGATAAAAGATTTTAATCCGGAGCTCGATAAACAGATTTCTCCTGAAGAATATTTTAAAAAGAATATCACAGATTATTACTATAATTCTGATGATTTGAAAGATTTTTTGGTAAGTGTAGATGATGTGAAAACTTTCGATTTTTTCTCTGCAAATATTCATATTTATCTTTGGATTGCTTTTTTCTTAGCTACATTTATTTTCAGTTTTAGAATTACAGGTTTAAAATCACTATTATTTAGTGTAATTTCGGCAGGATTACTTACTTTGGCAATTACCTTGGTAACGGTTCTATACTCGGTGTCAATTACAGGAAAAGAAGAGTTTTTTGTAGCCTATTTAACGTTGATACTATCGATTTTTATACTTTCGGTACCCGTTTTTATGATGAATAAGTTTAATAAACTCGTTACTTCAATCTTTGTAAATATTTCATTGAATGGCTTCGTCTTATTTGTTTTCCTGATTTTTGGGATTATCACGATTCATCAAAAAGAAGCATGCCGAAATATTGATGATTACTGTGAAAACATTATAGAGGTTTTAGGATTTGCATTGAGTTACCTTATTTTAATTTTCGGTTTTCTTTTTGTGTTTTTCTATACAAAAGTTCTCCAGAAATGGAAAGCGAGACCAGAATAAACTTATTATAATCTAAGCCTCATAACTGTTTATGAGGCTTTATACATCTTCAGAATATGAGTATTCTTCAAAAATTATTAAATTCCGATTTATTTAAAAAGAAAATGACGTTGAGCCGATATCAATATTTATCTATTGAGGCTGAAATTAATACCAATATTTATTTTATTGAAAGCGGAAGTGTTAGGATATTTATCAGAGATAAAGATGAGGAAAGGATTATTAGGTTTGGTTATTTTGGAAATATTATCGTGAGCTTAGATTCATTTTTATCAGGAAAACCATCTGATTTTTTTATTCAAACGCTTAAAAAGACAGAAATCAGGATGGCTTCAAAAAAAGACTTTTATGAATTTATACACTCTTCTGATGAAAACCTGAAATTCTGGATATTGATTTTAGAAGATTTAGTTCTGCAACAGATGGAAAGAGAAAAAGATTTATTAATAAATTCTCCAAGAGAACGCTATGAAAGAGTTTTGAAGAGAAGTCCTCAACTTTTTCAGGAAATACCTAATAAATATATTGCCAATTACCTCAGAATGTCACCTGAAACTTTATCAAGGCTCAAAAAATCTTGATTTCAATCAAGATTTATCATGTTCCAAAATCAGAAATTTGTTATAAAAATTGACATGAAAATTCCTACCCAACAATTGCTTAATGATTTAAAAATAATAACAGAACAAAACGTACAACTTGTTGAAAGTCTTTTAAGTGAAACGGAAGAAAAACTCAATTTCAGACCTTCAGAAAAAAGCTGGAGTATTTTGGAGTGTATTGAACATCTGAATCTTTATGGCAAGTTTTATATTCCGGAAATTGATAAGAGAATTCAAAATTCAAATACAAAAGCTACAGAAAATTTCAGTTCAGGATTTTTAGGAAACTACTTTGCCAATAGCATGCTTCCAAAAGAAAAACTGAATACAATGAAGACTTTTAAATCAATGAACCCCATTCACAGTACACTTGACAGAAGTGTTTTAAATGAATTTATTTTACAGCAAAAACAGACGATTAATCTTTTAAATAGGGCTGAAAATATAGATTTGAATACAGTAAAAACCAGCATCAGTATTTCAAGTTTTATCAAATTGAAGCTTGGTGATACTTTTCGGGTGGTAATGTATCATAATGTAAGACACATCGAGCAGGCAAAAAGAATTTTAAAATTAACAAACTTTGTTGAGTAGAGCGTGATTGCGAATGGGAAATATTCTCATTTTTTTTTAAAATGTACTATTTGTACTAAAAAATAATCAATATAATAACGAATATCTGCAATTAGTAATACTTTAGTTTTAACGGTTTATTTGTCTTTCCGTAGGAATCTAAACTACTTTATTTTCTAGTATATTGAGATTCCTACCGGAATGACAAAGTGTATGCTGATTCTAATGTTATGATTAAAACAGAGAGTCATATAAATAATTAGAGAAATTTAATTTAACAAAATTTATCAATCTCAAAAAGTGATTTATAAGCTCGATTTTGTAATTTTATCAAAATTTAAAAAAAGTGAAAAAATTATTATTTGCAGTTTGCATATCGGCTTCAATTTTCAGTTTTGCACAAGATTATTCTGTACCGGCAGCAAGCCCGCGTCAGAAAGTAGAGCAGCAGTTTTCAATGTCAAAAGTCTCTGTAGATTATGGAAGACCGGGAGTAAAAGGACGTAAAATCTTCGGAGAATTGGTTCCTTACGGACAAGTTTGGAGAGCGGGCGCAAATTCATCTACAAAAATTACATTCGGACAGTCGGTAAACTTTGGTGGTAAAACTGTTCCGGCAGGAACTTATGGTTTATTTATCGTACCAACAGAAAAAGACTGGAAAGTTATTTTAAATAAAGATTTCCAACAGTGGGGAGCTTATACATACGACCCAAAACAGGATGTTGTAGACGTTACAGTTCCTGTTAATAAATTGGCAGACAAACAAGAGTGGTTTGAAATTACTTTAAACCCAACCGATGAAAACTCTGGAAATTTGGTAATCAAATGGGATACTGTTCAAGCTGAAATAGCGTTAAAGCCTGCAAAACCTGAAGCAGTAACGAAAATTGCTGAAAAATTAAAAGAAATCAAAAAAATAGAATCTGACGCTGCAAAAGCAAAAGGCTAAGATTCAAATTGATAAAAAGATGAATTTTTCTATTCAGCTCGTTTTAGAAAACGAAGAATATCAATTAATCCCCTTACAGCAAGGGGATTTTGACTTATTGTACGAGGTAGCTTCTGACCCTAGAGTTTGGGAGCAACATCCTAATAAAGACCGGTATCAAAGAGAAGTTTTTGAAAACTTTTTTAAAGGAGCGATGGAAAGCGAAGGTGCTTTTAAAATCATTGAAAAATCCAGTAGAAACGTTTTGGGAAGTACCCGTTTTTATGATTTTGATGAAAATAAAAACTGCATTTTTATTGGCTACACTTTTTATGGGACAAAATCTTGGGGAAAAGGCATCAATCCTCAAATTAAAAAACTGATGTTGGATTATATTTTCCAATTTGTAGAAAAGGTTAATTTTCATATTGGAAAAGAAAATTTCCGTTCTCAGATTGCATTAGAAAGACTAGGTGGAAAAAAAATTGCGGAAGAAGAAGTAGCGTATTTCGGAGAACCTACAAGAACCAATTTTATTTACGAAATAGCAAAAGAAAATCATTTTAAAGTTGATTAAACTGAAATGAATTCTCTCGCAGATTTAGCAGAATACGCAGATTAATTTTAGGAATTAAAATCTGCTCAATTAGCTAAATCTGCGAGAAGTTAATTAAACAAAATATCATCATGAAAAAATATAAAATTCAGAAATCCCCATTTGTAGTTCCGACTACTGACGGAAAAGTGATAGAAGAACATTGGGGAAATTCAACCCAAAATTCAAATATTTCTATTGCGCACATGGTTGCTCCTCCAGATTGGAGTGAACCTCATCAAACTCCAGAGTTTGATGAATTTACCATCATTATTTCCGGCAAAAAACAATTTGAAATTGACGGAGAAGAGGTGATTTTAGAAAAAGGACAAAGTATTTTGATAGAAAAAGGAGCAAGAATCCGTTACAGCAATCCGTTTTCAGAACCTTGCGAATATATTGCAATCTGTCTTCCGGCTTTTTCGATGGATTTGGTGAATAGAGAAGAAGAAATAATTTAAATATATGGCGTTACAAATTTGCCCAAAGTGTAAAGAGAACTCTTTTACATGGTTTATCAACGGAAAGTCTCATTTGACAAGTTGGAGTTGTTTTGACTGCGATTATGAAGCGAAAGAAAATGAAAGCGATAGATGTGTCTGTGAAAGTTGTGAGACGAAAACAAAGATTAAGTTGAAAGATAAGGAAACTGAATACTGGTGGTGTTCTAGTTGTAATACAATCAGTGATTTATAAATAGAAACAACCTCAGTAATTGAGGTTGTTTTTAGTTTATTGTAGTTCAATTATTTCAAAATTTCTTTCAAAAATAAAAGCGTATGATTCCAGGCTCTTTTTGCCATCACTTCATTATAATCGGGAGATTTTGGGTCTGTAAAAGTATGTTTTGAATTGGCATACGTAATGATTTGCCAATCCGCTTTACCGTCATTCATTTCTTTAACCAGATTATTGTAATCTTCCGGCGTCACACTTTTATCTTCTGCAGGATTTTCAACCAAAATTTTAGTTGAGATAGCTTCATTTGGTCTCGATTGGTCTTTTCCAATGCTTCCATGAATGGAAACAACACCCGCAACAGGCAACTTTCCTCTTGCAGATTCTAAAGCACCAGTTCCACCGAAGCAATAGCCAATCACAGCAATTTTATCGGTAATGGCTCCGTTTTTCTTCAATTGTTCCAAAGCTAAAGAAATTCTTTTCTGATAGGCTGCGAAATCTTTTTTGTAAAATCCGGCAGTTTTTGCAGCTGAAGCATTATCAGTAAGAACATTTCCTTCGCCATAAATATCAGCAATAAACGCAATGTAACCTTGTTTCTCTAAATCTGCTGCGGCAGTTTTAGCTTCATCATCAATTCCTTTCCAGGCGGGAAGAATCAATACTCCCGGAAGTTTTTTTCCTGCATTAGATGTTACTAAACCATTCAGTTTTTGCGAACCATCCTGATAAGATACAGGTTTTAAATTCTGGCTAAAAACCGTTGTTGAAATGAGTAAAGCTATGTACAGCAAGATAGATTGAAAAGATTTTTTATTTAAGGATTTCCCATTTATTGTTTTTGTATTCATAAGTTGTAATATTTTTGGTGTCATTTATTTCTATTTTGTAAGGAGTCTTGAACAAAACTTCTATAGGAATTGGAATTTTTAATTTGCTGTTTTCTGAGGCGAGAATCTTAACTTTCATTATTTTTGGATCGTAATATTTTTTGATGAAATTATATATTTCATAATCTATAATTTTACGATATTCATCAAAATCATCATTTGGAATTTTCGTTGAAAGATAGATTTCTTTAATAGGTCACGATTTTGGATATCCAAATTGTAGCTCACTATCATTTTTTGAGATTGTTTTATGATAATTATGATTATTTTTGAAGAAAGGCTCAGATTATAAAATCCGAGCCCTAACTTTTCAACTTACACACTTCCTGGGATAGTGTCTTATTATCGAAAGCTTTCACGTATCCATCTTTAAATGTACTCATAAAACCCTTCAGCATGCCCCGTTTTTAATGGTTTCTGGGCGCAATTACATCTTATCCAATTATATTTTTATCCATTTTTACATTTTAATATATCCTATAGTACCATTATCTATAATTTTTTTCCAACCGTGTAATTCTTCATTAGTTATTTGAATTGTATTATTATCTGAAATATAATATAATTCATCACCATTTGGATAATTGTATAAGGGCTGTTCTTCTAACCTCTTACTATTTGATTTTAGAGTTGGGTTACTTGTTTGAAACATCCCATTAGAAGAAGAACTAGGGATTTCAAATAAAGGAGTTATGCTTACTACATTATTTAAATCTTGATTTAATTCCAAACTACTTATTTTTTCAGACCTTTTATTTGAGTATCTTATTTCCCAACAAAAAAAAGGTATCCCAAAATAATCCTTTAAAAAGATATGGCTATGTATATGATGGATTAAATAGACTGAAAGCAGGCTTTTATCAAAAGGCAGGTACTGAAGCATCCAAAGAATATTTTGAAAAAATAGAATATGATCTTAATGGCAACATTAAAAGGCTAAAAAGATCAGAAGGTACTCTTCAGAACGGTAGTATTGCCTTGCAAGTTGATAATCTAAAATATGATTATGTAGGAAACAGATTGACCAAAATTACAGATGAGCAGGAAAATCCGTCAGGATATCCGTATTTTGTAAATCCAAATGATATTGAATATGACAATAATCAGGCTAATGGAAATGGCAATATGACCAAACATTTAGATAAAGGTATTTCATCAATTCAGTATAATTATTTAAATTTACCAAAGCAGATTACTCAAAATACTCAGGTAACCAATTATCTTTACCGGGCAGACGGAGTAAAACTAAAGAAGCTCTTTGCAGATATTGAAACCAATTATCTGGATGGTTTTCAGTATAAAGCTTTGAAGCCATCGCAGGAAAATCCTGGTGGCTTGGTAGGCCCTGATGATATTGCGGTGATGAAACTGAGAATTATTCCAACATCAGAAGGATATTTTGATGCGGTTACAAATCAGTACATTTATAATTACACCGATCATTTAGGAAATATACGGTTGAGCTACACTGACACCAATAAAGATGGAATTATTCAGCCAAGACAATATTTCGTAAGTGAGTGTAGTGGTAATTGGAATCCTCCATTTGAATTTCCTATATGTATAGATAACTGGAAACCAGGCGAGATTGTAGAAATTAACAATTACTATCCATTCGGATTGATGCATAATTATACAACTACCACGCAGAATGCTTATCAATATAAGTACCAAGGACAGGAGTTGCAGGAAACAGGAATGTATATGTTTAAGTACAGAACATATATGCCTGACACAGGTCGGTTTATTCAGTTAGACCCATTGACGGAAAAATTTCCTTACAATTCTACCTATGCTATTCAAGAGAATAAAATGGGCATGGGTATCGAATTAGAAGGTCTTGAATTACTTAAAACAAATTCCGGTTATTTTGCTATTAAAGGAAATCAAATGACTGTTAAACAAGCTCCCATCACACAAAGAGATTCCTTCGGAAGACCATCTTTCAGAGCAGGAGATATTGGATTAACGACAAGCGGATATAATTCTAATGGTGCAAGAATTACGGACGGAGCAACTGGGCTAAAACTTAATTCTTATAAATATAATGGTGCAACAGATTCAGAGCCAAAAATGGAGGGTTTAAATAGGGATAATTTACCTACTAATGTTTGGTATAAAATGTATATTCCTGCTGCTGACAATGCGAGAAAAGCTGTAGGAGGTTTGAAAGAGCTAATAAAAAATGCAAAAATGGCTTTAGACATTCCTGAAGCAATAAAAAGTACAAATGATTATGTACAAGCAACAAAAGATGTAAACTCTGTTTTAGATCAAGCGGGAATTATGGGAGACGCTATCAACTATGTAGATTCGAGCGGGATAAAAATGGGTCCCCAAACTCGTAATGATGTTGTTAATTTTGTTTTTGATGGAACCCTACCTCCGGGAACAGATACACAAAACGGTCTTATTATTCAGAATGGAACTTCAATATTAAATTCTAATAGTATACCTGTTCGTCCTACCCCCGAACAAATTAATCAGAAAAAAATAGATAATTTATAAATATATTCCACAGTCATGAAGATAATTAAATTTACAATTATATTACTTATTTTCTTTAGTACCAGTTGTGTAAACAAAAAAAATAAGGATGAGCAACAAATAAAAGAAACTGTTCAGGAATTTTGGAAAAAAGCTAAAATAAATGATTTTGAAGGCTATAAAAAGTTAGTCGAGGATCCTGATGTTTTTTTAGGATCAATGCAGGCAGAACTTAATTTTATTCATAAAAATTATGATCAAATAAATCCTAATGATATACTTTTAAAGAATATTAAGGTAAAAGATACAAGTATTGCAGGACCTAATGTGCATCAAAAATATGTACAGTATATAATAAAAAAAGAAAATGACAGTAATTATCTGAAAAAACCTTTAATTATTACATTATTATTTTATAAACCCGTGGGATATAATAAAATATTTAATAGGAAAATATTACAAAACCATATAGGATGGGATAAATAAAAATCCCTCCCGCACGATTGTATCGTGTAGCAGATAAATAAAAACCCTCGCAAAATGCGAGGTTTTTTGTTTTATAGTGCAGCTACATTTTTATTAAAGAAGTCTTTAAATTTTTTCTTTGTAAGCATTGTTTCTACAATCTTAAAGACGGTTGTTTTATCTTCTTCGTCTAATTGCTGAATAAGTTGCATTTGTTCAATGGTATTTTTATCATCAAAAGTTACTTCATTAGGAATCTCTCCCTCAAAGTTTACTAGATCGTCGATAGTCATATTAAAAAATCTTGCAATTTTTCCCACAGCTTCAATAGATAAATCTCTGTCATCTGTCTCTACTCTGGAGTAATTAGAACGATGCATTGCAATTAAATCCGCAATCGCTTGTTGAGTTAAACCCTTTTCCTCACGTATTTTTTTTATGTTTTTGCCGATGTGTTGCATATGATAAACTTTACACGAAGTTATCTAAAAAGCACAAATTATACAATATAAGACCATTGCACGGTGAAACTTCAGAAACAATATACCTAATACATTGTTTATCAATTAAATAATATGTATTTTCAGGTTATGAAAATAGAGAAGTCTCCAAGTTTTGCAGATACCATTTGCGATTTACGAGTTCGGAAAATAAAAAGTGTTTTTTTCACTCAGATTGATGTTTTAATCGATTGGGGATTGATTAGCAACATCATCAATAAATATTATGCTAAGGGTAATAATGTGGTTGGAAATCCAAGCTACGATGGACTTTTGCTTTTCAAAATGAGTCTATTACAGATGTGGTATGGTTTGAGTGATTATGAAGTTGAAGAACGTATTAATGATTCGATATCTTTCAGTAAATTTTGTGGTTTAACATTGGAACAAACATCTCCTGATCATAGTACTTTGAGTAGGTTTAGAAGCAGAATGACTGAGAAAAAAGGCTGCGAAAAATTATTAAAAGAGTTTAATCGACAACTGGAAAAACATCAAATCATTGTTAAAACAGGAGCTATTGTGGACGCTTCTGTGATTGATACCCCATTGAAACCGAAAGGAAAATCGAGTTATGAAGCTGCGGAAGACCGAAAAGAAGATGAGAGATCGGAGGGGAATTTGGAGAAAGAAAAGGCAGAAAAAATATCATTAAAAATCTTAAAACCCAGTGTAGATACCGATGCAAGTTGGATTAAGAAAGCTGGAAAACTTCGCTATGGTTACAAAAAGCATCACGTTACCGATGAAAATGGGTTAGTTTTAGGAATTTTAACAACATCAGCAAATGTGAATGAGATTTCGAATTTAGAAGAAGTTTTGGCGACAGCGGATTTACCAAAAGGGACTATAATTTATGGTGACAAAGGCTATCAATCCTCAAAAAATGAAGAATTATTAAAAAAGAAAAATCTCAAGAACAGAATTCTAAAAAAGCAAAAAAGAACAAACCATTGAGCGAAATCGAAAGGAAATTTAATAAATTATGTGGCAAAGTTCGTTACAAAGTAGAACGTACTTTTGGTAGTATTCGGCGTTGGTTTAATGGTGGTACAGCACGATACAAAGGAATTAAAAAGATGCATGCGCAGAATTTATTAGAAGGTTTAGCCTATAATTTATATCGAAGTCCAGCCATAATTATGCCTAATGCTCTAAAAAACGAGAAATAGTACGTGAAACAAACAGAAAAAAGCACTTTATCTACAAAATAAACAAAAAATTAAGACCAAATTAAAAATTAAACTTCGAAAAATTTATAATATTTGATGATGTTTAATTGTGCAACGGTCTTAATATGTGTTAAATTAATAAAATAAATGTTGTTGAAATGATACTTTTATTTTACTTTTGTAATGTATCAAAATAACACAACATAAGCTTTTATGGAAATCTCCGCAATCAAAGAACGTTTAAGTTTATCCGAAGTTCTGCAACATTACAGTTTACAACCTAAAAACTCGATGCTGAAATGTTTTATGCACGAAGACAAAACGGCAAGTGGATATGCAAATAAAAAATCCAGTATAAGTTAAGCAGCATTTTTACAAATTTAGTTTTGATTGTTAAATTCTTCTATCGTTTGGTAATTCAGGGTGCTATGACGTCTTTTTTTGTTGTACCAGATTTCTATGTATTCGAAAACTTCCAGCTCCATTTTTTCTTTTGTAATGAGCTTGTTACTATAAATGAGTTCCGTTTTTAATGATTTGAAAAAACTTTCAGCCACTGCATTATCCCAACAATTTCCTCTGCGGCTCATACTTCTTGTGACGTTATAAAAATCTAATGTATTTACAAATTTTTTGCTTGCATATTGAACATGGATATACTAATTTAATGTCCAGTAAAGGTTAAGCATAAAACCTTAATTTTAACATATGAAACGCAAGCAAAAATTTATGATAATGCTTTTCTTTACTCAATCAATATTTAATATCTCAATTTAATCATTATATTCTTACAATTTATCTAATTCTCATAGCGTTTTATTACACTAAAAATATCACGTCAAGTTTTGACGTGATTGATATTTACATTTGTCACATTAATATGATAATACTCATATTAAATCTAAAATAAGAGATTATAAAATTATTTAAAAAGCATTAAATTCGCAATCAAAATTAATAACCAAATCATGAAAAAACTCTACATGAGCGCATTCATTATATGCACAACTGCTGTACTGTATGCTCAGGATGTTGTATGGCAGAAAGATATTAAATCTTCTACTCAGGATTTTCTTTCACAAGTCACCACAACAATAGACCAACAGTATCTTATAACAGGAAGCTCTATTCAATCTAAAAAAATAACTTCGGATAATAAACAGAACAACGGCTACGATTTTCATTTAGTTAAATTGAATCAGCAAGATGAAGAAGTCTGGGAAAAAAATTTCTCGGGACAGAATCATGGTTTTTACTTCATCCGGATATATTATCGGGGGAGAATCGAGATCTGAAAAGTCAGGAAACAAAACCGTTGGCATTGAAGAAGGAACCGATGTTTGGTTGATTTCTTTAAACACAAAAGGCGACCAACAGTGGCAAAAATCTTACAATTTTAAAAACCGTGATATTCTGATGGGAATGAATGTCATCAGCGGAAAACCATCAACTGACAACTGACAATCATCAACTAAAGGCATCTTACTCGGAGGTTACACTCAGGCAGAAGGAAGAATAGAAGCCGATGATGAAACATTCTGGATGATGTACATTGATAATGACGGGAAAGAGCAATGGCGAAAACATGTAAAAGGAGAATCTAGAAAGAAAGAAGAACGGCTTTCTGACCTGAAAATGAATAAGGATGGTTCTATTGTTTTAGCAGGAACTAGTGCTGAAGAATTAGGTAAAGAGAACTGGAAGATTGTGAAATTGGGCGATCAACAAATTGATCAGTTGATAGAAAAACAGAATATTAAGATTTATCCTAATCCGGTATCAGACTACGCTTATGTTGAAATAGGATTTGACTCTTCGACAAGCTCAGAGCAAGGTTTTAAGGAAGCAGACATCACCCTTTATGATATGGGTGGTAGACAGCTTCAGAGCTTGAAAACAAAGAATAAGATAACCAAAATAAATACGCAGAGTTTGATTCAGGGAGCGTATCTGATTGTGATAAAAACAGATACTGAGAAAACTGCGAATGCTAAATTGATAAAGAAATAATGAAAAAGATACATAATATATTTAAGATTGTACTGCTGCTATTTTACGGCTTTTATTTTTCACAATCGACAGGTTCTTCGGTAAGTAACCCTATGGATAATATCAATCAAATGTATCCGGCTTCTCCAACTGTGAATAATTTGATGAAATTTGAAGAAACACCTACCAATAATTATACGGGAATTCCTGATATTAAAATTCCGATTACCAGCCTGTCCACAAAATCTCCTAGTGTAAAGGTTAATGTATCATTAAATTACCATCCAAACACGGCAAAACCTGAAGATAAATCTTCGGAAGTAGGGCTTGGCTGGAGTTTGTTTGCAGGCGGGTCGATTTCCAGAACAGTCATGAATGGGCCTGATGGTGATGTTGTGATTCCAAATCTGCATCAGATACCAAAAACAGGGATTTATTATGATGAATTTTCCCCCGGCTCTCAAACTAATCTTACAAGAAAATTTTTGGACTCTCTTGAAACTGAAGGGGTATATGTTCCTATTGTAAAGTCGCCAACCTACAACAGCTTTTTGAATTTTGCATATAAAGCCTGTTATTTAAATTTATTTGATACGGAATATGATCTGTACCAATATAATTTCATGGGGTATAGCGGCAGGTTCATTATTAAAAAAAATTCAAGCAATCAGTTGTATGTTCAAAAGCTTGACGAAAACAATCTAAAAATTGAAATTAGCTCACTGAACCCTAATAAAACATATGATGTCAGTAGATTTACCATAATTGATGAATTTGGAAATAAATATATTTTCAATGTTACGGAAGACTCGAAAATCACATCCTATAGTCATAGAATAGGATTTAATGGATATATTAGTGATAATATGTATAATATAGGAGCGGTTACATCTGCATTCCACTTAGGTGAGGTTCAAGATGTATTGGGGGATACTTTGATAAAATTCAATTATTATCCTTTAAGCCCTGTTTTCTTTACGACCAATTCGAGTATTACAAGAAATAGTTCAACTCTGATTGAAAATTCTTATACCTATCCCCATAATTTTGGAAATGTAATTCCTGCAGCACAAGAATTTTCTACCAACAGTATCAATACTCAAACAAGACTGTTGAAAGATATAGAAATAGTAGGCCGTGGAAAAATTAACCTTTCCTATCTCCAGAGCAGGATAGATACCAATTATAGCAACCCCAACCAACTCAATAAACTTGATTATATTCAGATACTGAGCCCGGCGGGAAACATTATGGATACCTATAAATTCAATTATTCCAATTTCAGTTTTGATTTACACAACATGCAGGAATACCGTTTGAAATTGGATAACATAAGTGTTTTTGATGCTTTACAACAAAAAAAATATGATTATCAATTGAATTATACGAGCAATATACCATTATCCTCTTCAAAACTGAATATAGATCATTGGGGCTGGTTTAATTGTATTAAGCCTACCGATAATACTCTTTTGAGTAGAAATCCGTCTCCTGCCTGTATGAAATATAATATCTTAGAGAGCATCAAATTACCTACAGGGGGAATACAGAAATATGATTTTGAAAGCAATACCTATTCATTTATTGGTTCTGAACCGGCTGATATCTATGATAACCCGGATAATTGGGATGCTAACAGTTATATGACGACCCATAGCGGATCTCAGCAAAACGTAAAGAATTATTTCTTCTCGTTGTCTGGCGTGCGCCAAATGGAGATTAGTTTTCCGGATCTTGAGGATAACTATAATATTAGAAACAATACCTGGACATTTAGTATTTATAAAAAAGTGGGGAATGTCTACAATCTCATTACGATTATTGGACCAACAGTTGATCCAGATCCTGATTATCCAGCATATCATCTGAGAAATTTAGAGGCAGGTGATTATTATACAACATTCCAGGTTATTTCAAATACCAGCTATGTTAATTATGGCCAGATAAAAATATTGGCAGAGTTTAAAGAAAAGAAAAGTACAAATCTTATCCAATATGTAAACGGAGGCGGTATCAGGATCAAGAATATCAGCTATTATACAGATGAAAATATTTCTGTGCCTGCAAAATCAATAAACTTTGACTATAATAATATTGAGAACGGTCAGGAAATTTCTGGGGCTTTAATTTATCCGAAACCGCTGCACAATTATTTTTACGAATATAGTAACATTTTTACGGGTTCGGCGGGATCTTTAGGTTTTGATAAAGCATATACGATACTCTCTTCCGACAATTTTATTCCCGTTCAAAAAACACAGGGGGCAGATGTCGGGTACAAAAATGTATCAGTTTCAGAATTAAATAAAGGGAAAACTGTTTACACTTATACGTATCCTGAAGATACTCCAAACGCTATATTTCCGTCATCTTTTGCCCCTCCGTTTATATCATATCCGAATTTTGATTTTAAAAGAGGACTTTTAGTCAAAGAAAGAAAAGTAGATGTATTCAATAATGATTTATCTATTAGTGATAATGTACATCAGCTTCGTTCTGTTTATAAATATACAGGAATCAAGTTCCAGTATCCGGATTCGCCTTACAAAGAGTTTACAACAGCTGGTGCATTTATGAGTTATGAACACTATCGTCAAATATGCACAAGTGGTGGTATCCCTGGTCCAAATTGTAATTTCTATCAAGATCCCAAAATTTTTGTCAGCCTGGAAGTGGTAGGAAAAGCCAATATGACTAATTCTGTTTCAAAAGACTATAATAACGGAAGTTATATCCAAACAGTTAACAATATTTTATTTAATGCGAGAGACCTTCCGATTAAGAAAGAAACGATTCTTCCATCTCAGGAAATTAATGAGACCCTTTACTCTTATGCCCATGAAAAAGGAAATACAAGATTAATTAATGCTAATATCATTGGAATTCCTCTTGAAACATCTATTATTAAAAAACAAAATATTACTGATCCAGGGAAGGTACTTTCAAAAATAGAAACAAAATATGACAATCCTTCCAACTTGTTCCCAAGTTCAGTGTTATCTTATGATTTCAATAATGTTGCTCAAACCGAAGTCACTTATGATCAATATGATTCCAAGGGGAATTTAGTGCAGTACACAACCAAAGACGGTATTCCTACAGCAATCATTTGGGGATATAATTCTGCTCAGCCTATTGCTAAAGTTACAGGTGTTCCTTATTCCGTTGCCGGTAGTTTGGCAGCAGAGATTATCACTGCCTCTGATGCTGATATTAACGCAACTACAGAGCAGACTTTAATAGACAAACTAGATGTATTCAGAAAACAGTCTGCATTTCTCAATGCCCAAGTAACGACATATACTTACGACCCTTTGATTGGAGTAACAAGCATCACTCCACCGTCAGGAATAAGAGAAGTTTATAAATATGATTCTGCCAACAGGTTAGAAAGTATCAAAGACATTAACGGTAAACTGTTAAAAGAATTCAAATACAACTACAAACACTAACCCAAATCATGAAAAAAATAATCATCCCAATAAGTGCATTGTTTGTAGTAGGGTTTTCCCATGCGCAGACTTTGAATTTAAGTTCAAACTAGAATTGGATATACTAATTTAATGTCCAGTAAAAGTTTAGCATAAAACCCTCATTTCTTCATTAAAAATATCACGTCAAGTTTTGACGTGATTGATATTTACATTTGTCACATTAATATGACAATACTCATATTAAATCTAAAATAAGAGATTATATAATTCATTCGAAAACATTAAATTCGCAATCAAAATTAATAACCAAATCATGAAAAAACTCTACATGAGCGCATTTCTTATATGCACAACTGCTGTACTGTATGCTCAGGATGTGATATGGCAGAAAGATATTAAATCCTCTACTCAGGATTTCCTTTCACAAGTCACCACAACCATAGACCAACAATATCTTATAACAGGAAGCTCTATTCAATCTAAAAAAATAACTTCGGATAATAAGCAGAACAACGGCTACGATTTTCATTTAGTTAAATTGAATCAGCAAGGGGAAGAAGTCTGGGAAAAATATTTTTCAGGACAGAATCATGACTTTTTATCGGCAACCGTTGCTACACAGGAAGGAGGATTTCTTTTAGCAGGAACTTCTTTTTCAGGAAAAGGTCTTGATAAAAAAGAGAGTTCAAAAGGAGGATCTGATATATGGCTGATCAGAATCAATGAATTTGGAGATGAACTGTGGCAAAAAACCTTAGGAACCTCTCAGGATGAAGAAGCGAGATCTGTCATTCAGACTGCTGATTTTGGTTTTATGGTCGCTGGAAATGTTCAGAATTCAACTAATGGTTTCGGTTCTAAAGATGTGACCGTAACCAGGCTTGATAAAAATGGAAAAGTAATTTCAGAAATAATCTTAGGCGGAAGAGCCCTCGATGAAGTGGAAAAAATGATTCCTACACCTGATGGAGGTGCTTTGCTAGGTGTTTATTCAAGAAGTAATTCAACAACAGGAAACAAAACAGTAAAAAGTGATGATAAAGAAAATCCTGTTATGACTCAATTTACTGCAAAAACGACAGAAAACTTCGGGGAAGGCGATTACTGGGTCATCAAACTAAGCAAAGACAATAAAATAGAATGGGAAAAGAATTTTGGAGGTAAAGGTGATGACCATTTAAGAACCATGGTTTTTACTTCATCCGGATATATTATTGGTGGAGAATCGAGATCTGAAAAGTCAGGGAACAAAACCGTTGGCATTGAAGAAGGAACCGACGTTTGGTTGATTTCTTTAAACACAAAAGGTGACGAACAGTGGCAAAAATCCTACAATTTTAAAAATCGTGATATTCTGATGAGTATGAATGTCATCAGTACCGGAAATGGCAGAAACACGAAAGGAGTTTTACTCGGAGGTTACACTCAGGCAGAAGGAAGAATAGAAGCCGATGATGAAACATTCTGGATGCTGTACATCGACAATGACGGAAATGAACAGTGGCGAAAACATGTAAAAGGTGAATCTAGAAAGAAAGAAGAAAGACTTTCTGATTTGAAAATGAATAAAGACGGTTCTATTGTTTTAGCAGGAACAAGTGCCGAAGAACTAGGAAAAGAGAACTGGAAAATTGTGAAATTGGGAGATCAGCAAATTGACCAGTTGATAGAAAAACAGAATATTAAGATCTATCCTAATCCGGTATCAGACTACGCTTATGTAGAAATAGGATTTGACTCTTCGACAAGCTCAGAGCAAGGTTTTAAGGAAGCAGACATCACCCTTTATGATATGGGTGGAAGACAACTTCAAAGTTTAAAGACCAAGAATAAAGTAACCAAGATTAATACGCAGAATTTGATTCAAGGAGCGTATTTAATCGTTGTGAAAACAGATACTGAGAAAACGGCGAATGCGAAAATTATAAAAAAATAAAATATGATAAAAATATTTAATAATTTTCTTTTTGTTGTTATTTCTATCGGATTGTTCACAACAACAAAAGGACAAAGCAATGTAAAAAATTATGTTGAAGATGTTAATAAGATATACCCAGCTGCTCCTACCTCAAATAATTTGATGAAATTTGAAGAAGTTCCAGTAAGTAATTATACAGGAATTCCGGACATTAGCATACCTCTTGTTTCTATTCCTTCAACAAATCCCAATGTAAATATAAACATTGGATTAAAATATCATCCACTAAATACAAAATCCGAAGACAGATCAGGAGAAACAGGCTTAGGATGGAGTTTAATGGCCGGAGGAACGATTACAAGAACTGTAAGAGGTGGCGGTCCAGATGAAAAAAATAAAACAATTCCATTTGGATTCAACTATAAACTTGGAATTTATAATCATGTACTAAATCCTACTTATAAAATTATCAGCGGTGAAACAGCTTTGTTTGAAGGTAATATATTAGACAATAATGAATATGCTTTCTATGCAGTAAAAGGTAGGTATGATACTGAATATGATCTGTATCAATATAATTTTATGGGAATTTCAGGAAGATTCTATATTGTAAAAAATAATGATGGTAGTTTTACCGTTGAAAAACTTGACAGAAACAATGTACAGATTATCTGCCATAAAGATGTAGTAAGCGGAGAATTAGATGCATTCACTATCATTGATGATAAAGGAATTAAGTACAGCTTTAATGGAATGGAAAGAATTCACAGAGAATTTAATACCATTAAAATAGGCCTTACAACAAGCTTTGGCTATACCAGTTCACAGATAGAAGGTAGCGATTATTTTTCTGCATATCATTTGGTGAAGATCATGGATCAGGCAGATTCTGATTTAGTAACATTTACTTATGATCTTTTTTCTAATGTGAAATTTCAAGAAACCCCCACCTTTATAAACAGGATTGCAAGTGATGTATCTTATCAAAACCTTACCAGCGAAGTCACGGGTGATTACATAGAGGTGGATGAAGTAATGCCAGGTGCTATAGAAACACAACACACATTTAATACTTCACACACAAAACTTTTAACACAAATTAATATCATTGGCAAAGGGAATATAAAGCTAAATTACGAGGTTGGAAGGCAAGATTCAAATTATACTGAACCCAATAATCTTTATAAATTAAAATCAATTCAGACCAACTACCTAGGACAAGATCCAATAAAATTTACCGAAAAATATAATTTTGAATATGATTATTCAGATACTAACTTTTTGGAGCGCACAGACTTATCTCCCATTATTTTAAAACGTATGCTTCTGGATAAGGTAATTAGAGTTACGGAGAATAATCAAAATACAGAATATAAGATTGAATATAACCGTTTTTCAGGTATTGAATTAAAGAAAGATAAATGGGGATATTTTTTGGATTCCGGGTTGAATTATGTTGCCCAGGATGTTGTTAAATCAATCACCTATCCTACAAACGGTAAAGTTGCTTTTGATTTTGAGGCAAATGAATATAGTTACTTTCCGGGCTCAGGAAATGGACTTTTACAGCAAGTAGAAGGATACTTCAGACCTGAATATGATGGGCATTCTATACATTTTGGAAACTTTAATCCCAACATTAAAAAAGAATTTTTCACAGTTATTTCACCTCAGAAGGTAAGTTTAAAACTGATGCTGGGAAATTTAATTTATTGTAATTGGAAACTTAATATTTATAAAAAAATTAGCGATAATCAATATTCTCCGGTTGTTTACAATTACGAAATGTCAAGCCAGATGTGTAGGCGTACAACACCGCCATTCTGCCCCAATGACAATACGAATCCAGATCAGGAGATAATAAGTGAAATAAATCTTAATATTGATTTTGAACCAGGAGTTTATTATGCCTCTTTGACAGGCGATTTTGCATTTTCTTCTCCAATAGCAAATACGATAGATACTTTTGAGGCAACTACTGTAGAAAATGTTTTTGTTGATACAAAAAAAGAAAAAGGTGGAGGATTAAGAATTAATAATATTTCTTATTTCGAAAACTCAACCTCAGATATTTTCACAAAAAAATATACGTATAACTATGATGATATAAATGATCCGCAACGTAGTAGTGGCGCATTGGTATTTCCTGTGCCAATATTCAATTACTCGGTACAGTATGATTACATAGACCAGCCAGTATACCAGAAAATTCACTACAATGCTCATCTTAATGTGACTACAAACTACAACATACTTCCTGTAATGAAAACGCAAGGCGCTGATGTGGGATATAAGTTTATAAGCATACAATTACTTGATAAGGATGGAAACAGCAAAGGTAAAAGTCTTTATAATTATAGGTCTCCTATAGATTTCAGGAATACGGGAGCACTTTTAATCGATATGCCTATCATACCAATTCCTGATCAAGATTATCTCAGAGGACAACTGATTTGGGAAAAAACGACTGATGAAAACAATAGATTGCTTGCCGAAACTGAAATTATATACAATACAAAAGACGCTCTTAAAGTAAGCGGTATTAAACTGCGTGAAACATCATTTTCAAATATGATTAATCATTGCTATAGTCTTCAAAACTATACCCCTATTGTCATCAATTGCAAGTATGTAACAATATATAAAAACACTGAAAAATTTGGAATCACATTGCCTATTCAAAAAAAAGACAAATCCTACTTTTATAAAAATAATATCCCAGATATAGTTTCTACAATAACTAATTATACTTATAATACTAGAGATTATATTACAGCTACTACACAAATTTTTGCAGATGGCACTATCAACGCTTCCGAAAGTCAATATGCTCATGAAAAAGGAAATACAAGATTAATTAATGCTAATATCATTGGAACTCCTTTAGAAACGTCTATTGTTAAAAAACAAAATATTACTGATCCAGGGAAGGTACTTTCAAAAATAGAAACAAAATATGACAATCCTTCCAACTTGTTCCCAAGTTCAGTGTTATCTTATGATTTCAATAATATTGCTCAAACCGAAGTCACTTATGATCAATATGATTCCAAGGGGAATTTAGTGCAGTACACAACCAAAGACGGTATTCCTACAACAATCATTTGGGGCTACAACTCAACTCAACCTATTGCTAAAATTGTAGGTTATCCATATGCTTTAGTAAACGGTTTAGCCACCGATATTATTACAGCTTCTGATGCTGATGCTTTAAATCCTTCAAATGAGACAGCATTGATAACAGCTTTGGATAATTTTCGTCATCTCCTGCAGCTAAAAGAGTTTCAAATTACCACTTACACATATGATCCATTGATTGGAGTAACAAGCATTACCCCACCATCAGGAATCAAAGAAGTATATTTATATGATTCTGCGAATCGATTAAAAGAAATAAAGCAACAGGAAAAAAATACGGCAGGAAACCTGATTTATAAGACGGTAAAAGAATTCAAATACAATTACAAGCACTAACACAAATCATGAAAAAAATAATCATCCCAATAAGTACATTGTTTGTAGTAGGGCTATCCCATGCACAGGCTTTAAACCTAAGCACAGATCAGAATTATGTTTATTCAAAAACATATCTTGACTATGATACAAATAATCAAGCTATTAAGGCAACAGAAACCGTTCAGTATCTTGACGGTTTAGGCAGACCCAAGCAGGTTGTCAATATCAAAGCATCCCCATTGCAAAGAGATATTGTTTCTCACATCGAATATGATGGATTTGGAAGACAGGCTTTGGATTATCTTCCCGTTCCTCAAGGGGGTACAATGAACGGTGCTATTGTTCCGAATCCTTTGGCAAATGCATCCAATACACCTTTAGGCAACGAAGTTATTTTTGCTAAAAAAGAATTTGAAAACTCACCTTTAGACAGGATTTTAGAACAAAAACAGGTAGGCCAGGCATGGAGCGATAAGCCTGTAAAATTTAATTATGATGCTAATATAGATGGAGAAGTGAAAAAGTTTACAGCCACATTTGACTATACAAATTTAGAATCAAAGCTTACTCTATCAACATCTTACACTATTGCCCAATTATATAAAAATATGGTAACCGATGAAGACGGAAATAAAACCATTGAATATAAAAATGGCCGAGGTCAGGTATTGCTTATCAGAAAAGTACTAAGCGACACAGAAAATGCCGATACTTATTATGTATACAATAATTATGACCAGTTAGCGTATGTTATACCCCCTTTAGCAGCAGATGCCGTTAAAAATTTAACTAGTGGTCTATTTCCTGATATTACATTAAACAATCTCTGCTATCAATATAAATACGACAGTAGAAACCGTTTAGTAGAAAAGAAGCTGCCGGGAAAAGGTTGGGAATATATGGTCTATGACAAAACAGATAGATTAATCTTTACACAGGATGCCGTAATGCATCCTTCCAAGAAATGGCTTTTCACCAAATATGATCAATTTGGCAGAGTTGCCTATACCGGAGTTATACATCTTCCCGGCCAAACTCGTGAAGAATTACAAGCTATCACTAATAATCAGGTTATTACTGAAAAACGAGAGGGAAGTCTTTTCAGTAATGGAATACTTATTTTTTATAGCAATGATATGTACAGTCAGATAGAAACGGTATTATCTGTCAATTATTATGATAATTATCCTCGAGAAACCCCTCCTATTCCGTCACAGATTTTAGGACAGGATGTTCTTTCACAATATTCTCAGAATTCAAATATCAGCACCAAAAGTTTACCCGTAGCTTCTTATGTAAAAAACATTGAAGATGATAATTGGACCAAAAACTACACCTGGTACGACCAAAAAGGAAGACCAATCGGAAGTCATTCTATTAACCACTTAGGAGGTTATACCAAAACTGAATCTGAACTCGACTTTTCCGGAACTCCCAAGATGGTAGTTACCAGACACAAAAGATTAGACAGCGATACTGAAAAAGTAATTACCGAAAACTTCACCTATGACCATCAGAATAGATTAATGACTCACACCCACAAGGTGGACAATAATCCTGTAGAATATCTTGCTCAAAATATATATAATGAGCTTTCGCAGCTGGAAAGCAAAAAGGTAGGCGGTACAAGTTTAGGAAGTGGACTTCAACAAGTAGATTATCTATACAATATCCGTGGTTGGATGACGCAGATTAATGATCCTGGAAATTTAGTAAATGGAGATCTTTTTGGTTATAAAATAAAATATAATCAGGTAGAAGGTGAACAGACTCCTAATAATGATTTTTCAACTCTTCAGGTAAAGCCTAAATACAATGGAAATATTGCGGAAATAGATTGGAAAACATCTACACAAGAAAACGAACCGTTAAAAAGGTACGGTTATGTATATGATGGATTAAACAGGCTGAAAGCAGGCTTTTATCAAAAAGATATCAATCCTACAGCGAAAGAATACTTTGAAAAAATAGACTATGACCTAAACGGAAATATTATGAGACTCCAACGTTCTGCTGAGCTCATGACAGGAAATACTGCAGCCTTTAAGATTGATAACCTTAAATATGATTATATAGGAAATAGGCTTACAAAAGTTACTGAAGAAGAAATTGGAAAGAGTGATGGCTATCCTTATCTGGCAAGTCACAATACCATTGAATATGATAATAATGTGACAAACGGAAATGGAAACATGACCAAACATTTAGATAAAGGCATTTCTTCTATTCAATATAATTATCTAAATTTACCCAAGCAGATTACTCAGAATGCTCAAATAACCAATTATATTTATCGGGCAGATGGAGTAAAAGTAAAGAAGCTCTTTGGTGATATAGAAACCAATTATCTGGATGGTTTTCAGTATAAATCTACCAAATCATCGGGAGTTGGTAATGGAGGCGGATTTGGAACAATTGATGACCCTAATGAGGTTGCTGTTATGAAGCTCAGAATTATTCCGACTTCGGAGGGGTATTTTGATGCTTTGAGCAATCAGTATATTTATAATTATACCGATCATCTAGGAAATGTGAGGTTGAGTTATAGTGACACTAACAAAGATGGTATTGTTCAAGCAAGACAATATTTCGTAAGTGAATGTAATGGAAATTGGAATCCACCATTTGAATTTCCTATATGTATAGATAACTGGAAACCGGGCGAGATCGTAGAAATTAATAATTACTATCCATTCGGATTGTTGCATAATTATACAACTACCACTCAGAATGCTTATCAATACAAGTACAACGGTAAGGAGCTGCAGGAGACGGGAATGTATGACTATGGCGCAAGGATGTATATGCCGGATATTGGTAGATGGGGAGTGATTGATCCGTTGGCAGAAGTTTATAGACGTCATAGCCCATATAATTATGTCGTAAATAATCCAATAAGATTTATTGATCCTGACGGAATGCGAATAAGGTGGGCATCATGGGGGGATGTTCAAAATGATGAAGAGTTAAGTAAAACATTTTCTTCAAGAAAAGAATATAGAGAAGCAAGGAGAGAACTGAAAAAACAATATAGAGAAGTCGTTAATAATTCAGAAACAGCATCTTTGATTTATAATGATTTGGAAAAGGATAGTAACACCCATACAATTTTTGCAACAAAAGAAAATGGTGGAAGTACTGTTAAAAATGATGATGGAGGTACAACAATAAAAATGGGAATAGGAAATGGTAGTGATAAATATTTAGAAGGGGTTTCTAGTCTTGAAGCTAATATTCAAGCCACAGTAGCACATGAAGGAGGTCATGCATGGTTAAAGATGAAGGGTATTGAAGGAGAAATGTCAGCCCCTGATTTAAGCTCAATGCCGGAATTTAAGATATCAGCTTTCAACAGTTATGTTGAAAACAGAGAGCGTAGAGCGTCGCATATAGAAAATATTATCAGAGGAGAATTGATAAATAATGGAATTAAAAATATGAACCTATCTAGTGAGTATTCGGCACAAATGATGAGATATGATTCAAAATCCTTTTTAAAAATGCAATTACAGACTGTTCCATTAAAATTATTAGAAAATAATCCATACAATGCAAATGACTATTTAAATAGAGTATATAAAATATCTGATATTAAATAAGATGAAATATTTATTGTTATTAACATTATTTTTTGTCTCATGTAAAGGGCAGAATTTTAGAAAAAATTCAGATTGCAATGTGATAGAAACAAAAAAAATAGAAGAGTTTGACAGAGTATATGAAAATATTATAATGCCAGATAATTATAAAAATATAATTAATGGTAATGATGCAAGTAATAATTATGAAGTTATTTTATTCATTACAGGAGATAATAGTGATGGAAGTATTACTATTCTGAAAAATAATGATAAGAAAAATATTGGTTATAAGAATTACTTTAAAACAAATCAAAGCTTAAGTTTCAAAGAGAAGGATTTTAAGACTATTTCAGAAAATTTAGAACTTTTAAATTATGGTTTGTATTACGAGAACTGTAAAAAAGAGACTTCTAAGAATATTTACTTACTAATAGTAAAAAAAAATGGAATTGTAGTTTCAAAATACTTAACATACCATTCATTAAATTTTGAAAAAAGCCAGTCTAACGGAAACCTTAATTATTTAAAGAATATTTTAGAAATAATGTATAGAAATTCTTGGTAGTCACTATATCGCTTATCAATACAAGTACAACGGCAAAGAACTCCAAGAGACAGGAATGTATGATTATGGGGCAAGATTTTATATGCCGGATATTGGAAGATGGGGTGTGTTGGATCCGCTGGCAGAAAAAGACAGACGTTGGACTCCATATCGTTACGCATATAACAATCCTCTTCGCTTTATCGATCCGGATGGAAGAAGAGAAGAGTTATTCATAGACGGGGATAGAGCTGAAGAATCAACAGCAGAATTACAAAAATCTACAAATCTTAAGTTAACACGGAATAGTGAGACAGGAAAAATTGAAGCTGAAGGTAAGGCAATTACTAAAGCGGATAAAAAATTACTTAAAACAATCCAGGATAAAAAAAATGTTGTAAAGTTAGAAGCAACTTCGTCTTATACTATTGGAGATGACGGATTAATAATAGTCGGGGCATATTTGGGATCAAAGGCTGAAGGAGATAAAATATTCGGAGAACAAGTCATTAACATTGATCAAGCAAAGAAAATAGAACAAAATGGAGGAAGTAAGGCTTCAGCAAATGTTTTACATGAGGTATTAGAATCATATGAAGCTATGAGTATAGGCAATGGAATTCATGACTACCGCTCAGCAGATGTGCAAAAATATATATATAAGAAAGCCCATAAAATAGTAAACAAAATACCTGAAGCGAAATCAGATGAAAATATCTTTAAAGATGAAGGTATTTATAAACCAGGGTATAATACCTATTATCATTTAAATCCCACAACAGGAAACAAGAAAATTTTATTTATCTATGAAAACGAACCTTAATTTAAGTTTTTATAGAATTATATCAATAATATTTTTATTAATTATATATTCTTGCACAGGTATTTCAAACAATACTACTATGGAATCGAATAAATTAAAAATTTTATCAATCGATTCAACTAATGATTATTATGTATTTAATGTCCGAAATGATATTATTCTTGCTGAGAAAAGAAAGGTTACTTCATGCAATTTTTTTAAAAATATAATTAAAGATAGTATTATAGAAACAAGCAGACTTAAATCAGGAAAAAAACATGTTATAATTGGTTTTAATGAATTAACCATAAATAATGTGAAAATTAAGAAAAAAGGAAAATTGGCAAAAGTGATTAATGGTTGTGGGGCATTTATACCATAAAAATCTAAGTTTATAATTCTCGCTACGAGCATTTTTTCACAAATAACTACAAGTACCAAGGACAGGAGTTGCAGGAGACTGGTTTCTACAGTTTTAAATGGAGAAATTATATGCCCGATGTAGGAAGGTTTTTTAATGTTGACCCGCTTTCTGAAAAGTATGCTTACCAATCTCATTATAATTTTTCTGAAAATAGGGTTGTTGACGCAAGAGAACTTGAAGGTTTAGAAAAAGTTTTAATTAATACAGCACTAAATAGAGATAAATTATTTAAAAGTGCTTATACTGCAAATAGACAAACAACAGGAGGTAAACAATTTTTACAAAAAGTACAAACTCAAAACAAGTATAATGTTTTATATGCGCCCTTCTGGAATAAATATGATCCTTCTTCTGGAAGAGAATTCTCTGTGTCAAATCAGCAAGAGTACAACACTACTATTTCAAATTATGGTTTAAAGATTAATAAATCAGAATATAATAATATTACAGATAATGGAACCAAAGAATTAATTATTATTGGTGTTCAATTAAAAACTAATGGTAGTAGAAAAGATGTAGAAAAAGAAGAAACGCTTAATTTGGCAGCAACCATTAATCATGAAGAATCTGCACACGCGGTATTTAGTTTAGATAACATTGAAAAGTCTAATGCGGAAGGATATAAATCATATTATGGTGAAAAAAAAGAGTCTTCACCTTCCCCAAGAGATGTTTTATCTGATAAAAAATATGAAAGAACGCAAGCAAAAATGAACTTTAAAGAGTTATTGAAAGTCATTTTTAAATAATAAAATTTTATTCTGATGAAGATTTATTTTAATTATATTTTAATATTAATATTATTAATTAATTGCAAAAGTGACAAGTGTTCTTTTGATAATTCCTTTGCTATATCACAAGAAAGTGTTGCTCTACCAAGTTTAATGATAACTTCTAATTTTTGCAATGAACTATTGCTTAAAGGTGATTTTGCATATTATCTCAAAGGTTATAAAATAAGTAAAAAATTATACTTAAGAGACAGTGTTTATAGTTATCAAGTTAGCAACAATGACACTATACTGTTCGATTATAGTTCAAATAGGAAAAATGGGCATTTAAAAATTAGTAATTTAAGAGAATTGAATGTTAAGTTTTTTATGGATATAAATTTTAAAAGCAAAAATTATAGATTATTTAAAATTGACGACATTGATAGCTTCTATACATTGAAATTATCTAAAGTTTATATTACTCAATATAATTACGGAATTGTAGGAGAATTTATTCTTGCTAAAGAAAATAATGAATGGATAATAACCAATTTAAAAGGTTATATACCTAATGAAAAAAAAATTTTCTCAATATTCAAACAAAGAAATCTTGAGTAATATCCCCGCTCTCGCATGATTTTATCGTGTGGTAGATAAATAAAAAGCCCTCGCAAAATGACAATGGTAAAGAGTTGCAAGAGACGGGAATGTATGATTATGGTGCGAGATTTTATATGCCGGATATCGGGAGATGGGGTGTGGTAGATCCGCTGGCGGAAATGTATCAACCAATGTCTACGTACCATATGTCTGGAAATAATCCAATTTTTTATGTAGATTCTAACGGAATGAACTACCATGATTATGGAGTTGATGACAATGGAAATACTAGCTTAATTCAAACAACTGAGGATAAATTTGATAGACTTTATAAAGCAAAAAGCGATTCTAAAGGAAATGCCATAAAAGGTTCTGATGGTCTTGCACAGAAAGCAACTGAAGGAACTGGAAAAGAAGATCGGGATTATGTAAAGGTAAACAAAGAGACAAAAAATAGTGGAACCATTATTAGCCAGCTTTCAGGTAAAGATAGCGAGGGTTTAAGTCATGGTACAACAATAAATTCTGTAGATGCTAGAAAGGTTTTTCAATTTGCGGCAGATAATAGTCATGTAGAGTGGACTATAGGAGGATTTAGAACAGGGAAAGAAAATATATTTTTTAGTAGGCACATCTCATGCTAACGATAGAGTTAGAGTTCCTTGGCAATTTGGGGAAAAAGGGCTTAATTTCGAAAACATTACGTATCATGGTCATACCCACCCGAATTCTAGAATGCCATTATCGCATGATGTAGGAATATCGAATCCCGCTGCATATAATTTTATATATTATACAGGAGCAAATACAAAAGACAGAGAAAACTATTTTGTCCCTTTTAGCATACTTTCTGGGAAAAACGGATCATCAATTGCTACTCCAAAACAAAACAAAGGCCAAATAAAATTACCAAACTTAATACCTGTTGCACAATGAAAACCTATTTATTATTAGTTTTCTTTTTTCTTTCAAATACAATTTTTGCTCAAGATCGATTATCATTTGTAAAAGATGAGAAAGTAAAAAAAGAGATGTTAAGAAGTATAGAATACTTTCAAAAAACTATTCCCTTAGAAGTTAAAAACAAAATTGTTTTTATATCATTTCAGTTTGAAGAACTCCTTGAGGTCGAAAATCTTAGTATCTATTATTCTACTAATGTGCTTACTCAATATGCAAAATTGAATAATGAGGGTCAATTTATAAGCAGTTCTCAGAATAAAATTCTATATTATAATTATTCTCCCAATATTATTATAGTTATAGAAAACGGGTTTAAATATTTTGATATTTACAGATTAAAAGAATTATCAGAGCAAATTGGAATTAGCAAAAACAATTTAACAAAATCAGAATTTTTTAAATATGAAAAAGGTAATAAATACAGCGCAGATGTAGTTGAAAATTTCATTAGTTTAGATAAGATAAATAATGAATTTATTCCGGTTCGTGTCAACACATTTGATTTAAAATCATTTATGGAAATTTGGTACAGATTAGATGTAAAAGAAATTCCGGTTAGTCAGACATGAATAGTCCTGAAAACCTAAACATACCGCAACTTTATTACTTCTAGCTGTTGCAATCAAATTATCCAACCCCCTAAAATAAATTGTAGGCAATTCATCAATGATGACAGAACTTTTCAGTTTTCCTTTTTTATTAATCAGTTTAACAATTCGGGAATTATATAAACCCAAAGCGGCGGAGTAAATATTCTGTCGGTCGGGATTGTTTCCGACACATAAAATTTTAGGTTCTTGGGGATTGTTAATATCTAAAGTAAAATCATCTCCGGTCATCACCCAATATAGATTAGGAGATATCATTCTTAAAAGAGGTATTTTAGCTGATGCAATCTGACCCTGTAACTGATCCTGCGCACCACCCTGCCAAGCATCCATAAAAGGGGAAAGATAGTTTTCAAGATCGGGATATGACGTCAAGATTGTAAAAATATCAGAATATTTTTTATTGAGCAATTCAATGGCATGAGGAAATGTGCAGTATTTTCCATTATCATAAATCTTCAGGTACCAAATGATAGCGGCTAATAAAATAATTTGTGATTCTACAAAAAAATCACCCTGTTTCTGAATCCAGCTGCGGTTAAGGTTCAACATTATGGTTTATGCTGCCTCATAAGCGTCTGATATATCTGTCATAAAATCAGGATTAAGAGGGTTACATCTGTGACTTTTTCTTGGATCATCAAAATTGATCACATAAAATTGAGGCGGAATTCTGTACTGATGCTTATTCTTCAGCAAATGATTGTAAGCAATAGTTGACAGATCATCAAACTTAAAATCATAGATATACATAGAAAATCCTTTTTCTATTTGTTGTTTGATGAAATTATTGACAATAGCATATGATTTTCCCGATCCTGGAGTTCCCAGTACAATCGTCGCTCTGAAAGGGTTGACAATATTAATCCAGCCATGATTCCATTTTCCTTTATAGTAAAACTTGGTAGGAAGATTAACAGAGTACTCGTTTTCCATTAATTTTGTTTCCTGTAAAAAGCTTTCGTTTTCATTATTGAAGACATCATCCATCAGATTATTTCTTAAGAGCCTGCTCATCCATACTCCCGCCATCAGTAAAGAAATGTACCCTAATGCAATCGTCAATATGTAAAGAAATTTTCCGACGGGAGCAGACAAATGGAGCAGAAAATGATTCATAAAAAACAGTACCGCACCAACTCCCAAAAGCATGTAAATTTTTGGCCATGTTATTTTTTCATTTTTTGCCCCTTTTGTTCCAAGGCAACTTAATGCCAACAGCACAACAGCAAAAATTTTAGTGTAAAGTGGATGTGAGAATAAGCCTACAGTTTTTTGGAAATTATATAATATCTTGTTGATTAATTCCAACGTCCATTGTCTTTCCTGAAAGAAACTGTAACAATACCAATATAAGTGAATCAGTACGAGTAATATACTGACAGCTCTCATGAATCCCATAATCTTGGCGAGTCCTCTTAAATCGTCTTCTCCCTGCATACTTTAAAATTTAATGTGGGGCTAATATAGATGCTACAACAAAGTATTTTTGAAGTTGGAACTATATGGCTTCAATTGTCCGGTTGTGACAGTTTCCAATCAGATATTTTAGTACTCTACAAAGATTTTAAATTATGTAGAATGTTTACATTTGCTGATACAGAATTAACGATGACGCCGACAGAATTAAAGTATACAAAACTTCTTGACACGATAGGTTCAACGATTTAAACTGCGAGGCAGAGTGCTGTTAAAGCAGTCAACATCAAATTGGTGAAATCCAATTTTGAAATCGGCAGGCACATTGTTGAATATGAGCAAGAAGGACAGGAACGTGCTGAATATGGAAGTGACCTGTTAGCAATCCTTTCCAAGGATTTAAGACTTCGTTTTGGTAAAGGATTTGGCAGGCGTAATATTTTAGATATGCGTCGTTTTTATTTAGTCTATCAGAAATGGCAGGCAGTGCCTGCCAAATTAAGCTAGACCCATATTGTTAATTTATTAGGTATTTCCAATGATACAGCGCGTAAGTTTTATGAAAAACTGGCGGTATTGGAAAACTGGGGATATCGGGAGTTGAACAGGCAAATCAATTCATCGCTTTTTGAACGTTTGGCATTAAGCAAAGATAAAGATGGCGTTTTGCAGCTGGCAGAAAAAGGACATGTTGCCAAAAGCCACTCAGAGGTTGTTAAAGATCCATATATACTGGATTTCTTAAAAATTTCACAAAGCCATCGGGTCACAGAAAAGGGTTTGGAGCAAAAAATTATTGATAATCTGCAGCTGTTTCTGTTAGAACTCGGAAAAGGATTTGCATTTGTTGGCAGACAGTATAAGATTTCACTTCGAAACAGACACTTCTATATTGATCTTGTGTTTTATCACCGTATTTTAAAATATTTTGTACTGCTTGATTTAAAAATCAAGCAGGTAGAACATAATGACATCGGACAAATGAATATGTATCTAAATTATTTCAAAGCCGAAGAGAATGTCGAAGATGACAATTAACCCATCGGTATCATCCTGTCGGGTGAAAAAGATGAAGTTTTAGTAGAGTATGCCACGGGAGGAATTTCTAATAAAATATTTGTTTCAGAATATCAGTTGTATCTGCCTGATAAGAAAGAGTTGCAAAATAAAGTACAGGCAATTTGGAGAAAGAAAGATCAAAGTAATTTCGATTCTGCAGGTTAATGCCTTTTCTTTCTTTTAACCTTCATTCGCCGTGCAAAATCGTGTTCCTGCGAATCTTCTGAATCGGAAAAATTTAAAAGCCCACCTAAACCTTGAATTACTTCTTCTGCATCATTTCGCTCATTGTTATTTTGAAGGAAATCAAATAAAGGATGAATTTCTGTTACAGAAGATTTTTCTCTGTTGCCAGATTCTACAGGTTTTAATTTTCTATTGGTAGATTTATCTTTAGCAGCATCTTTACTTTCCTTCCATCTTTCTTGAAAAGCATTAGCAGCATATTCTTTTCCCAAACCTGACCCATTCCAAACGGTTTTAGAATGGTGATCAATGAATGTTATTCCATAAATGCGACCTAAATCATTTCTTCTCACCACAGTATTGATACCGTTGGAAACTAATTTCTTTATAAAATCCTCTTCATTTTTCGATGAGTTTAACACTTGGTCAACAGTTTCTTGTAAAGCTTTTTTAGCAGCAATGATGTTAGTATTGGTAAGTGATTGACAGCACTTTAGAAAATATAAATCCATTGCAGATAGTCCAGTATTCTTTCCGAAAAGAGAAGATTTAAAAGGATGACCTACTCTATTTCCATCTCCATCCAATGCTGAATAGACTAATCCACGCTGTAGCTTGCCGTGAAGTTCACCTTCTATTTTTTCCACGTTGATGTTGAATAATGATAAAAGAGCATTGTATTCACCCAAAGTTTTAAAATGATAATATTTCTGCACGTTACGAATGACGTTAGCAATCTGTCTTTTTACATCTCCGGATGCATAATCTACTTTTCGAAAAATCTGTGCATTTGTCTGAGTTTCTTTTTCAGTTGCAGATTTTAAATGATACTTCTTTTCAAGGTCTCTGCAAATTTCCATCGACTTTCTTTTTTCAAACCGGTCTGATATTTTCCTCCCTTCCTCATCAACACAAACCGAAACAATATGAATATGAGTTCGGTCAATATCCGTATGCTTGAATACTGCATAAGGTTGGTTTCCATATCCCATTTCATTCATATATTCATTGGCTATTTTACTGAAGGTTTCATCGTCGACCTTGTCTTGAGGATCAGGATTGAGTGAGATATGCAGCGTATGTTTTTCTGTATTTCGGTTTGCAGCAATATGCGATTCAAAAGATTGCATTAATTTGATAACAGAATATTGTCCATTAGCCGTTTCAATCATCTTATTAAGATGTAAAATTTCTCCGTTTCCATCTTCAACTTTCTGATTATCATAGGCTAAAGCACCATATAAATTACTGCTTCTTCCAATTTTCGCAATCATTAATTTATTTTTTATTGATGGAAATATTATTAAATTCTTCTGCTAGCTGGAGAATCTTTTGACCTATCATGGCTAATTCAGCCGTCTGCTTTTCCAATTTATAGAGGAAAGCTGCTGCCTTTTTTTCTGTAAAATGGGTATATAGAAGCTTGACGACCTGGTTATAGTTAACGCCGACTGCGCGAAACTGAGAATATAAAGAAGTTAATCTAATATAAAAGTCTGATTTCCCTTTATCAATTGTCACTGTTTTAATTTCTTTTGAAAATAAAACTGAAGTAATAAATTTCGCTTTATTAGTCATCCCGGAAGCTTCAAAAAGAGACAGTAATCTGTTGTTTTCTTCATCATTCAGCCTAAAAACGTGACGATGAATGCTTGGGTCAATCTTTGGCTTTCTACCACCTTTGTGCTTATTGTTCATTTTACCTTTATTCATAATAATCAATTTAAATTTTATAAACCTCGACTTCGGAGAGTGTTTTTCTGCTCCCGTCAGGGCAAGTTGTTTTGAGGCACAAAAAACAGTTATGAGGCACTCAAAACACAACTTGCCGTGTTCCGGTGAACACCAATTATAATTGACCCTTCAATTATTCATGTATAAAGATCAACTACAACTAGCTCTCAGAAATTCATGGATGGATAATCAAGTTCACTTTTACAAAGTAAAAACCTATTGGTTAAAAGACTACAAAGTTTGGCGGAGCCAATCAAAGCTAAATTGCGAAAAATGATACCGGTTAATCATCATGATTAAAAACACTTACGTTCTTTACCGTAGTGCTCGAACGAAAATTTACAATATTGTGAAGCATAAAAATTACTAAACAGAATTACAGAAAGCACGTAATCTAAATTTCCTTAAAAGCATATAGTTTTAAAAATATAAAAGCATAAAAGCATTTTGCAAAATGTATAAGCAAGATCCTTTCATTATGTACTTCCACATGGTCAAATAACAAAATATTTTACCACATGTAAAAATTGCTTTGCATTAATAAAGTAATAAAAGATAACAGTTATATGTAAAAACACCAACCAACATTCTGAATCAATTATGAAAAAATATAATCTTAAAATTCTAAAAAATGGAAACAGCAAAAAAAACTTTAAAAATTAGTTTTTCTACACAAAAAGGAGGAGTAGGAAAATCAACAATGACTACTCTACTCGCCAGCATTCTTCATTATCGATTGGGATATCATGTGCTGATTATGGATTGTGACTTTCCTCAATACAGTTTGAGCAATTTGAGAGAACGAGATAAAAAAAACATTATGCTGAATGAGTATCATAAAAAGGCAGCAATGAAACAGTTTCAGACCATTGATAAAAAAGCATATCCAATTATTCGCTGCAAGGCAGAGAGTGCATTGGAAAAATCTGAAGAATTCTTAGAACAATCATTGGAAATACCCGATATCATTTTTTATGATTTACCCGGAACTGCGAACACGAAAGGGGTTCTAACGACTCTTAAAGCAATGGACTATATTTTTTCTCCAATGACTGCTGACCGGTTGGTTGTAGAAAGCACATTAGCATTTACGAAAGCTTTTTTGGAGCTACCTCATTTGGAAAATGAGAGAAAAGAACAAGTGCTGACCTTATTTTGGAATCAAGCGGACGGTCGGGAAAAAACGAGTCTTTATGATGCTTACGAGCAGGTCATTAAAGAGTTGGGCTTAAAAATCATGAAAATCAGAATTATGGACAGCAAACGTTTCAGAAAGGAGTCGGATGATATTGGAAATACAATTTTTAGATCAAGTTTATTGCCAGCTGAAGCTTCAGCACTCAAAACAACCAGAATGGATTTGTTTGTAGAAGAGTTTATAAAAATAGTAGAACTCTAAAACATTACTTATGGCTATCGACAGAAAAAATGAAGATTTTGAAAAACCACAGGTAGATGAAGAATATCTGCTGAATGTAATCAGCGGAGAAGAGCTGAGCACTATAAATCTACCTGAAAAACTAAAAACTTCCTCAGAAACAAAACCTAAAGAAAAGTCAAAGGTTCAGTCATTTAAGAAAGCTGATTATGAAGAAACCTTTATGACTAACCGTTTTCCGTCAGGACGAAACGGCAAAGTCGTCTATATCCGTCCGGAATATCACGAACGTCTGATCCGAATCGTTCAATTGACGAGAGATGAAAAAATGACTTTATATTCCTATATCGACAATATACTTGAACAGCATTTCAAAGATTACGGAGACGATATTACTCAGTATTTTAACGATCGTTTCAAACCAATACTTTAAGCTATGGAAATTCTTATATTCATATGTTTACTCATCATCATCTATTTGATGATACAGAATAAATTTAATCATGCACCAAGAAAATTACATTCTCCTGAAACCACAGTACATTACAGTAATAACACTTCGATAATGGGAAAATCTAAAACAGTAGTGAGTCAGTTACTGCCAAAGTCCTCCATAGAAAGTCAGGAATCAGATACTAATATAGATCCCAGTACTTTAGATATAGAATTTGATATCAATGAAAGTCTCAATGGTCAAATTCTACAGGAGGAACCGGAAAAAGATTCCGGTAGTCAGTTAGATTTTTTAGAAGAGGAAGAAGAATGGAATAAATACAGAATAGTCAGTGAAGATAACGGTTTAGCTCAGGGAGTTACCTATGAAGAACTAAGCAATGTGGAGATGATGTTACAACAGGATATATTGGAATCATCTCAAAAGGAAACAGCAATTGCTACAGTTCAGAAAATTTACGGAACCGAATTACATACTTTGCTTGAAAATTCTATTGAAAACGCTTCCCAAAAAATAGCTGAGCTTTTGGATAACAGTATTTATACTAAAAAAACCGGTTCCTCTATTTTACAAAATAATCATTCTAATCCATTTAACATTGATGGATATATTACATAAAATACTGAAAACATTTTAAATTTTATCAAATACTGCTAATACTAAAGATTTCAAAATTTTCGCAAAAATATCCATCAAAGAAAATTACAACTTTTTAACAAATTTTGGTTTGTTTATTGCTTCTTATAGAATCTTCTCAAGTTAATTGAGTTTTCATGGTTATTAGTTTTTAAACCCAGCTTTTGCTGGGTTTTTTCATTTCCACCGATTATTAATCCCAAAAATCAATCATCTTTTCTTAAAGTTCAAATTCAATTTTAATTTCCGGAGAGAAATACTAAGCCATTGTATTCCATGTAATTCCAATTCTCATATTTCATTCTATTGTCCGGATATATTTGTTCACGAACCTGCAAAGCGCAGATTTCTCGAACAAATTAATTATTATAATCATGGGACATAACAAATGTAAAATCCTGATTACAGCATTAGCTTTAACTATCGTAAGTCCACTCTCAGCTCAGGGAAACGGTACCGCCGGAATCAATGAAGCCACCCAGATGGTCACCTCCTATTTTGAGCCGGCTACCCAACTTATTTATGCTATCGGAGCCGTCGTCGGACTTATCGGAGGCGTAAAAGTTTACAACAAATTCAGCAGTGGCGACCCTGACACCAGCAAGACCGCTGCCAGCTGGTTCGGAGCCTGTATTTTTCTGATTGTTGCAGCTACCATCCTCCGTTCATTTTTCCTTTAAAATGAAGTTATGAATACCTATAACATCAATAAAGGAATCGGAAGAACCGTAGAGTTCAAAGGATTAAAAGCACAATACCTCTTCATTTTTGCAGGAGGTTTATTAGGACTTTTGATTGTAGTCATGATCATGTACATGACAGGAGTCAGTACTTATTTCTGTTTAGGAGTAGGAGGTCTAAGTGCAAGTTTACTGATTTGGAAAACCTTCTCTCTCAACAGAAAATATGGAGAACACGGACTCATGAAACTCGGAGCTAAAAAGAGGCATCCCAGATACATTATCAGCCGAAAGTCAATCTTCAGGCATCTGAAATATAACTCCAAAAAAACTGCAACATGATAAATCAATCGAAAGCAGCTACTTTGGAAAGCAAATTTCCACTGCTGGCAGTAGAAGAAAACTGCATTATCTCAAAAGATGCTGATGTTACAGTTTGTTTTAAAGTGAGACTTCCTGAATTATTTACTGTTGCTTCAGCGGAATATGAAGCGATTCATTCAGCGTGGTTTAAAGCTATTAAAACTTTGCCAGATTTCACAGTTGTTCACAAGCAGGATTGGTTTATCAAAGAAAATTACAATCCTGACTTATCAAAAGACGACCAAAGTTTTCTTTCTAAATCTTTTGAAAGACATTTTAACGAAAGACCATTTCTTAATCATTACTGCTACCTGTTTATAACCAAAACAAGCAAAGAGAGAATGAGAATGCAGAGTAATTTCTCATCGCTCTGTAAAGGCAAACTCATTCCAAAAGAAATCAGAGACAAAGAACTGATGAGTAGATTTATGGAAGCTGTCGATCAGTTCGAACGAATCATGAATGACAGTAGTTATGTTCATTTGGAAAGAATGACCGAGAATGAGATTACCGGCACTGAAAAACAGTCAGGATTACTTGAACAATATCTGACCTTATCAAGAGACGTTAACCCATCTCTTCAGGATCTGAATTTAGGAGCAGAAGAAATGAGAATCGGCAATAACCGTATCAGTATGCATACGCTTTCAGATACAGACGATTTACCGGGGACAGTTTCTTCTCACAGTCGTTATGAAAAACTGAGTACCGACAGAAGTGACTGCCTCTTATCATTTGCATCTCCGGTAGGATTGCTGCTCAATTGCAATCACATTTATAATCAGTATCTGTTTATTGACAACAGTGAAGAAAACCTGGCAAAGTTTGAAAAGTCAGCCAGAAATATGCATTCACTCGCAAGATACAGCAGAGCCAATCAAATCAATAAAGAATGGATTGAAAAGTACCTGAATAAAGCCCATTCATTTGGACTGCAATCTATCCGTGCTCATTTTAATGTAATGTCATGGTCAGACAATCTTTCTGAATTGAAGCAACTGAAAAATGATACAGGAAGTGCTTTGGCACTGATGGAATGCAAACCCCGACATAACACAACGGATGTAGCAACATTATATTGGGCGGGAATTCCCGGCAATGCAGCAGATTTTCCCGCTGAAGAAAGTTTCTACACGTTCATCGAACCGGCATTATGTTTTTTCACGGAAGAAACCAATTATCAAAATTCCCCCTCGTCATTTGGAATCAAGATGGCTGACCGTTTAACTGGAAAACCTATTCATTTGGACATCTCCGATCTTCCAATGAAACAAGGAATTATTACCAACCGTAATAAATTTATTCTCGGACCTTCAGGAAGCGGAAAATCATTCTTTACCAATCACATGGTAAGACAGTATTATGAGCAAGGCGCTCATGTTCTTCTAGTCGACACTGGAAATTCCTACCAAGGATTGTGTGAACTCATCAAGGGAAAAACCAAAGGTGAAGATGGTGTGTACTTTACGTATACAGAAGACAATCCTATTGCTTTCAATCCATTTTACACCGATGACGGTATCTTTGATATTGAAAAAAGAGAAAGTATCAAGACTTTGATTCTTACCCTATGGAAAAGAGATGATGAGCCTCCAACGAGATCGGAGGAAGTTGCGCTGTCCAATGGAGTGAGCGGATACATTGAAAAAATCAAAAACAACAATGATTATCCTTCCTTTAACGGCTTCTACGAATTTGTAAAAGAAGATTATCAATCTGTTCTTGAACAGAAGAAAGTCAGAGAAAAGGATTTTGACATTGCTAATTTTCTCAATGTGTTAGAACCTTACTATAGAGGAGGAGAGTATGATTATTTACTCAATTCAGACAAACAACTTGATCTATTATCCAAACGGTTTATTGTTTTTGAGATCGATGCTATCAAAGACCATAAGATTTTATTTCCTATTGTAACGATCATTATAATGGAGGTCTTCATCAATAAAATGCGAAGACTCAAAGGTATCAGAAAATTGATTCTCATTGAAGAAGCATGGAAAGCCATCGCGAAAGAAGGGATGGCTGAATACATCAAGTATCTGTTCAAAACTGTCAGAAAATTCTTTGGAGAAGCCATTGTAGTCACACAGGAAGTGGATGATATCATTCAGTCACCAATCGTCAAAGAAAGCATCATCAACAATTCAGACTGCAAGATTTTATTAGATCAGCGAAAGTACATGAACAAGTTTGATGACATTCAGGCGATGTTGGGTCTGTCCGACAAAGAGAAAGCGCAGGTCTTATCTATCAACATGAACAATGATCCTAAAAGACTATACAAAGAAGTCTGGATTGGACTGGGTGGAACTCATTCAGCAGTCTATGCTACGGAAGTTTCTACTGAAGAATATTTGGCTTATACCACAGAAGAGACAGAGAAAATGGAGGTCATGAATTTGGCATCCGAACTTGACGGCAATGTCGAACATGCCATCAAGAGGATTTCGCTCAAGCGAATCAAATCAACAAAAAAAAATTAATCAATTAAAATTTTAAGACAATGAAAAATTTAATCATGACCACGATGGTGGTTACGGCGATGGCTCTAACCTCCACAGCAAAAGCACAGTTTGTAGTAACAGACCCAGCCAATCTTGCTTCAGGAATTCTGAATTCAGCGAATGAAATTGTTCAGACCTCAAATACGGTTTCCAATGTCGTCAAGAATTTCAATGAAGTCAAGAAAGTCTACGAACAGGGTAAGGAATATTACGACAAACTGAAAGCAGTGAATAACCTCGTAAAAGATGCAAGAAAAGTTCAGCAGACTGTACTGCTTGTAGGTGATGTCTCTGAAATGTATGTCAACAATTTCGGAAAAATGCTCAATGACCCAAACTTCAATGCTCAGGAATTGACGGCTATTGCCAACGGTTATTCCACATTACTCAATGAGAGTACTGAACTTTTAAAAGAGCTAAAACAAATTGTCAATACCAGCAGTCTTTCACTGAATGATAAAGAACGAATGGACATTATTGACAAGGTGTACAAATCAGTCAAAGACTATCACAATCTGGTTAGGTATTACACGAACAAGAATATTTCTGTAAGTTATCTGAGAGCGAAAAAACAGAACAATACGCAACGAGTACTTAATCTGTACGGAACGTCGAATCAAAAATACTGGTAAGATGGAGCCTACAAACTTACACGAAGTACTGCGCTCTATTTACGACGAAATGATGCCAATGTGTGCAGATATGGCCGCCGTTGCCAAGGGTGTTGCAGGATTGGGAGCACTTTTTTATGTCGCCATCAAAGTTTGGCAGGCGTTAAGCCGTGCTGAACCTATTGACTTGTTTCCTATGCTAAGACCATTTGCTATCGGAATCTGTATTATGTTTTTTTCAACGATTGTTTTGGGAAGTATCAACGGGGTTTTAAGCCCCGTTGTTCAGGGCAGTCATTCCATGCTGGAAAATCAGGTTTTAGATATGAATGAACTGCAGCAGAAAAAAGATTTATTGGAAAGAGAAGCCATGCTCAGAAATCCTGAGATGGCTTACTTAATCTCAGATGAAGAATTTGATAAAAAGCTAGAAGAGCTGGGATGGTCACCGTCAGATCTTGTAACGATGTCAGGAATGTATATGGAAAGGCAGATGTTCGAAGTAAAGAAACAAATCAGAGATGGCTTTCGTGAATTTTTAGAGATTCTCTTCCAGGCAGCAGCCCTCGTTATCGATACCATCAGAACTTTCTTTTTAATTGTTCTGTCAATACTCGGTCCTATTGCCTTTGCCATATCGGTTTGGGATGGATTTCAGTCGACTCTCACGCAGTGGTTGACTCGGTATATCAGTGTGTATTTATGGCTACCCGTCGCTGACATTTTCAGTGCCATTCTTGCTAAAATCCAAACACTGATTTTAGAACGAGATATAGAGATGCTGGCTGACCCAGCTTTTATTCCTGATACCTCCACATCTACATGATTATCGGAATCATAGGCTACTTCACCGTTCCAACTGTTACAGGTTGGGTTATTCAGGCTGGAGGTGCAGGAAACTTTATGCGCAATGTCAATCAGGCAGCTTCGAAGTCAGGAAATATTGCGGGAGCTGCTGCCGGTTCAGCAACGGGTAATATTTCAGGCAGATTATTAAAATAATTAAAACAAAAAAATGGAATTTAAAATCTTAAGAAATATCGAAAACAGCTTCAGGCAAATCAGGTTATTCACTTTTGCTTTTGCACTGTTATGTTTTGGAATTGTAGGCGTGGTTGTTTACAAATCCTATGAATTTGCTGAAGAGCAACGCCAGAAAATTTACGTTTTGGATAATGGTAAATCTTTGATGGTTGCTTTATCTCAAGATATGTCATTGAACCGACCTGTTGAAGCAAGAGAACACGTCAGACGCTTTCATGAACTATTTTTCACGGTTGCTCCTGATAAAAATGCTATTGAAAGCAATGTGAAAAGGGCATTTAATTTAGCTGACCAGTCTGCTTTTAACTATTACAAAGATCTTTCTGAAAAGGGATATTACAACAGAATTATTTCAGGGAATATTCAGCAGAGAATTGAAATAGACAGTGTAGCTGCCAACTTTGACAGTTATCCTTATCAGGTTCAGACATTCGCAAAGCAATTTATCTACAGATCCAGCAATCTGACCAAGAGAAGTTTAATAACCAGCTGTATGCTCGTGAATTCCGTACGATCTGACAATAATCCGCAAGGATTTACTATTGAAAAATTCAATGTTATTGAAAATAAAGATCTGGAAACTGTTGACCGTTAAAAATTTACATCATGAAAAAATTCCGAACAACAATTGAGTGGTACATTCATGCCTCCGACAACAGTTGGAAAGCTTTAAGTGTTAACAAACAAAGGCTTTTGACAAAACTATTTTTGGGTGTCTACTTCTTATTGACATTAGTAACACTGACCTATATCTGGTATGAGACTGCTAACGGAGGCAATATCCTCTCCATCAGCCATATTCAGGGGATTCCTCAAAATATAACTAGTAAAGTCCATCAAAATGAATAACGAAAACAAAACCCAAATCCAAATTACAGAAGGAAACGCTAACAGTTTGACTAATGAGGAACAATCATTAAGCAATCTGCAAAGAATTGAAAAATTTAGAAAACCGCTCATCTATTTTCTAATGGCTGTTGTTTGTGCAGGATGCCTGTACCTCATCTTTAAACCAAAAGAAAAAAATGTTATAGCTGAGGAAGCTGGTTTTAATTCTGCAGTTCCTCAGGCAGCAGATGATAAACTGCAGTCTGATAAGCAAAAAGCTTACGAACAGCAACTGTTGGAACAGAAGAATGAAGAAAAAAGAAATAATCTGACTTCATTGTCAGATTATTGGAGCGACAATCAGTCTGCAAATCCGACAGCTCAACCAACTCCTTTAAGCTCAGTAGATAATTCTGGAGCGTTGATGCAGGGCGACCAAAATGCTGTGAACAGTTACCACAATGCGCAAAAGACCTTAGGAAGTTTTTACAGTAGGGACGATCAGGAAGTCGGCAATTTGAAGAGAGAGATTTCTAGATTGAAAAGTGAATCTCTGAACAGTAATTCAGTACCGAAAGGGAGCGGAATTAATGAGCAGTTAGAGCTGATGGAAAAATCTTATCTGTTGGCAGCAAAATATCTTCCATCATCTTCTCAACAGAAAGAAACTTTCGAAGAACCAAAAGCATCCAATACCTCCGAGAAATCAGACTCAAAAGAAACAAAAATTAAAATCTCAACTGTTAAGCACCTCGACAAAAACGTAGTATCTGTTCTGTACCGTGAACCAAGTGACAGTGCATTTCTGGCAGGATTTAACAGAAACAGTTTCACCGGAATTCAAAATGAAAGTCAGCTTAATAATGCACTAACCACAAACAGTATTCGGGCAGTGATTCATCAGACTCAGCTTATCACTAATGAGAGTTTCATTTCATTACGATTGTCTGAGCCAATAATGTTGGGTAAAATGACAATACCGAAAGGAACTTTACTGAAAGCCTCCTGCAAATTTCAGAGCGAAAGACTGCAGATGAAAATATCAAGTATCGAATATCAAGGTTCAATACAGCCTGTTGAAATCAATATTCATGACAATGACGGGCAACTAGGGTTAAACATTCCCTACACTCCGGAACAGAGTGCAGTGAATGATATCGTTGCCAATATGAGTCAGTCATCAGGAACAAATATTATGATGACGCAATCCGCGGGTCAGCAGATTGCTTCTGATTTGACTCGTGGAGTTGTTCAGGGAGTTTCTGGCTATTTTCAGAGAAAAGTCAGAATGCCAAAAGTTACTGTAAAAGCAGGTCATCAAATAATTTTGGTGGCTAAGAATTAACTCAAAATAAATTAAAATTCAATGAAAAATATTATAAATAAATGGATATCATTACTTCTATTTACAATCATTTGTCATTCAGTAGATGCACAGGATAAAGATGGTTTAATGTCGCTAAATCAGGGGAGAATTGAATCCTACAAAATGGAAGTAACTTATAACTTATTATTTCCATCACCCATCAAATATGTTGATTTAGGAAGTGAAAACCTAATTGCTAACAAGGCAGATGATGTCGCCAATGTGTTAAGAGTTAAAGCATCAACCAGAGATTTTGAAGAAGAGACCAATTTTTCAGTAGTTACTGAAGACGGAAAGTTTTATAGCTTCGATGTTTTTTACAGTTCTTATCCTGATACTTTGAACTACGACCTGCTCAAACTTCAAAGAAATAATGAAAAAGATTATGCATCGGAGGTTGCTTTTGAAGACATGAAGGGGAGCTCATCTTTGCTTAGCAACTTAATCATGCAGTCCTTGTATGAAAACCCAAAAAGAAGCATTAAACATATTGGAAACAAGAGTTTTGGAATTCAGTTTCTGCTTCGGGGACTGTATGTGCATGAAGGCAAATATTACTTTATCCTCCATCTAAAAAACTCTGGCAACATTCCGTATCCGGTAGATTTCATCAGTTTTAAAATAATCGATGAAAAGAAAATGAAAAGGACTGTTATCCAAGACAGGATATTGTCTCCAATTCGAAATTTCTCAACAATATCAACTGTGGAAGAGCATCAGGAATCTTTTGATGTTTTCCTATTAAATCAGTTTACGCTGACGGAAGGACAACTTTTAGAAATAGAGGTTTTAGAGAAAAAGGGAGGCCGTAATTTAAAAATGCAGGTGACCAATAATGAACTGATTGAAGCATCTGTTTTTAAAGACATGAATCTAAAACTGAAATAATATGAAAAATCTACACCTCTGGATAATCGGATTATTGCTCATGAGCTTAACGACAACAAATGCTCAGCGGTTAATTCCTAAACAAAAAGCGATTGAATTGAATACAGGACTAGTTTTAAATAACTCTAAGAGTGAGAATTATTTTGTCAGCGCAGGAATGACAATTCAGTCCGGAAAAGGAAATTATAGTTTTGTTGGCTTCGAGTATAATAGAGAAATACAGAATTACAAAACGGTCACCATCCCTATTGAAACATACATTGCTGAAGCAGCTTACAGTTTAAATCTAATAGCTGACCGAAGAAAAAATGTTCTTATTAATTTTTCGTTATCCGCAATAGCTGGTTTTGAACGTATCAATAAAGGAGAAGAATTACTTTTTGACGGAGCTATGATTTTGAGTGAATCCAATTTTGTGTATGGTGGAGTAGGTAAACTTTCAGTTGAAGTTTATATTTCAGACCGCATTGTTTTAATTCCACATGTTAAAACAAAAGCGTTGTGGAATACCTCCCGTGAACTGTTCAGACCATCTGCTGGATTAGGCATTAGAATTAACCTTTAAAATTTAACAATGAAAAATATAAGAAAGCAAATTAAAAGAGGAATTGGTTTATTACTGATTATTCCTGTCATGATTCTTTTTGAGTTAACTCTCTCATCATGTTCAACAGAAGAAATAGAAATACAGCAGAACTTTCCTTTTGAAGTTTCAGTCATGCCTATTCCAAAAGATATTGCGAACGGTGAAACCATTGAAATTAGACTCAAAATTATTCCAAAAGGGAATTTTTCTGAAACCAAATACTATCTAAGGTATTTTCAGTTTGATGGAAGTGGAACTCTTCAACATTCTAATGATCCACCTTATCAGCCTAATGATGCTTATGAACTTGTTAAAAAGGAATTCAGACTATATTACACTTCAACATCAAATGTCTCGCAAAGTTTCAATGTCTGGATATTTGATAATTTTGGAAATGAAAAGCATATTAGTTTTCAATTGAATAGCAAAAATTAGCACTTATAAAGCCTACTTTTCTAGTGGGCTTTATAATTTTAAGATCAAATATATTTTTATCTTTCTGCCTAAATATTCTGTAGGTAAGAGCCATTAAATTCTTAAAACATAAATACTTCTTTAAAAATTGATTTTTAAACTGTTTTTTCTTTTGATGTGAATATTTTTCTATAGTCACTTCTTTTACATTTATAGATTCTTTTACTAAAACACTCAGGTTGAAATAGTAAATTCTTATTTGATGAGAACTACATCAGCAATGTCATTTTCATCAAATCCTATAAATGTTTTCTTTCTTCTAAACAAAAACATTCTCACAGAATAAATTATATTTCCTTCAGAATCCTCAACATATTTATTTCCTAATATTGATATTATTTCAGTTTTTGTTTTGCCTGTCAATTTTATATTTTTAGAAATATAGTCATTATTGTTTTTCCTCATCTTTACTAATTCATTGGTGTTAAATAGTTTTGGACAGTTTTCATTCATCGATTACCTGGAAATTTATTTTTCATTACTTTCATTTTTTTATAATTTCTTTATCTGAACATTCAAAATATGATGATAACCTTAAACTCTGAGTTGCGTCAATTCTAGCAACACAAACTCATTAAAACATTACCTATCATCAATTTACCTCCTAAAATATCTACAAATCTATTATTCTAAAACATAGATACTGTTTCAAATCATTGGCTCATCGTTCTGCCAAATATTTAAAACAGTATTGGTTACAAAAACAGATAAGTACATAAAAAACATTTCACTTTATTTTTAAGCTTCTGAAACATGCAGCAAACTACATATAAAACAACAAAAAACACAAAAACACAATCATTTATCATCTGAATGCTTTTACATTTAATTTTTTTACAATAAATTTACAATTGAATCACTAAATTAATATCGATGAAAAACTTATCTATTTCATTTTTTTGCTCCTTTCTATTATTTACTGCATGTACAGTATCAAATAAAACCACTACAGAAAACAAAACCAGTATGATTACAAATTCTTTAGTCGATACTCAATGGAAGCTTATAGAACTTAATGGCAAACCTGTTGACGACAAAATAAATGGCAAAGAACCATTTTTAAGACTTCAGCAAGCAGACAAACGATATATGGCTTCAGCAGGTTGTAATGGTATTGGTGGACAATTTACCCTTTTGGAAAATGGAAGAATAAAGTTTTCTCAAGGTATGTCTACAATGATGGCATGTGAAAATATGGAGGTCGAAACTCAACTTGCGAATGTATTGATAGCAGCAGACAATTATACTATAAACGGAAGTACTTTATCATTAAATAAAGGGAGAATGGCACCTCTTGCCCGTTTTCAAGCAATTGAAGCGTCTACCGCTAATAATGAATTGAACGGAACCTGGGAAGTTGATTATGTTTCAGGATCAAGAATAGCTTTTGACGGCTTGTATCCTAACAAAAAACCAATCATTACATTTAATACTGCAGACAATAAACTAACGGGAAACAGCAGTTGTAATAACTTTAATACTACTTTTAAAATTGATGGAAATTTCATAAAATTCAATAGCCCAATGGCTACAAAAATGGCGTGCCCAGGAGAAGGTGAAACTGTTTTTTTTAATACGCTTAAAACTGTTAACAAATATGATGTTAATGGTAATACGCTAAACCTTATCATGGGAGATATTGCCGTAATGCGTTTACAAAAGAAATAAACGATGACCTAAAAGCATCATTTTAAACACAATCAATTTAGCTAAGCTCAATCACTTAGCTAAATTTGACACTATCTCGCTACATTCATTATTTTGTTTGAATGAAAGAACTCGTTTTTTTTGAGCTTAGCAACATATTACAGTAATTTACGATTAAATTGCCGTGTTTAATTTTCACTTAACAATAAAGCAGAAATACTATGTTCAAGAAAGTTGTGGTTATGCTGTGTATCTTTATTGCACTAATTTACCTCGCATTCCAAATATCACCTTGGCCTGCTGCTCTGGTTATTCGAAAGCTATTTGATAGTAATGGTGAAAAGATGAATAAAGCATTACTGAAAAATGTTCCTGCTGAAATAATCTCTGTAAAAAATCAACAATACGATCTAAAAAACACTTCTTTACTATTTGATGTCTATTACCCAAAAACAGATTCTCTACTTCCTGCTATTATCTGGACACATGGTGGTGGCTTTCTTTCAGGAAACAAAGGGCAGATAGAAAATTACGCCAAAATTCTCGCATCAAAAGGCTATGTCGTGTTTTGTTTAGATTACAGTATTGCGCCTGAAAAAAAATATCCTACTCCTGTAATTGAGATAAATAAAGCATTGCAATATATCTCGACACACCATCAAAAATATTTTGCAGATAAGAATTTCATTGTTTTAGCAGGAGATTCAGCTGGTTCTATGATTTCGGCACAGGTCGCTAATATTATTACAAATCCTGAATACTCAACCATAATGAAGATACAGCCCGGAATAGATTCTGAGCAATTAAAAGGATTATTGCTTTATTGCGGTTTTTACGATTTGAATCTGATTATAGAAAATGGCACTTCTGGTTTTTTTCTAAAAACGGTCGCATGGTCATACTTTGGAAAAAAAGACTTCAAAATTGATGAATCTCTAAAAACAGCTTCTGTTGGCAATTATCTCACAAAAAAATTTCCTCCTGTTTTTATTTCGGCAGGAAATACTGACCCCCTACTTTATCAATCTGAATTTTTTACTCAAAAATTAAAGGACAACGGAATTAAAACACATACATTGTTTTTTGAAAGAAACCTTTCTCCTGGGCTCAATCATGAATATCAATTTAAGATGGATCATTATGGCGAACAAGCTTTAGGTTGCTCTTTAGGGTTTCTTAATTCATTAAAATGAAGAATCATTACACAACAATTCAAGAAAAGAATGTATATCCGTTTTCACTACTATTTTATAATTTAACGCAAAAGCAAACAAAGAATATTAAAATTTCATTGTTTTAAAATGATACTAAAGGGCGTAAACTTAGCAAAGAAATACAAAAAGTTATAAAATATGAGAAATTGCGGACAAGCAGTAAAAATAATCTCAATTTCTATTGTTAAGGATATTTTTTCTGTAATCTATTGGTGAAATTTGATAATAGATATTAAATGTTCTGTAGAATGACGAGCGAGAATTAAAGCCACTTTCCATCCCAATTTCTTCAATAGCATCAAAAAAAGAAAATGCTTCACGGTTTTGTACAATGTGGTAATCTTTGCCGACTACCCCTAAAACGGTATTGTTGTCGGTTCTGATATTGGCAAAATAGTTGGAAACTTCCAATTCGGAATTGGTTATTTCGATACCGTCGGCTTGTTCAATAATGCCCGAGCCTTTGGTAAAAATAGGCGATTTTTCTACCTCATAATCCAGACCTGCAAATTTGATTGCTTCTTCACTCGTTGGATGTTCCTTGACAATTTGTCCCAAGCTGTGCCATGCTTTTTCTTTGACGCTGAAAAAAGAATATTTTCCTGTTCTGTTGTTGAAATTAAGATTGTGTGCCATGATGTTAATATTTAATTGTTAGAAATTTTGTTTTGTAGTTTTAAAATGGTAAATCGTCATCTTTGTCGCTGTTATTCTCATTGGATTTCGGTTTGGCTTCTTCTGCTTTGTGTTGAGATTTGACAGTGGTGTTTTCATTCTTTTTGCCACCGCCATGAATTTTTATTTGTGAGGTGTGAAAATTCATTCCTGCGTGCGGTTCTCCGTCTTTTCCTATCCATGCTGTTGCGTAAGCTCTGCCGTTGAGTTCTACCAGAGTTCCTTTGGTTAAGAAGTCGGCAACCTTTTCAGAAATCCAGTAGGAGCATTCAAAATAGGTGGTCTGTTCAATTTTTTCGCCTTGTTTGTTGCGATAGTTGTCATTGGTAGCAATAGAGAAATTGACTACTTTTTTGTCTTTCGGCAAGTTGCGGACTTCCGCATTTCTTGTCAGTCTTCCGATAACGTTCATAACTGTTTTGTTTTAAGATTGTACATTTTGATTTATTCTCAATCTGTTCTCCGACCCATCTCCTAAAAGCCTTTCAGGCTTCGCTGAATATTTTTCAAAAGAAAAACCGGAAAAAAGAAAGCAGATAATCAAAGCGGTCAATGCTGAAAGCCAAAAGGAAACGGAATAATTGGAGGGCACCTTCAGGGAGGAAACCGTTTATGCCGTAGTCTTTTGGCTGGGAATGGTGATGCTGGCCGCTCTAACTTAGCTGCCTTTTTACAGGTTGATTATGAAAAGAATTCTCAATGAATCAATCCGATAAAATCCAGCATTTTTAGGGATTTATAATGAAATATAAGAGCAAAAGAGATTAATAACAGGAATTTTATTTTTTGACTAAGAACAAGCAAACAATTTATGTGATGGTACATAGAGAGTTCATGATTTAATTATCATAGCTTACCATTTAATGCCAAGTTAAGCTTCACACTACCTAATGTTGTAATACATTAAATACAAAAAATAACTTTATTTTCTAAAATTGAAGATATGGAAAATATTACCCGCGCAGATCTAAGGGATCTAAAGATTGAGATTATCAATGAGTTTAAAAGAATTGCCGCAGAAGAAATTTCTAAAGATTCTTACACTGAAAATGATTTCGAATGGCTACGAAGTAAATCAATCAGGAAGATTATGAATATTTCCCCAGCGACTTTACAAAACCTACGGGTAAGTGAGAAAATAAGATATAAAAAAGTAATGGGCTCTTACTATTACAACAAAAAGGATCTTTATAAACTATTTGAATCTGAATAATATGGATCGTAAATGGATTAATTTTTTGCAAAAAATTTCTGATGACAAAAGACTGAATGTATGGCATATTGCTATTATTGTAGCAATTATCCAAATTGCGATTGCCCAGAATGATATAGATCGAATTAAAATCAGTCGAAGTAAACTGATGAAAAAATCACATATCAAAACCATTCCTACGTATCACAAATATTTTAGAGAATTACAGCTTTTCGGCTATACAAAATATACACCTTCCTATCATCCACAAGGCAGGAGTTATATTGAGATATTTTACTAATTTTTTTGATAATTAAGATATTTACACTCATTAATTTTTCAGGGCGTTCTTTCCATTTTTCAGAAAAAATCCGTTAATTTTTTATTTAACGGATTTTTATTGTTTGAATTTTATTTCATCTTTAAAATCATATTTTTAACTAACTCAAAATCTTTGAGAATCCTAAGATCCTCTTCATTAAGAATTTGAGAAAGTCTTCCCGTGTCTGGTATTGCCACCTCATTCTTATCCAACTTCTGCTTGAGTTTCAACATTTCGCTATTGATCATTTCCTGAGTTGTCAATGCATACTGCTCAGTTTGAGTAACAGAATAATGCCCCATCATTTCCTTTACAACATTTATCGGCACACCGTTTTTCAGAGTAACTGTACTGCCGAATGTTCTTCTAGCTCTATGGGTGTTCAAGTCACCGTCTATCTCGCATAAAATTGCAATCTCCTTCAAATATTCATTCATCTTCTGATTTGACTTTACAGGCAACACTAAATTATATTCTTTGCAAATAAGATCATCCTTGTACTTTTTCATTATTTCAATAGCATTTTTTAATAATGGAATATTTGTGGAAGAGTTAGTTTTTTGCCGTTTCGACATAATCCACATACTGCCATCAATTTCAATTTTGATATCTTTATAAGAAAGTTGCTTAATATCCATGTAAGCCAAACCTGTGTAGCATTGGAAGACAAAAATATCTCTGATCGCTGTTAAGCGCTTAGTTGAAAATATTTTATTTTCCAAGACATTCAGTTCATACGTACTCAAAGGTTTTTTATCCAGTTTTGTTTTTTTGGCCTTAAATAATTTGAAAGGATCTTTTAAAATTATTTCCTTTGCTATTGCTCGAAGGACAATCTTCTTGAAATTGGCAATATACTTAAGGGTGGTATTATTAGAGCATTTTCTAACAGTTTTTAAAAAAAAATCATATTCTGTAACAAAAGTATAATCAAGCTCTCTAAATTCAATATCTTCACGTTGATAACGATGCTTAATGAATTCTTCTACATGAGATCTTGCAGTGACGTATCTTTTATAAGTTCCGATTGCGAATTGTTTGTTGTCAACCAACTGTAGCATTTCATCGTTATGATTTTGAAATTCTTCTAAAACCATAACTCTGGAAACATCTTTTCCTTTAATATGATCAATTATTTTCTGTGCAGTGGCGAACTGACCACTATTATGCAGCTCAGTCCGCAATTTGGTAATGCTTAAGACAATAGAATCTAAAAAATAGTTGAGTGATCTCGCATCCTCCTTACTACCACTAGCTCTTTCGGTTTTTTGATTCCAGCGATCCAGTTCCCATCTAAGCATGGTTGAAACCTCTTTTGAGATTCCGTCAACGGTAACTCTTAAATAGATTGTTCTATTAGTTACTTTCTTCTTACTTGGCGATTTTAAAAAAAATGTAGTGCCAAAACTTTTTTCTAACATAATTCAAAAATTTCATTTAATAAATTTCGAATTAAATTGCTTATTAATCAAGACGTTAATACCATTTACTAGTTTGATATTCAAATGGTTATAACGTATTTTGTGGCACGAATATTTTTACTGGTCGTTGTGGGCTCAATGCCAAAACCTGGGGAGAAAAATAAAAATACTTAATTTTGGGGTATGATTAACGATGCCGGGCTACTCAAATTATTATTACCAGAATATTTAATCGAGCACTTCGATATTATAAATTTTGAAGAAGAAAACAAAATTTTACATCTTTATTTCGAAGAGAAAAGTAGGATTCCAAAAGAGTTTTCTTCTTTAACCTTGTATTCCAAAGGTTTTTTAGAAGAAATTACGGTGGATGATTTTCCGCTTCGTGGAAAAACCGTAAAACTCCACATCAAACGAAGAAGGTGGACAGACACGAAAACGGGGAATATTCTCCAAAGAGATTGGACTCTTATTGCCCAAGGAACACGCATGACACAAGATTTTGCCGAGTTCTTAAAAAAAATCTGCCGATGCTAAAGCCTTGTCCTGCAAAACCATTGGAGAGCTTTACGGTGTGGAGGGCAGAAAATTTCAAAGACAGTACAAACATTCCCTCAGCGATTTTAAAAATTGGGAGCAAAAACCGCACGCCGAAGACTGGATTTTGCATCCTCAAAATATTTCAGAGCAGCTCTCTCTGGATGAAGTTGCCCTTTCTGATGGCGAACTCTATACCGTTCTCACCTCAAAAAAGGGAAAGGGTAGAAAAGGCTCAATTGTAGCCATTATCAGAGGAATACAGAGTGAAACAGTAATTGAACATCTTTTTAAAATCAACAGAAAATTAAGAATAAAAGTAACGGAAATTACTTTAGATATGGCTGGGTCTATGAAACTTATTGCCAAAAAATGTTTTCCTAATGCAACACCGGTTATCGATCGCTTCCATGTTCAGAAACTCGCCACAGAAGCCCTTCAGGAAATAAGGATTAAGCATCGCTGGCAGGCCATTGAGCAAGAAAATAACTTGCTCACGGAAGCGAAACAAAAGAAGCGAAAACCTATAATTAAAGTTTTTGAAAACGATGACACCCGAAAGCAACTTTTAGCAAGAAGCAGATACCTGCTTTATAAAACTAGAGAAAAGTGGACTTTATCACAAAAACAAAGAGCAAAAATCCTATTTAAGGAGTATCCCGATTTAGAAAAGGCGTACAATTTATCAGATGGGCTCAGGAAAATTTATAATCAGAACATTCAAAAATCTGTCGCTATGTTAAAGTTAGTCCATTGGTTTAGAGAAGTGGAAGAATCTGGATTTAAATCCTTTAATACCTTAACAAAAACTATTATGCATAACTACAACGGCATTCTCAATTATTTTAACCAGCGAAGCACAAATGCTTCAGCAGAATCTTTCAATGCCAAAATAAAAAACTTCAGGTTACAACTTCGAGGTGTACGAGATAAAGCATTTTTCCTATTCAGATTATCAAAACTTTTTGCCTAGTCCCCAGGTTTTGGCATTGATCCTCGTTGTGCCACGATTTTGCCACAAAAATTATGAGTAATTATAAAAATTTTGCGCATCTTATAAACACAAAAAAAGCTGTAAATCGTTAATTTACAGCTTTTTAAATAAATTTTTGAGCGTTTTTGAAAAGTTTGCTTTTCCTACTCTGCGGAGAGAGAGGGTTTTTGTAACTTCTTCTCGTCCTTTTATTGATAAGCGTTTCGCTGTAGCATCTTGTGAAAGGCCTTAAATAGGACATTTGCAAAAAGCGGTAAAATCCATTATAAAAATTTTACGTAGTAAAAGTAGAAATTTTCGTTCGGATTCACAAACATTTTTTTGAAAATTCACTCAGATTCAAACATCTCAAAGTATGAAATTACGAGTCGGTATTTCGTAATTTAAACACTTAACTACAAGACCTGAAAAAATTATCTATTTAAGAAAATCTGGATTTATGATTTTGAAGTTATTTGTTAAAAATGATTTTTGTATCAAATGAAAATTTTACTCAAGAAAATAATCAATGCCTCGAAATCTATAGTTCAATAAGCTTGGTACAATCTATTTTTATTTTTGTTTGCTTTAGATGAGGTTTTAATTCATCTGTGAAATCCAACATAAAAACTTGGCTTCCTGTGAATGGATTGTAGGATGGTTGATAATCTATATATCCTAAAGAATGTAGATTCTTTAGGCATTTATGATATGTCGCTCTTGAATATATTTTACTTATCCGCATAACTTCATCTCTGGAAATATTAATCGGATTTCTGAAACGGTTGAAGTTCCAAAATTGAAATAAAGCTATATATAAGCTAATATGTGTAGGATTTAATGTTTTGTCCTGAGCTACTTTTTCAAAAAAACCTGTTAAATGTTTAATGTAATTCATTGCGAATAATGATTATTAGTTGATAGAAATTTCTCATACGTCAGAATGCCAGCCAAAGTGCGATATACTAAAATTAACCATCGCTGTTTAGCAATTCTTCTATATCTTTATAATTATAGTATAATGTTGCCCCGACACGAGTGTAGGATATTGTTCCCTTGTCACGAAGGGTTTGTAGGGTTCCAGAGGAAATTTTTAAAAGTTCTTTAACCTCTGATGAACGTAGCCATAATTTCTGTTCTGAAGTCTTGATTTTAAATAATTTTTTAATATCTTCAAGCAATTCACTTTTAAATTCTTGAAGATCCTCTGTGGTAATGATATTTACTTTCATAACTATTTATTTCACTTTGTTATTGATTAAAAATTAATGTAAAGTTGAAGTATATGAATAGTAAAAACAATAGTACTCAAGAGTTTTGGACTGAATAAGATGAATATGGAATGTTTAAAAAAATGTAGGAACTAATAACGTGTGTTTTGTGTCAATTACTATTGTCCCTGAGACAAAGAAACATTTACCATCAAAGTTTTGCATCAAGAAAAAACAAATGACAGAATTGGGAATTAATGATACAAATCTATATCATTTTCAATGGATAAAGGTTTCAAACCCTATTATAAGCTATTGATTTTATGAAATTTGCAACATTTACACTTCATATATGATTGATTCGAAATTGATTTTAGAAAATCGTTATCGTTTTCTAGAAAGTCCCAAATTTTGATCTTGCCTTGGAATATCATTAACTTTTTTTTGATCTGGAATCTCCAAGCTCATATTATTTATTTTTAAAAACTGAACATTCTCAATAGCTCTTTCTTTTATGTAATCCCAATGTTCATTAATCTTCAGTTGTTGCTTTTTTTCAATAATATATTGAATTGTAAGATTATTCTTAACCTCCGGAAGATCTTCAAGTTGCTTATCCAGTTCCGCAATTTTATCTTCGGTAGTTTTGGTTTGAAATTCAATTTGAGTAACATTTATTCCTTTTTGAGCCAAATTATCAATTACTTCTTGAACTTGAGCTTTATGCAGGGCTATTGTTTTCTGATAAGAAGGGAGCTGATTTTTCCAGTAGTCAGAATCTCCATCTCCATTTTTTGAATAACCTTCAATCCTGTTATAAGAATGTTCAGCTTTTGTAACCAATTCTTTCACTTTTATGAAATCTTCATACTTTCTCAAAACAAATGCACTATCTGCGAGTTGTTTATTTTTCTCACTTTCAATCCTTTTTTTCATCAATTCAATTTCAATATTTGCCCTGGTTTCAGGATTTGTTATGATGGAAGTTTTCAATTCCTGTGTACTGATGTCTGAAATATCCAAAACATCTGCGCCTTTTTTCATCGCTTCCAAATATCTTGCCTGCTTAGCTTGCAACTTTTGAAGCATAAAAACATCAATACTGTCATTGGTCAGCATAAAATTTATTCTTACATTTTCGTTTTTATTTCCTTGTCTGTGTGCTCGTCCTTCCACTTGTCGCAGGGAAGTAAAATTGTAAGGCAAAGAAAGAAAATACACATCCGTGGTATTTTCCTGAAGATTCATTCCTTCTTGAATCGCCTCACTTCCAATAACAACTTTTATTTTTCCCTCATTAAAATCATTTTGGATATTTATTCTTTGATTTTTATTGATTGCCCCTGTAATAACTCCAATTTCTTCCGGTTTGTAACCAATTTCAGTAATGAGATATTCTTTCAGCTTTGAAAATTGAGCAACAGCTAATTCAGAATATATAATTTGTCCCGATTCCGGAATGTCCTTTTTATTCTGAGCGATTAAATCCATCGTTTGTTTCAACTTCGGAGAATTTTCAATAAATTCTTTTAAGGTTGGTTCTTCATCTTCATAATAAGGCGAGAGATAAGGTGAAATGGCGATGAGACGGGCATTGAGAATATGTGTAAGAATTGCCCCTTTTTCAGTTTCATTGAAATTTTCATTAAGTAGATCGTATTGTTCTTTCGTCAGATCGTTCTGCTCAATTTTATATTCTTTATTGATCTTACTAGGACGGATCAATTCCGGATTATCTTCTTCTCCTTTGATGTCAATAAATTCAGATAAGAGCTGTTGAAAGAGAGAATTATTTTTAAATCTTCTAACGTTGGCTTTGAATTTCACATCGCCTTTTGCATCGATCTCCATATCATTATCCGCTTCCATAAAGGTTTCAAAGAAGGTATTGACATTGAAGTAACCTGATTCCTCCAATCGTTTATTTGCGATCAGTGATAAGATGGAATAATATTCTAATGGTTTATTGGTGAAAGGTGTTGCAGATAATAAGGTAACATTTCTTCCGTCGTTTTTATCCTGTATATATTGACATGCCATCCAAGTATTAATCCCCAGTTTGGAGGTCTGCTGGTTCTGACCTCTAAAATCAGAAGCAAATCGTCGGTCTTCAATCTTTACTTTTCCAACGATATGATTGGCGTTATGAACTTCGTCATAGGTCAAATGGTCAAACCCAAAATCTTCCCAGTCGTAGATTTTCCCACGTTTCATCTTACCTTCAATCTCTTTTTCTTTCTGCAGCTCAATTTGAATATCCCTTTCTGTATTGGTAATACTTTTCAACTCACTTGCAGAGATATAATTGAATTTTGAACATAAGCTTTCGGTGATCTCATTAGAAAATCCAATGTTATTAAAACCTTCATAAGTAACGATGGTAATTTCTCCGTCCTTATTATCAAATTTTGAAAGGTCATAGTCTATGCCAAGATTTCCGAGCACATTGACTTTAGCATTGGGAATGATTTCAAAAATCGTTTCTACCCATTGCTTCAAAATACTGTCATTTGGAACTACGATGAGTGGTCTTCTTATATTTCCTCTCCCCATTGCTTCGTGCATTGATAAGATTCCCGACAATGTTTTCCCAAAACCAACTTCGTGCGCCAGCAAACCAACACCTTTTGTGGTTTGTCTTCCAATTCCTGCTTTCTGAACTTCGGTCAATCTAAGTTCTTTGCCTTTGAAATTTAGATGAATTTTAGAAAACAAAGGAAATTTAGAATAATCAGGGACGTGAATGTTGTTATAATTCCTGTTGAATTCTTTTACAAATCGATCTCTTATTTCATCGGACAATTCTTCTCTCAGAAATTTATAAAACAAATCATTGGCAGCTGCTTTTCTTCTTTCTCTGACTAAAGCATTTCTTTCTTTATCACTTCCCGTGACCGTTTCGTTATCTACGAAACTTTTGACTTCCCAAGCAGAAGAACCTGCAAAAGCTTCACTCGGTAAATTGCCAGCAAAATCCTTGAAATTTTCTGCAAGATTATAATTTTCTGTTACAAGTTCTGTAGCTCTTGAAGCGGAATTGTATCTTAGCTTCTCAATAGTTCCCAAATCAAATTTGTGGACAAATTCGTGGTTAGGACTGATGAAAATCTCATCAAGTGATTTGGGCTTTGGCAAAACATTTTCTAAGAGTGCTTTTTGCTTTTTATAATATTTCTTTTCAAGACTACCTATTCCCCAATCTTCAATAAAATCTTTTTCTAATTGATTTAACTTTTCATAAATATTTCCTTCGACATAATAAAAATCGTGAACATATTCTCCATTATAATAATTAACGAATTCAAAATGTCTTGAATAATTTTTTATAATTCCATCATAGGAGGTGGCTTTAAACGCTGCAATTTGTTCTTCAGTAATGTCAGAATTATTTTGCAGAGAAGCTTCAACAATTTCATCAGCTTTGGAAAATTGATATTTTAAAATACCTTTCTTGATTTCCGGTTTTGTCTGGAATTTATATTCCGTATTTTTTTTTCCGTTTTGAGATTGGATGATCTTATCCGCTTTCTGATGAATTTCCTCAATGCTTTTTTTATTGAATTTTTTAGGTTCATCAATAATTTGGGATTGAAGTTTCATGTATTTATCGATTTCTTTTATAACTGCAGGAGATTTGAATTTGATATCATCTAATTTGGAAAGAACTTCACTAATTTTCTCTTGAACCTCGGTTACATTCCATTTAGTTGCATTTTTACTCACAAGCTTTACCGAACTTTCGGTTATTGCAGTAATTTCTTTTTGTCTGGATTCTTTATTTTCAACCTTAATTTCAGAATCATCTAAAAATAGATCTTCAAAAAGATTTCCGATTCGCTGAGTTTCTTTCCTGTTTTTAAACTGTTCAATTTTAAATAAGGCTTCCTCTAAGCTTCCGTATACGTATTCTTCCAAACGACCGAAACGGTTGGTTTTTTCTTTGGTTTCACCTAAGATTCTATCCGGATTAATTTCAAAATATTCGGAAATGTCGGTAGGTATTTTTTGAGAATCCTTTTTTAAAATGATAATATCCGTTCCGATTTGCGTTTCTGCAAAAGTACCAGTTGGCAGCCTAAAGCCCTCCAAAATATGGGCGTTTGACAAATTATTTTGTCGGTTTAACCAACCTGATGGAAGCACCATTGCTAAAATTCCGTTTGGCTTTAATGAGTCCAAAGACCGTTTAGTAAAATAATCTTCGTATTTAGAAATTTTCGGTTCTTCGCCCAAACCTTTATACAATCCACGATGTTCACCATAAGGTGGATTACCAATAACCAGATCATATTTTTCAGAAAAGTTTTCAGATTCCTTTTTGTTTCCTTTATCATCGATGAATTCAGTTTCAAAAGAACGAAGGTTAACATTCGCTTCAGGATGAAGTATTTTTGCAATTTTTGCGGTAGTTTCATTGATTTCAAAACCAGTAATAGCAGTTTTTATTCCTAAATCTTTCGCAGCGTAAAGAAAATTTCCCGTTCCAACACTTGGTTCTAAAACTGAAATTTCAGTTTTATTTTTAAATTGGTCTTTAATTAAATTGCGAACAGCATTAACGATTTTAGAATGTGTGTAATATTCATCTAAAATTCCTCTCCCCTCTTTTGCTGTTCCGCCACTTTGGAATTGGCTGCAAATTTCTTTTAGATCATCAGTAATTTGAAGGTTTTCTTTCAGATTGATTTTGTGATTGTCAGAAACAAAACAAGCTGAAGAAACCACTTCTGCAACTTGCTCATTGGTCAGTTTTTGACCTTTATATTGTTCTATAAGGTTTTCTACATCGGAAACTGGTCTTCCTCCTTCTCTTCTATCGGATACGATTCCGCCCAAGGAATGTTCTCTTCCCTCATTTTTTTCATCATCTTGCGGTTGTGTTCCGTCATCGGATCCTCTTCTTTGTTCTCCGTGGTTTCCCAAATTGTTCCGCTCTGAGCCTGCAGATCCATTTCCAGCATCGTTGCTGCCCATTCTTTGTCTGCCGGAGTAATCTCCGTTTTGCTCGGATTGGATGTTTTCGCCAAGTTCTCCAAAATTTCTTCCAGAAGACTCGGATCCCAAGTGCTGAGTGTCGGAAATTTGGTCGGATTGAGTGCTGTCGTTTTCATTGATTAGAATTTTTGGTTCAACTAAATTAAGATTTTTATTTTGGATGTGTAATTTTTTTTGCAGATACTCAGTCAGGTTATTATTCTCATTTTCAGAAATTTGATATCGTGGACGAATGTCTTTGATATTTTTGTTTTTAAATTCCGTAAGCATTTTTTTGGTTGCTGCATCTCCTGTTCTGCCTCCGTTAAGGCAAAGAAATATCTTACCCTCAAAATTCTGATACCTATTTAGAAATTTCTTCGCATTTACAATATAATTTAAAGTAATAAGGGTTCTGTCATTGCTTTGATTGTTTAATTTCAAAAGCTCCAGAAATGAAAGCGTATCGCTCCTATTTTCAAATAAAATGATTTCATCTTTACTTCCTTCAAGTATAGAAATATCTTCATTGAAATCGGCAGTATTGAATGATCTATTCACTTTTTCTGTTTTTTATGAAATGATTAAAGTCAAAAATTTCTTTGGCTTCTCTGTCCCAGTGTTTTCTCGCTATTAATTGAAGCGTCACAAATATGTCGGTCTTTTTATTGTACGAATCGATACGTTCCAATCTGCCTTTATAGTCTATTTCTGCGTGTTTATAAATTGAATAAGGTAAGATGGTATCAGTTGGATAAATATAAAAACGCGTGTACATCCAAGGTGAATTGATCTCAAATCGTTTGTATTTTTTCTTGAATAAAATCGTGTCTGACAAATTTTTTCTGTTTCTGTAGTTGGGGATGAGCTCCTTAGAAAATAAGATTCCTCCTTTTTTGTTTTCAACCGGAATCGGTGTATGTTTTTTTGTAATTTCAGACAAGATAATTTTACTCGCATCTTCATTTTCAATCGTGTAGCATAATGAATCTTTAATGAAGTGAATTTGTTTCGTTATTTCGGGTGCATCAATATCCGGAATTCTTTCTATAATGGAATCTCCTGAATAATTGAGGCTCGACAAATGAAAACTCTGTATTTTGTTCAGATTTTTAGAAGCATCGAAATAGACATTAGAAACAACATCGATTCCGCCTTTTTTCGATTTGATCTCTTTGTGGCAGGAAATCGTTGTAAATAAAAAAATTAGGATTGAAAATAGTATTTTTTGCATCATTTATAGGTTTTAAAAAGCGGCAAATATTTTAGAACTTACCGCTTTAATGATTGTTGGGTACTGTTAATTATCGTTTAATACTCTGTTCTTTAGCATTGCTTTTTTCTTGTTTGTTGTCATTCTCTATGCCTTCCAAAGGTTTGTTGGTATTAATCCGACTCATATCCTGGTCGTACAGGTTCAGATTTTTATATTGCGGATTCAGAACTGCTTTTCCTTCTACAACCTTATCATCCAGTTCAAATTTCACTTTCACCACATTTCCTTTTTCCAAAGATTTTATCGTGTTTTCTTTGTATTCAGGTTTATCAAAAATGAGATTGGATTTTTCGACTATGTTAGCCGTGTCTACACCATAATTTTTGTAAAAATTCTGAAATTGATAATTTCCTTTTTCTGTTTTTGGTTCGAGAAAATCAAGTTTGACAAAGGCTGGTTCCTTTTGATTGGTTTTCGGATTCTGAAATTCAATTTTTACTGCACGCCCTTCAAGCAAATTAACCGCTTCTTTAGCAGTGAATGTATTTTCCCGATTTACAGGAAAATTATGGGAGATATTTTTTGCTTTCTCAGTATTTAAAGTAGCATTATAGGAATTAAGAAAAACACCTCCATTTTCCGTTTTGTTGAATTTTAGGGTAAAATCTACTTGGTTTCCGGGCAACGCCTTGTCAGAAGACGTTTTAATCTCAAACTGCGGTTTGACTGATTTAATGCCTTTTTCAAGATCTTTGTGAAGTTTTTCACCTTCTCCGAAACCAAGGTATTTTAATTGGTCTTTTAGGTATTGTACCTGATCGAATTCTTTTAGTGTTTCCATAATTTCTGTATTTTGATTGTTAAAATTTATATCACTGGTTGTTAATGTTCTATATGATGGTAAACTATCTTCATCCATATAGATTTTTAATATTTCATAGGATTTGCCATACCTTTGTTTTTCCAAAAGGCCAAAAGCTAATTCGTATTTATCATTCTTTGATAGATTATGTCCATCAAGTGTATCAGGAATTTTATCCAATTGTTTCTTCGTCAGAGTAAAGTCTCCATCTATTGTCGCAAAATCCTCTTCTTTTGAAAAACTCTTTCTTTGCTTGTCGGTTATGCTCAGATTTTCGAGGATGAATTTATTTTCCTTATTAAAGATTATGTAATTGAGTAGATTATTTTTTTCATCTTCGGAAAGCTTCGGAGAAAGATCATTTTGTGCCGCTCTTTCTTTCAGATCATTTTCAGCATAGGTCTTAAATTCATTCAAACTTTTAGATCACTCATAAAAATCTTTCATACCTGTCCAACGATTGTCCAATGTTGGTGACCTATATTCCTGAGTTTGCATATCATAACTATAGTAATTGTAGCCGCTTGGACTTTTTAGTGAACCACTCCCATCATCATATTCCCGCCAAATTCAGCCGTCCGGAAGATCAGATGCGGGGACTAAAATTTCGCCAAAGTCTTCTTCCGAAAACTGACCATCAAATTCGGGACTGTTTTCTTCCCAGTCAAGTTGACGGATACTATTTGGTCTTCCGTATGCTCTTCAATAAATGGCGTTATTTCAATTCCCAACTTTTCAGCTTCAATCATATGTTTCAGTAGATGATAGGCTCGCCTTTCATCGATTTGCGTAAGCGTTAATCCTGAACTCAAATCCGTTCTCTTTTCCAATTCTTTTACCCATAAATCAGATAAAAACTTTTCTTTTTCTAATTCATTTTTAATGCAAATTTCAAATTGATTCGGAATATCTTGATAGATATAAGTGTGCTTATCTGAAAATTCTAATAAATCCATTTGACTAAAAAAAGCCTTCAAAGAAGAAATATATAATGAGCATTGTAGTCTGTTTTTATATAATACTGCTATTTTAAAAGCATAGCCCTCTTTTGCCTTTTCGTAATTCAGTCTGTTATATATTTCAAGAAATCGTCCTTGCGTTTTGGAGAGTCCTTTATTCAAATATTCTTCAGTATTACTTTCAAACTTTTTTATAAATTTTTTATATGCCGGAATTCTTGTTGTGATATGTTTTTCAGACCAGGACAGTTCGTTTTTCATCCGTGTATGATTATGTTTGTTTGAATTAATAAAATAACTAGTAAATTGAACCTTAGTAGAAATAAAACACTTAAAATCAAAATTTCAGACATTTAAGTTACTCTGAAATAAAATCTGAACACGACGTAAAATGCTAATCTTTAGGGATGGCTTTTGTTGTATTAATCGTATGCATTATTATTTGCTTCGGTAAAAAATTCCAACAATAATAACTGCTGCTAAACGTGATTTTATTGTTTACTATTCCTCGACAGTTGAATCTGACTCTTTTATCAAACATTAGTAATTGTAACTCTTTTTGCATAAAAAGTTGTTTTGGAGCAGCATCATTTAACCAAGTATTTGACATTAGCAATGCAAAAGGTTTATTGAAAGCCATACATCTTTCAAAAACTTTTCTTTTATTAGTATAGGGCGGGTTTGATATGATAATGTCCCAGTTTTCTGGTTCATATCTATAAAAATCCTTACCATTATCGATATGTGAAAACTCAACTTTGTTTGTTTTAGAAATCTCTTTTACAAATCTGCTATTTTGTGTATCAAAGGGGCACCAGATAATGGCATTTTTGGGTATATATTCTATGATTGGAATAACTGCATAGTCTGGAGTATGGCATTCGTCATTATTTCCCTTTGAATATAAAATTTCATTACTCTTCATAATTATTGTTCAAATAAAAAATTACCTTCCTCTGCCTTTGGGTCTGTGTAGTTCTTCTTCCTCTTCCCAGTATCGCCTGGAATTTTGATACATATCAGGGTCATTGACATTCAGCTGAATGTCAGTTTTATCCAGTTTTTGAGTATCATTTTGCTTTTTAGAAATTCCATCAACCGTCCCTATTTCTTTAGCTACAATATTCAGATCATTGGTGATCTCTTTTGCCATTTCCGGGAACTGGTCAATTTTATACTGAAGGAAAGATTTTAGTTTTTGAAGTTCAGTTTTGTAGCGGTTAGTTTCAGCGATATCTCTTTTATCCGCGATAATTGCGGTGAGTTCTCTTGTATTTTTGATCAGGTCAAATTCAACCACCTTATTGGTTTCTTTGTCGAAAATGAAAGCCTTTTTTTCATAAACCATTTCTTTCTCTGATTTTGAAAGGTCTTGAATATTGGAATATTCAATATTGGCTTTACTGTTTTTAAGAATCTCATCAATACTTTTATCTCGTTCCAAAAAAATGACCTTCAGTTTGGAATTATTTTCAGTAAGCTGAAAAGTAGCCCTGTTTTTGTTGTGGTCTGCAACGATGGTGTAGCCTTTCAGAAATTTCTGAACATCATCTGCATTTAATTTTTTAGAAAATGATAGATCTTCATTGATTATTCCGTATTTCTTTAGTTCGTCTGTTGGTAAGGTTTTAGTGTTCATAATGGTTTGCTATTAAATTGTTTACTTTTATGAGGTCGTTTAAAAATTGAGAAGGATTGATATTTTGTCCAAATTCCTTCACCGAAAAATGCAAATGTGGTCCCGTGGAGTTTCCGGTATTTCCACTTTTACCAATAATAAATCCTGCTTTTACTCTATCTCCAATCTTATAATAGATCTCGGATAAGTGCATATAGGTCGTTTCAAAACGATTGAAATGTTTTACTTTGATGAAATTTCCGCCGCCTTTAGGATCCCAACCTGTTGCAGTTACAATACCATCTATTACGGAATAAACATTTTCATAGCTGGCTTTTAGGTCGATCCCGTTGTGCATTTTTTTGCTTCCGAAAATGGGATGCGTTCTGGTTCCATAAGATGATGTCACTGTTAATTTATTTTTAAGTGGCATTACAATTTTTGAAAAATATTCTGTTGGTTCATCTGCAAAATCATAAGTCCTAACTGCATTCTGTTTTTTTAATGTTTCTCTTTTCTTTTCGAGCTGATTCTGAGTGAGCTGCGTTAAAGAAGTTTTCAGTTTTTCAATGTCATTTATCCTTTCATCCTTTACACTTCCATATTCTTTAATCAGCATTTTCAAGGAATCTATTTCTTGCTTTAAAGCTGATTTTGTTGTGATGTTTAAAATTTGTTTCCAAAATTTTTTATCTTTTTTTTGTTTCGCCGGGTCTTCTTGATCAGATTTTTCAGCAATTTTTAGATTTTCAGATTTCTTTGGTAATGTTGGTATCAACGTATTGAACTGGGCAAAGGAAAACCCGCTCATTAGTATGAAACCCAACAATATTATTTTTGATTTTTTCATCTGTAGATATTTTTGTTTTTATTTTTGGTGATTTCATCAGATTATGCTTTAACTAATTCGTCAACAATCAACTCCACCTCTTTGTTAATTCTTCTAAAATTGGTCATCAGCACTTCTTCTTTACGGTTAACCCCTTTTTTATCTACAAAAGAGTAATATGACGGCATTTTCACATAGTTGCTTTCTTCTTCTTTTATCGTTTTCATATCCAAGTTGATCTTACCACTAACCGCAGAAGTCTTGTATTCTTCTGCATCATTTTCTTCTCCCTGTGCAATCATTCCAACCATTTCTCCGGTTTTCAGAGCTGCAATTTTTCCGGCAGGGATCATATTGTCCATTTTTTCATTAATGCTGGTCGTAGTTCCTTGTTGTGAAATGGATTGTGAGTATGACTTCTGTTTAATTTTTCCGAATAATTTTTCCAGCCAATCAAGTGTATTTTTGTCTCTGGCGGATCCGGAAAGAATATTTCCAACAATTGCAGAAATAGTATCGGCAACTTCTTTTTTATAAAACTGACGAAGTTGAGGAAGTTCCTGAAGACCGAGTAAAACAGCCACCCGATTGCTTCTTGCGGTAGCAACGATGTTATCAATCTTATGAATGTAAATCGTTGGAAACTCATCGGCGATAATTCCGCCAGGTAAATTGTGTTTGGAATTGATCAGTCTTAATGTTCTGTTTAATACTGATGAATAAAGAGCCGAATTAATATCCTGTGTTCCGGGATCTGATGCTAAAATGATGATGGAAGGGTTTTCTCTGTCTGTTATTTTTAATTCAACTTCATCACCCGAAAAGACCCAAAAACTTTCTTTAGTTGCCAGTCTGGAAAGAAAAATTTTTAATGTTCCGACTTGTCCTTCCAATTGGTCAAAAGCTTTGTTTTCATAAGCAGATTTGAACGGAGAAAGCAAAGAGAAAATTTCTTCATTAGTAAAAAGGGTATCAAAAATTTCTTTATAACTTCTATTCATAAATGAAAGTATGTGCGGTAGATCTGAATATTTTCCGTTTTCGTGAGTAGCAAAAAAATAAATGCAGGATGAAAGGAAATTGATCGCAGATTGAGTGAAAAAAGCATCAGAACCACCACCTCCAGAAGAACCTCCTTTTTGAAGGGAAGAAACCATCGATTCTGCCATTTCCTGCGCTTCCGCCAAAGTTTTTACATATTCTTTTTTGAATGGGTTGACCCGTTTTGATTTTTCAACCTCATTTAGATTGATGACGTGAAAATTGTAAGCGTAGTCTGAATCTTTACTTTTTTTTAGTAAATAATGATAGTAGGCAATTTGTGCTAAATCCGGGAATTTAAAATCGTAAATACAGAGACAAAACCCTTTGGCAATCATTTGTCTGATGGCGGGATTTATAACCCCAAAAGTTTTTCCGGATCCTGGCGTTCCTATAACTATCGTTCCACGAAATGGATCTATATTTATTACGCCTTTATTTAACTTTCCTTTCCATCTAAATTCATAAGGAATATTAATGCTTGTAGGTGTATTTACCAATTCTTGGTTTTGGTCAAATGATTCCTCTTCTATGTTCCATCGGTCTTTCCCCATCTTTTGCTGCATCAGTTTTGAAATACTGTCAGCTCCCATTTGCAGAATTACCGCTCCCAAAAATGAAAGGATCGCATAAATGACTTGATAGAGATTAAAGCCCGGAAATACTTTTGGAAGTTTTGTATCTCCTGCCTCATTCTGCCAAATCAATGAAGAAAATAGCATCAGTAATCCCAAAACCATCGGGATAACAATCTCAGTAGCGATATTTAAGTCTTTCTTTTTCTTCGCTTTTGTTCCGATGGCAACCAATCCAATCAAAATCAATGTTGCAAATTTCGCATTGATCGGAGGATAAATAAAACTCAACTTTGAGAAATTTTTCAGAAGGTTGGATACTACTGGAACATCGGCATTTAGGTAAAAAAGCGAAGCACAATCTAACGCAACGACCGCATACACTGCTTTCTGCAGGAATCCGTAAATCTTGATCTGATGTTGTTGCTCTTGCATTCTTTCTAAATATTATTTTCTTTTAATTTTACTTTTAATCTGATCATAAAATGTTCTTCATTCTCAAAAAACACTCTCGCTTTGGATATGTTTTTAAAATATTGTTGTCCAAATTCATTTAGAATACTCTTTTGCTGATGTGATAGTATTTTCTCCTGCATTATGCTTCTGATGGACTCACTTTCTTCCCATCTGATAACTGCTTTCATCTTATTATCAAGCAAGTATTCCCCGATATCATCTATTCCAAACGAAATTGCTTCCTGCCGAATTTCTTTACCCTGGGATCTTGATAATTTTATGGTGTATTCCATTTCAGAAAGTATCGGCTTTGAGAATTTCAGAATAATTGACTTTCATTTCAATGGTTCTGCCTGAGAGTTGTTCTTCTATCAGACGAATCATCATCACCTTGGAGTTGGGATAAGTGAATTTTTTGAAAACATAAATGTTCCTGAAATTTTTCCTGAAGTGTTTTTGAGGATTAAGCTGTAAAATGGGAATCAGTTCTACACTCTGGTTGTTGGTTGCCTTATGGATTTTTTTGTCCTCTAAGGAGAATTTTAAATCTTCAATATCATAGCTCAGATTAGAATTATTCTTGATAGTCATATCTAAAAAAATATAGTCACTGATGACATATACATTATTGAGCTGAAAGCCGAGTTTCAGATTTTTTTCTTCCCGAATCGGATTTTTCTCAGATTTTTTCTGAATAATATCCATCGCAAACTTTCTTAACTCAAGATTAGAAAATGTTATTTTTTCAAACTCAACGGGTTGCATTGCTTCGGGTTGGATATGGATATTGGTAATCGTGTTTAGATTATCCTGATTTCGATAAACCACTTTGTACTGTGCAATGAAAGACTGTGCAACAACGGTGATAATACCAATATTACTTCCATTGGTATAAATATTACTATTGGCGTTAACGATAGCTTTTTTTAGTTTCTCTTCTTTGGTAGCAGTAGTATTATCCGTGATTTTAATTCTGGCAATATTTCCAGCCGGAAGATCTCCTGTTAATTGTTCTGTTGACAAATCCACATATTGTATAGGCTCTGGTGAAATAATATGCAGGTTGATGCCTTCAGTCAATTCAATCTCCGGTAAATCGGAAATAATTTGTTCCTTGGTGGCGGTTTGTGCCGTTAATAAATTTGCAATAAATAGTAACAGAGTGTATAATGTAATTCTCATTTGTTTATTTTTTTTGTTGGTTTTGTGAATCTTTCAGTTGTTTTTCGTCGATCAAAAAGACGTAAGAATTGTATTTTAGTTTTGCTTTGTTTTCTTTGATCAGATTGGCAATTGATTTGGAAGTTGAAGTAAACAAGCTGGTTCCAATACTTGAGAAGAATCCTTTCCCACCCATATCCATCTGGGTTCCCTGAACCGAATTACTTCCCATCTCCCGCATCATATCTCTGAAAACACTTTGCGGAACGTACAGTCCTTTCATCCCATCAATATCATAAATGGAAAGGTTGACAGGAAAAATTTCTCCTTTGGTAAATACTGATACAATACTCAGATTAACTCTTTGCATTGAAAATCCTGAGATCTGCCCATATAATATTGAACCTTTGCTTATTTTTCTGTTTCCGACAAAGATGTCTTCCAATAATCGGAATCTGATTCTGCTTCCGAGAAAGCCTTTGTTATTCTCGTCAACAACAGCTTTAATAAAGCTGTTTTCTTTTTCCTTATAAAAAGCATTGAACTCATTGTTAATTCCTGACTTGCTGACATTGAACGTGGAATTAAGAAAATCTTCCATTTTGTCTTTATTTGCTTTGAGTTTTTGCTCAGCCGCCAATTTGTTTTGATACTCAGGATCACGGGATTTTTCTAAAGAATCCATCACAAGCATTTGTTCTTTCAGGTATTTTACAGGATCTGGCTGGACACTTTGTGGTTTTTCTTTTGGTATATCTCCATATTTGTTATCGTCTTTTCCATAAGATTTTTCATTCAACATTTTGATGATCTCTGAAGACCTTTTATAATCTTTGTCATCCCGTTGCTGATTGGGATTGTAATAGGAAGATTGATCTCCTTTTGCCTGGTATTTATTCTGTCTCCCGTTGACTGTCTTTAATGAATCAATTTTTCTTTTTTGGTCTAATGATAATTGATCATCGTAGCTTAATAAACTGTCTGATTCCTTATCTAAACCACCAAGCATCGTTCGGTTGTCTTCTTTTTTAAAGAATTCATCATAAGCATCGTTTTTAGTCATAATAGAATCCTGCGTATCGCCCAATGAGAGAGACAATTCTTTTGGTTTATTTTTTTCAGACGTGTCTTCCTTCATAAACTGCGCTCCCACATAGCCGAAAAGAAAAAGAAATGGCAGAGCCAAAAGCGGCAAAACGTATTTTTTATCTTTAAAATTGATTTTTTTAATGTCCATTTTTTAAATTTTGATATTGGTTAAACAGATAGTCAATTCGTAAACTGTCTTCTTTTTTCAGAGTATTTTGGTCTCTTTTCACTTTTAAAATTTTGAGTTCGTTCACAATCTGCTCCATCTCTTTATCATTGTTCACGGGAAAACTTTGATTCACCTTATTTTTAGAATAGAGAACCGGAGGTCTTATTTTGAAGGCTGTTTCGGAAGGAAAAAATATACCCTGAATAATCGATGCTATAAAAGAGACTGACAGCAGGATCATTGAATAGGTAAAGAATTTCTTCGGATTTTGAACTGCCCATTGTATCCATTTTTGTCCCTTTTGTTTTAATATATTACTCATTTTTAATAAGAATTTTTAGTTTGATTTGATAACTCTTCATTATTAATGATCCGCCAGTTTTTAAGAATCACGCCGTGAGGATTATTCGGACTTCGGATAATATCCTCAAAGAAGCCTTCCGTGATCAGCTTCCTAGTAATGACTGAAGATTTTCTTGCGATCATCTGCTTGCCGAAAAAACCAAATTTCTTCTGTTCCATATTGATGGTAATAGAATCGGTATGGATGCTGACCATTGAACTGGAGGCGATGATCTGATTATAAAATCCTTTCTCCTTTAGATTAGTATATTCTTTTTTTCCACTGTCATCAATGAGATACATTGACTTTTGAATATTATCCTTGATGTAAGCATCATCCGGAGCCAGTGTGAAAAACAGTCTGTGGAAAAGCTCTATCTGAGCTTTGTATTCCACAGGTCTGTTCAACAGCACATCGGTTTGTTTGGCGAGAACCGGAACACCATTGTCTAAAATGTAAATTGATTTTCGTGAATCTTCAATCATTTTGTAGGCAAAGAAAAATCCGCCAATGACTATGAAAACAGCAAAAGCAATGGTTGCTATGGACACTACTTTATTTACTTTAATTCTTTGTTCTATATTTTTTATTAGCATTTTTATTTAGTTGTTGGTTGATCGTGTTTGGTTATTGGTCATTCTTAATAGAGCTATTTTCCGTTTTTCATCGCACTATTTACCCTACCAGATGCAGAACCGGCTGCTGCATTTTTAGCTGTGGCAGCTGCTACAGAAGCACCTCCTGTTTTGGCAGCCAATATTGCTGTTTTGGTACCGCTGGCTATTTTTCCGGCTGCATTTTTCATTTTGGTCATTGAGCCCGCTCCTCCTGCTGAAACAATACTGTCTGCAATAGTTGGCGTCATTAGAACCCCGATTCCTGTCACAACATAAGCAACACAGGTAAATAACTGGTTGTAGATCATTCCCGAATTACTCACATAGACCATCAACGCGTCCAAGTTTGTAATCATTCCGTTGGATAATAAGGTGTCATATCGTTCTATTTCCATCTCATAGCCGGAAGCGATCAACTGCTGACCAATATTGATGATGGTATAGGCAACAAAAGTGTAGAGATTGATATTGATAAATTTCGATACCCAGCTATATAATGAATTTTCAAAGCCTGGAACTAGCGCCATTCCTACGGCTATCGGTCCTAAAATGATGAGTATATAAGCCCATATTTTTTGAATGAAGAAAATGAGATATACACAGATTCGAAGGATGGAAAGGCAGACAAATTCAATGAGTTCTGCTACCAATTTTTGCATCTGGAATTCCATTCTTATGGACCATTCTTTGATAGGCTGAATTAATTTATCCAAGCCCTCACTGATATCAAACCAAGAATCATCTACATCTTCAGTGGTGTTTTCAATGACTTCCTGCTTCGCATCTTCTTCCGCTTTCAGTTTTATGACGGCATCCAATAATTGTTGCTGCTTTTTGAATCTCTCAACACGCAGGTCATTTACTTCAGATTCTATTTCGCTGAAAATTGATATTCCTGGTTCTGCAATGGCTTCAAAGGGTGCCTGGATCATACTGACAAATCCGTTCCAATATACAAGCGTAAATCCTATCAGAATTGGTTTCAGCATCGGCGTGATTTCCCATTCTCTGTCTCCGGCTGCCATTTGCCAGCCCATATATCCGAGATACATCAGAGCACCTAAACCGCCTATTGCTTTTCCGACCAAAGCAGAACCCGCAGCGCTATCTTGTATAGTGGTGTCGAGTTTTGCGAAAACTTCCATAAACCATTTCTCAAACGCGCCGTCACCCTTCAAAAATTGGAGTAAATTACTGTAATCACTATCTGTCTGGGCGAAACCCATTGCAGGTAAAAGCATTGCCAGCAGGCAACAAAAAATTGTGAGATTTTTATTCATTTTAATATCTGTGTTTATAATGTTGCATCGTGCTATGGACGATCTGCCCGTCTGATGCCGGTGTCCATGCAGGCGGTAAAGCGTAATTTGAATGGTTTTTTAAAATGTTCTTGTAATCAGTGAGAAGTGTCGTCTTGTTATTGTGATTTCTTAATTCCCATACAAATTTTCTCCATTTCATAAGGGTTTCGTGGTACATCAGGAATCGTTTTCCTCTTGGCATATCCATACTTCTGGACATTGTATATTTTTCTTTGATGAGATCCAGTTCTTCCTGAAGCCTTTTTATCGTCCCTGTGATATTAAGGGTTTCATAGGTTTGTGGGTCTTTCAGCTTCCATTCTAAAAAATTCTGTGGATGATCGGGGAATTCAGTAATGGGTTTTAACATTCGTTTGTAATAAAGCAGCCAAAGAGGGTCTGCATCAACTGTAGCGGAAGTCCAGTGGGCAAAATCCTGAACGCTTCTTTTATGAATAGTATCCGAAGCGGTTTTTATCTTTTTTGCTTCTTCTTCCTGAAATTTCAATTGGGCGAATCGTTGATTTTGAACTCCAGTAGGTTTTAACGGTCTGATGTCTTCACCATCTTTGTAATCCCTGTTGATATTAGGTGCCCACATTCCCCAAACCGTAGCGTAAGCAAAATTGGTTTGGATTCCCAGAAAATATTTGGGATATGGTCGCCAGTCTCCCCAGCTTTCAAATGTCATTCTCTTATGCTGGGCTACAATTGATGGGTCATTCAATCTTTTCACACTGACTTGTCCAAAAACATTTGTTACAATCAATAATAAGAGGAAAAATTTTCCTTTTCTTAATAAATTTTCCATAGTTTTTAATTAAAAATGTATTTGTATTTTTGAATAATATCGCCAACAATAAGTTTGTCTATATTGATGTAATTTCTTAGTACAGGAACCTGATACAGATAAGGGATCTTCTTGGCATTCTCTAATCGTAAATTGATGTACAGTATATTCCCGTTAATGTTTCTGACCCTTATAAATATTTTTTCAATGAGCATTTCCCTATCCATCGAATCCATCAGAAAACCTTTGTCTTCTTTTAGGATATCTTCCGTAACTTCTTGCTGAAGCTTCAAAGTCTGCTTGCCGATTTCTACATAGTATTTTGAAACCAAGACAGCATATTCGGGATGTTGTGCAGATAGATCCAACATTTTGTTGGAGTTGGTCACTATTTTACTGAGATATTGATACAGGTATATGAGCTTTTTACTCTGTATCAGTGCGGAATTGACATTTTTCAGTTGTTGATAGATGTATTCCTGAATCGCTATAATTTGCGTTATTTTATTATTGACGTCATCATACAATTCTTTTTGCTTTTCATAAGAATCTAAAAAAGTCTGCTCGCTTCCTAACCGAACACCATGATTGACAGTGATCTGTGATAACAATTTGTCATTAATCACTATTTGCTGGCTGTTTACAGGTGCTATAGTGAAAAATAAAGCTCCAAAAAGAATTGCTTTTTTGCTCATATCATTATTATTTCATTAAGGAATTTGCCAAATACATTGGCTACGCCGAATCTTCGATTTCATCGACTGACAGGAGATAATCTTAGATTTCTCATTTCTAAAAAGATTTAATGTTTACCATTATGTTTTCAACCACCTGCCTGTCTCTATTGACATAGTATTGGAAGGTTCTTTTATTACGCTTTACTTTGGCTTTTATATCTCTTATCTTCAAAAGCATATGCGTGGAATTCCTGCTCAATGTTTTTACTTCACCCAAAGCATAATCCAGTAAAATCTTACGTTCTGATTTCTCCATTTGGTTGATGGCTCCGTAAGACAAAATGATTCCGGTTACAAGCCGTGTTATCATTTGCAAATCATTCACAAACTGAACTTGAGCAGGCAAAACAGCTATAATTGAATAGGGTGCATCATTAATTTCGTTGATGATTGCGGTCTGATTTTGTGTGATCTTCGTAATCTCCCTGCTCATTGCAATTCCGGCTGGAATTGCCTGAATGGCAAATGAAACAATCCTCAATCTGTCCTGAATTTTAGTAACCTTATCTTTAAAATTGTTCCATTGCGTTCTGTTGGCTGTTTCGACCGTAGCATTCAGTGTTTGCTTTTGGCGCATTTCTGTTTGCCTTTCGTGTTCTTTCATCGTGGCATTGATCTCTAAATCCATCATAGGAAATGATACATTTTCCTGCTGCCACGCAGGTGTAGAACCACCACCAGAAGAAGTGATAACAATGTATATTACAGAAAAAAGCAAACTTAAAAGCAATTTATTTTTGCCTCCGTAAAGTCGGCGAATCTCATCCTTCGATTTCATCTTATGCTTTTAAAAATTCTTTTTATACCGATCCATAATATTTTCAACAATAGCTTTGTCTGTATTGATATAGCCTGCCAATGGGTTGATGGAATTCCAAAACCCCAATCGGTTGGCTTTTTCCAGTCTTAATTTGATCGCCAAAAGCCAAAGCTTCAGATTCTTTACATTACCCGAAATATTGTGTAAAAGCTTGTAGCGATCTCCTGCCGTTGCCAAATTCAGTTCTCCAGAGGTTAATAGATCCGAAACATCTGTCACTATCTTTAAACTTTGCTCGTAGGTCTTTTGTGAAGCTTTAACCCCGAAAATCGCGTACTGCGGATGTTGTGATGCCAATTGTACCACCTGTGATGAATAATTGTAACATTTATTGAGCTCAGAGTAGATTTCCTGTACCTGAATACCATTCTGCAGTGTTCCTGAAACTTCTTTTAAGCCTTTCAGAATTTTATTCTGAATATCATTTGCTGCCACCATTTGGGTTCCGACCCAGGTTTGAGCATCTTTTAATTTTGAAGTTTCTTCAATGACCTCATTCTGCTTGGCTTTCAGATTTTCAGAATACAGAATCATTGCCGCCGTTACCGTAGGATCGATATAGGTATTTTGTGAATAAAGTAATCCTCCAAATCCTAAGAAAATAATGCTAAACTTTTTCATATTGCTGTTTGTTGATTAATACTGAAAAACTGATATTACGGTCTTCTAATTCCTGTGAGATGATTTTGAAAACATTCTTTCCTTTATGCTGTATTTTCATCATTCTGTAATAAGAATTGATTTTTTCATCCAAAGGATTCTGATATAAATTCACGAGTGATACCAAGTTTTCCAGACTGTCTCCGAAGATTTTTAAATCACCAACTATTCTGCGTAATGCTTCGTCATAATCCCCATATTGATGTACATAATATTCAACAGCTAATTTTTCAGGCTTTTCTGTCGTGTAGGTCAGATACTGCTCCAATGAAACCTCGTTTCCATAGACTTCCCCTTTCGAACCCCGTTTCAGATAAAATTCCTTGAATCGGCTTCGTCCGAATTTATTATTGAGATTATTGATGGTGAAAATCTTGTTCTGCTCGACTTTATTGAGTGAAAGCAATGAAGCGATTTTGTCAAAGTTGTCCTTGAATTTGGTTTGATCAAGCAAAATGAATGTATCCGAGTTGTTGATGATACTGTCTTTTACGACTGCGTTTCCGATAATGTCATCCAGTTCCTGCGTTACCACCACCGCTTCTCCCCAAAATTTCCTTACCGTTTTATACAAATAAAGAATGTAACCTCCCATCAGTTTACTGGCAATCGCTTTCCAGGCTTCTTCAATGATGAGGGCTTTTCTACGGTCTTTTCTGAGTCTCATTTTCTGAATAAAAGTGTCCATAATAATGAGCGTTACAATCGGAAACAGTTTCGGATTGTCTTTTACATTGTCGATCTCAAACACAATAAATGTTTCGTCAAACAGCGTATTATCCGTACTTTCATTTAGCGTTGTTCCATACCTTCCACCTTTGTAAAAATCTCTCAGAACAAACAAAAATGTTCGAAGATTAAACTCCTTCTCAATGATGTTGTGCTTCTTATTATTCAGATAGATTGGAAGAAATTGGTCGCAATAATCATAAAATCCATTGAAAGAAAGTTCAGTTACAAGCAGCTTTTCTTCTAGTTCTTTGATTTTTCTAATGATCGCTTTTCTAAAAGATTCATTCCAATCATCAGCTGATCTTGGTTGCTTGATGATATCGCTCGACTTAATTAAAATCAATTGGGTTTCATTGTATATTTTCCGCCTTTCTTCATCATTCAGCGTGTCATAAGCTTCATAGACTTTATAAAAAATTTCACTTTCATATTCCGGATTGTTGATGTTCTTATCAGGATGATAAAATTTCAACAGTTTTCTTCCCGCTTCTTTTATTTCATCGGAACTGGCGTCGAAAGTAATTCCTAAAACATCGTAATAGTTTTGCTGCCACTTAACTTCATTCTCATATTCAGAAAATAGATCCTCTTCGTGAATATTGTATTTATTGAGATATAGAATTAATTCTTCCGAAGTTTTTCCCTCATACCACTCTTGTCCGGAATTAAAATACTGATGATAATACGACATCAACACATTGTCTAATATAGATTTTTGTGCAGATGACATTGCAGCATCAGGACCTTGCCAGATCAGGAAAATCAAATTGGTTAAGAATTCAATTTTTTCAATATTAAATTCTTTTTTATCCATTAGAAAAGGATTCATTGTGATTGGTTTTTCTTCTGTGTATTGGATATATCTTCCTCCTTTATATTTGCAGGTTCCAGAATAGGAATCTCCGGTATCAACAATTACGACATCATAATTATAGGTCAGATACTGCTCAATAATATTGTTCATTAAAAAACTCTTGCCTGACCCGCTGGGTCCAAGAACAAACTTATTTCTGTTGTTGATTCTTCCTATTTTCATCGGTAAATCCGAAGGATCAACTTTCAGCGGAACACCTTGCCTGTCTGTAAATCTCAGGTAGAAATTGGAATCTTCATTGACGGGGTAACTTTCCTTAAAAAAAAAACACAAGGCCGCTTCGCTTGTCGTCATAAATAGATCGTATTCTCTGAGTTCGGTTCCATTACCCGGAATGGCCGCCCTCCAAAGTTCCAATTGATTGTAGGCATTTTTAGAAACAATGATGCCTTTCGTAAAAAGCTTATTTTCAATCATCGACTGAATGTTCTCCATTTTTTCCAAAGTATCTGCGGAAAATAAGATTGAAAAATGTGCATTGACAACGAGCTGTCCGTCAATGGCTATGTTATGAAGCAAAGTCTGAATTTCATCTGCTATAATCGCATTGGACGGAGAATTGTTGGCTGCTCCTTCGTGCTTTTTCTTCTTTTTATCAAGCTCCCTTTGCTGTTGTGCCTGAAGCGGAATCGTAATGATTTGATTGTAAACAATGGTCTCATAATCTTCCAGTTCATTGATGAAACTAAAATTGTCAACTGCCGTCTCAGCTGCAGCTCCGTTTCCTCCAAGAACAGAATAAGGTTCAATTTCTGAAGGCAGATCAATGTTTTCTACATCGACGTAAGCAATGTTTTTCACAAACCTGTTTCCTATCTGCAGAAATTCATTGGTACTTTTTATATTATCAAAGGTTGGAGACTTAGAAAACTGCATCGACAATACGCCTGATATATAGTATTCCAGATCTTTCTCGAATAAAAACTGTGGTTCGCAGTCGCTTTGTTTCAAAAGCATAAATACTTTCTGACATTTGTCCCGTAATTCTTTGTAGCTTTTTTCAGAGAATTGGTAATGTTTAGTTTTCTTTTTCAGTTTGTCATCGATGATATCCGTGAAGAATAGCACGGTTTCAATGGTCTTAAAAAGCCTGCCTTCAAAATGTTCTGAATATTTTTGCTGTAGAAATTGATTGGATTGTTCTGCAGTATATTTCTTTTTAGAAAAAATGTCAAGCTTCTGGACAATTCTTCCTTCTCCAATAATCGATACCACCTGATTTAAGACTGTATGAAAATGCAGGTACGTATCCGGATCTGCAGAATATTGCTCAACAATGTTTTTTATCCTGATGCCAATGATAGGATTTCCGTACTGCCCAAAAAGAACATCAAAATCCCAATTGAAATCTTTGGCATAGTCATACCCGATAAAAGGGATATTAAATGCTTGTTTTTCCTTTTTCATATGAATTTATTTATTTTTTATTGGTCATATGAACCTTTCGGTTTCATCACTTTTTAAAAGTCTTTTGTTGGTTAATTTTTTTGGAAAGATCAAGATCTGATCGAAATTTTTGGTCTTGTCATACAATCCATATTTATCCTGTCTTTTGAAGATCAGATAAACGCCTCCTGCAGTTATTGCTAATCCGAGTAAAGAACCCAGTAATCCGAATTTGGATAGTATTAATGATGCAATTACTCCGCTTCCGATCACACCTACTGCGTAAAAAATGTATTTCCCTTTCAGTCCAAAAAACACAAGGGGTTTTTTGAGCCCCTTGTATAAATAAAATCCCATTTTAGGCAAAGAATGCGGTTACAAATTCTGGAACTACAAGCAGGAAGATCATTGCTCCTCCATAACCAAGGATCTCTTTGTTGACATCCTGGTCTCCATTCGTCCATTTGTTGTACACTCTCAAACCTCCGATGAATCCTACCAATCCACCAACTGCTTTTAAAATAAGCTTGATAGGATCCCAGTAATCTTTAATATCGTTGGCGGCATTCGAGATTGCTGTTGCACCGCCTTGTGCAAATGCAGGTGTTAGTGCCATCACTACCAAGGCGAGGGTTAGAACTTTTTTCATCATTTGGTGCTTTTTGAATTTTTGCTTCATAATAAATGTGCTTTTAGAAGGTTAATAAATGGGTTGATTTTTGGTTTTTGGGCGTAGAACACCCTGCATCGTAATTTTAATACGTTGATTATTAATACTTTATAATTATTTAGATTTTAGAACTACATCGTGGAGTTATACACTTTGTGTCCGTCGTAGTTGGCAACCATTTGAACTAAAGTTTCAGATAGATTAAGCATCTTCTTCCATTCTTTTATTCTGGAATTTTCTGTGTCTTTATCGATAGTAGTTTTGTTTTGGAGAACTTCGTTAGGTTTTTGGATTTCCTGTTCGTTTATTATTTTTTTCGTTTGCTCAGGATATGTTTCGCGTGATTCAGATTTTTCGGGACTAGATTGATTTTCAGTTTCCGCAGAATCATTTTTTGTTACAGTGTCCAGTTCCTCCAAATCTTGCTCAGATTCAAACTTACCTTTCAAAAACTGTAAATACTGTCGTTCATTCGATTCTTCCCCAGCATCAGGAATCAATTCTTTTCTGTTGAATGATTTTGGAGTTATAATGTTTTCTACATCTTCAATCCCGATAGTTCTCGTTAATTCTTCGTATTGATCGGAGATTTCTGATAAAGAAAATTCCTGAGTCTCTTCTTTATAAGCTTCTTTTTCTTTTTTGAGAAACAGATCGTATAAAATATTACCTGCATAATACATCAGGTAAACAGCCAGTATGCTAAGTGAAATTTTTATCATTTTTTATTGATTTAGTGGTCATTTGAGAGTGGTCTGTGTTGGTATTTAGTCTTTGGTTTTTTCCTTCTTTTTCAGAATTTCTATTTTGAGTTTTGAATTTTCATTGATATGCTTTATAAGTTCATCGAACGTATTTTCTACTGCATATTTTTGCTTGCCAGCCAAGTTTCTGGTATTAATAGTTTGCAGGATGTTTCTTTTGAATACCGGACTTGGCAGAAGCATTCCATATTTTGCCAGCTCAATATCCATTGCTTCCTGATTTAGGTATTTGTATCCTTTATCATATTTGGAACGGATAAAAATTCTTTCAGCCTCACTTTCAAGTAATCCCAGCATATTTATGAAAACTAAAGTCGATTTTACAGAAACATCTGAATATTCAAATGGAATCACAATAAAATCGCTGTATATCAAAAGATCGCTGTATTTTGCATCGAGTGTTCCTGCCAAGTCAAAGAGGTTGATCTCCTCACTTTCTTTCAGATCAATAAGAGTATCAAAGTCCGAAAACGGCTGCTGATCATCTTCACCAATAATCTCAACATCATACAGTTTCGGGATTTCCAATGCTTCATCTTCTTTCCATTTATAGTAAAAGGACTTCTGATAATCAAAATCGAATACATTTATTTTTCTTTCCGAATTGGTGGAAATATAATTGGCAAAAGCAATCGCCAATGTTGTTTTTCCGGTTCCTCCTTTTTGAGTAGCAAAAGTGATAATCATACGCTTTTTGATGGTTTTTGGTTGATAGTTGTTGACTCTAATTAAAAGCCGAACTTCGGCCTACCTTCTCTTCTTCCTTCGTTTTTTGAGTGCATTTTCAGCAGGGTCGTTTGCAGTTCCTGAATTCTTCATCCATTCAAAAAGCATTTCATTGACCGCTTTATTTAATTCTGCTTCTTCCTTAATATCAGTTAAGGTTTCACTTACATTAAGCGGATTTAGAAATTTCTGATACTCCTTTTCTCCAATTAATGATTGAAGTTCTCCGATGTAGTGAAAGCGGGTATGAACTGCATACCTATTCCCGTCTTCGCCTATGGTTATTGTAATATTTTTCTCATCATTTGTATTTTTGTAATTCCTGATAAATTCCTTTACTTCAGACTGAACTTTTCGGTAGGTTTCCAAATCTTTTTTTCCTCTGTTTTCAAAAAGCATAAATGCCTTGATCTCTGTCCCTGGATATTGTTTTTGTAAAAACTCCAACAATATTTTTTTTGATTCCTGATTCCGAATGTTATAATCTTTTAAGACTTCAAAAAGCTTCTTGTCCAACGTTTCAGTAGTGAATTCAAACAACTCATTCATTTTTAAAATATCACTTCCTTTATATACTCTATCTGTTTTATGGTCGATCAAAGTATAACCAAATGGTTTCAAACCTTCTTTTTGATGAAAAACAATATCTATCCCGAATACATCCTTCAGCTTTTTCTGAAGCTCACTTTCAAATTCAATTTTAGCCTTTGAATGATTTTCTCCTTCAGCTTTTCTTTCTTGTGGGAGCATCGATTCTTTTCGTCTGTTGTCTTCCACCTTAAAAACTTTGTTGGAATACAGTTCCTTATATTTTTTTAGGATGGCTTTAATCTGTCCGGCTCTTTTGTCGTTCTTTTGGTTGTCAAATACAATTTGATTTCCTGAAAGTGTCCGTTGTACTACTCCGTTTTTTAAAATGTTGTAAAAATTTTCAACATTTGTGTTTCTGTTTATTTTGTAACCATTTCTATTCAGTAAAGTTTCCAGTTGATTGATCGAACTTATTCTGTAATTCAACAGTTTGTCCAAATCTGTGCTTATATTCAGACCGTACAATTTTTCCATTGTACTGCTTAATGCCTTTTGAGCTTTAAGTCTCTCGTAGCTATCATTGATTTTCTTTCCGGATTGTTTATCAACCCGCGATGAAACAATATGGACGTGGTTGTTATCTGTGTCCTTATGGAATACCAAAATAAATGGCTGGTTCCCGTAACCCATTTCGTCCATAAAATTTTCTGCAACTTTTGTCAGTTCTTCTTTGCTGTGCTCCTGAAATTTGGTTGAAATAACGGCGTGGAATTGAGGTTTTTTTACTTTTTCGTTTTTTGATATTGATTTTAAATAATCCCTGACTTCCTTTTGACTGCTGGCTTCATTAATGAACGAAGGAAAATTTTTCATCAGCATCAATTCCCCTGTTCCTTTATTTACTTTTTTATCGTTGTAATTGACTCCCGGAAAGCTGGAACCAGATGGTTTCATTATTTTAACGATCATTGTCCGAGCAAAGAATATATTTTAATAAAAATGTTATTCTGTATGATCTTTAAATCAGCTATTTCAGATAGTTTGTTTGAAAAATATTGCAAGTCTGTTGGACTGATATATTTTTGAGCATTTGCAAATTTTGCAACTTGATTGATATTGGTTTCTATTTTCACGAATAGGTTATCCTGTTTTTCAATGAACGCTAATACTTTTCTTCTCTCATCATCCATTATTCTGTTCTCTACCGAATCGATGATTAAATTGGTTAGAGAAATTTGCTTTTTGGAACACAGTTCTTTCCAGTTTTCTTTCCGATCTTTTTGAATCCTTATGAAAATACGTACTTCTTTTTCCATACTTCATCATGTGTTATTTTTAAAAATATTATGGTAAATAAGGTTTTATCCAATTAGAATACCCTTGAACTTCTCCGTACGTGTAGTACATTGTGGACATTGCACTTAAAGAGGTTTGAGGAATTATAAGAGAGCTAAATTCGAGCAATGCCGGGAAAAATTGTGTTGAACCTTCGGTATGCAACAACGCGATCTGATGAGGAACATATCCTATATCATTGTATATATCTGCAAGGCTAATAAAAGCATTACCGATAATAGGATTCGAATCAGTCGACCTGTATATTTGAAATTTTATGTTGACAATACCTTGAACTTTTCTAAATAAAATAGACCCTTTTAAGCCTCCATAATTTTTGGTTCCTATAGTATAATATTTTGAAGACGTTAAATAGGCATTGGTATTGCCATTATAATTTACCGGAGCGGACCAGATAGAAGTTGCACTAAGTCCTGCGGTGCTGTTATGGTCAAATGTTAATAAAATTCTGTATTCAGTGGGCTGCTTTTCTTTTGAAAACCCTTGCCACAAAACACCATCAAAATAATATAAGCCGGGGTCTGTTACATTAATTACCTGACCCGAAAAATTGGTTGCAGGAGAAGTTGCAAATACTACAGCTCCTTTTTTTGCAGAAGAATATGTCTTTGTAGCGAGCTGGTTTCCTGTGATACGTGGCGGAATGATTCCGTCATAATGATTGACATCGTTTGGCTTTCCTACTACTTCTAAAGTAGCTTCGGGTATTTGGGTATTGATGCCCACTTGTCCGAAAAGTAATGTTGTGCTTAAAAATAATAGAAGGTAATTCAACTTTTTCATTTGCATTCTGATTTAATATTCTGATGCAAAATTGAGCGTTAAAATTCTTCAAAACAATAGTATTCAAGGGAGTTGGGCTAACTAGGAATACTCTGGATGAGTCTGGAATCTTCAAAGATTAAAAAAGAATAAATTGGATTATTTTGGATTCCTACTATTCTATTAAAATATTTATCGTAATATTGCAATATTAAATACATTAGAAATGGGAGCAACGAAGACTGAACATTTTACAAACCGACAAAATCAAATTGCAACAATTGCAAAAGCGTTAGGACATCCTGCAAGAATTGCCATCATCGAGTATTTGATGAAAGTTAATGAGTGTATTTGTGGAGATATTGTCAATGAATTACCATTAGCTCAACCAACCGTTTCTCAACACTTAAAAGAATTGAAAAATGCTGGTATTATAAAGGGTAATATTTCTGGAAATGCAATTTGCTATTGCATAGACGAAAAAACCATAGAAATTTTAAATACATATTTCTCCCAAATAGTACAAACTGTTTCAAAAACAAGATGCTGTTAAGCATTTTTTTAACAAAGTATATCGCAATATTGCATTTTAACTATAAAGATTTAATTATGAAATTATCAGAAGTAAAACAAATTTTACCAACATTGGAAAATGTAGAATTCCAATTAGAAAATGGAACTTTTGTTCCGGAACATTTTCACGTTACAGAGATAGGAATGATTACCAAAAACTTTATTGATTGTGGTGGTGTTATCCGTTCTGAGAAAGTAGTGAATTTTCAATTGTGGAATGCTGACGATTTTGAACATCGTTTGAAGCCAAACAAATTACTCAACATAATCACACTTTCCGAAGATAAACTAGGAATTGAAGATTTTGATATTGAGGTTGAATATCAAAGTGAAACTATCGGAAAATACGATTTAGAATTTAATGGGAAAACATTTGTGTTAAAAAGCAAAACCACAGCTTGTTTAGCACAAGAAGCTTGCGGAATTCCATCAGAAAAACAAAAGAAGAATTTAATTGAACTGGTTAGCAACCAAAACAATTACACCCAAAATTCAGGATGTTGCTAATCAAATTTCTATGGAAATAAAATTGATTACCAAGGATAATTTTGCGGAGTTAATAGAAATCTATCGTCAAGGACTAGCAACGAATATCGCAACTTTTCAAAATGATTCGCCCATATGGAAAGATTGGGATAAGGGACACCTTGATTTTTGTAGAATTTGTATATATGAAAATAGCAAGATGCTTGGTTGGACTGCGCTATCTCCAGTTTCAAGCAGATGCGTTTATTCAGGTGTAGCTGAAGTAAGTGTTTATGTCGCAACAGATTCAAGAGGAAAAGGTATAGGCAAACTGCTACTGAATGAATTGATTAAGCAGAGTGAATCAAATGGAATATGGACGTTGCAATGCGGAATATTTTCAGAAAACCAAAGTAGCATAAAATTACACGAGAAATGCGGTTTTAGAATTGTTGGCTACAGGGAAAAAATTGGAAAGAAAAATGGCGTTTGGAAAGACAATGTATTGATGGAGTACAGAAGTAAAATTGTCGGAATAGATTAAAATAAAATTATAAAATCAATAAAAATGAAAATTGCATTATTCAGCGACATTCACGCTAATCTCCCTGCATTAGAAGCATTCTTTGCAGATGTCGAGAAAAGAAATCCAGATAGCATCTATTGTTTGGGCGATTTAGTTGGCTACAACATTTGGCCAAACGAAGTTGTAAATGAAATTCGTAAAAGGAAAATACCAACTATTGCTGGTAACTACGATTTTGGCATTGGAAGAATGAGTAACGAATGTGGTTGTGCATACAAAACTGATAGCGAAAAAGATAATGGAAATATTTCTATTTCCTTTACCAATTACTTGATGAAAGACGATGAACGAGCTTACTTGCGTACACTTCCAGCTCACATCAAAGTCGAATTTCAGCTGAATGAAGACAAATTAAATCTGCTCTTGGTACACGGTAGCCCACGAAAAATAAATGAATATCTTTTTGAAGACCGTGAAGAAAAAAGTATGATTCGAATTATGGAGCAAGCCGATGCTGACATTATGTGCTTCGGACATACACACAAACCTTATCACAGAGTTTTGAATTCTGGTAGTGGGGGACAAAATCATTTTCGTCACGCAGTAAATATCGGTTCGGTAGGAAAACCAAAAGACAATGATATTAGAGGTGGTTATGTGATGTTGACAATCAATGAAAACAGCTCAATACTAGATAAAGAGAGTATTGGCATAGAGTTTATTCGCTTTGATTATGATTTTGAAAAAGCTGCAAAGGCTGTAGAAGAAAGTCCTCTTCCAAACGAGTATGCAGAAAATCTAAGACGTGGCTATTAATCTTTAAAATCTAAAAAAATGGAACTTCCAAACGATTTATATTACTCTAAAGAACATACTTGGGTTCGTATTGACAACGAGACTGCAACTATCGGTATTACAGAATTTGCTCAGAAGGAGTTGGGCGAAATCGTATATGTTGACTTACCGAATACTAATCATAGTTTCAAACAAGACGAGGTATTTGGTTCTGTAGAAGCTATTAAAACTGTCAGTGATTTGTTTATGCCTCTATCAGGAGAAGTAACTGAAATTAATGAGCAACTTTTAAGAGAACCAACACTGGTAAACTCTAATCCCTTCGATAAGGGTTGGATGATAAAAATTGAAATTGAGGACTTAAAAGAAACTGAAAATTTATTAACAGCGGAACAATACGCTCAACTAAACAATTAGAGAATGCAACCAAAATTAAAATTCCTCGACCGCTTTCTTACACTTTGGATTTTTTTAGCAATGCTTTCAGGTGTTGGTTTAGGATATTTCTTTCCTAATATATCTAACATTACAAACTCTCTTTCTGTAGGAACGACTAATATTCCCTTAGCAATAGGATTAATTTTGATGATGTACCCGCCTTTGGCAAAAGTAGATTATTCTCTATTACCAATGGCTTTTAAAGATAAAAAAGTGATGTCGGTATCTTTACTTCTAAATTGGATTATCAGTCCAGTTTTAATGTTCGTATTGGCAATTATTTTTCTTAGTGATGAGCCGGACTATATGATTGGCTTAATCTTGATTGGTTTGGCTAGATGCATTGCTATGGTAATTGTTTGGAATGATTTAGCAAAAGGTAATAGAGAGTATGCAGCTCTGCTAATAGCATTAAACAGTATCTTCCAATTAGTTTTTTACAGTTTTTATGTTTGGCTTTTCATTAATATATTACCTCAAAAACTTGGACTAGGAACCTTTAACGTTGTTGTACCGATGAAAGACGTTGCCGAAAGTGTTTTCATTTATTTAGGAATTCCATTTATTGCAGGATTTTTGAGCCGATATTTTTTGATTAAATTAAAAGGACAAGACTGGTTCAACAGAAAATTTATTCCTGCTATTTCTCCAATGACATTGTATGCTTTACTTTTTACAATAGTATTAATGTTCAGTTTGAAAGGAGATAAAATTTTAGAATTGCCAATGGACGTTGTGAAAGTAGCCATCCCATTAATAATTTACTTCGTCCTTACATTCTTTATCAGCTTTTTCATAAGTAAAGCATTGAAAGTTCCTTACGACAAAAATGCATCTATCGCCTTTACGGCAATAGGAAATAATTTTGAATTGGCTATTGCTGTTGCCATAGCGGTTTTTGGAATTCATTCATCACAGGCATTTGTAGGAGTTATTGGACCTTTAGTAGAAGTGCCTATTTTAATTCTATTGGTTAGGGTTAGTTTATGGTTGAAACAGAAATATTACAAATAATATGCGTGAATAACGTTATTTCTAAATACTCCACGTAACAGTATTATTACATATATCTAATTTAAAGCAGAAAAAAAACAAGTTCCGCCGTTTTCCCCCTTTTTGCAAAAAAGGCAAGATCGTCTTTGTGTATCAGACTTGAAAAGTTTGTACGTACAAAGACACATCTTGCCATTACTTTGTGATAAATAAATACAAATATTTTACAGGTCTAAAATACTGAAGCCATTTCATACAAATAACTAATAATCAGTATTTTAATTTTCAAATTAATAATTAGTGCATTTGAAAGAAAAGAGAGCAATAGTTTTGGAAGAAAAAACGAAAGCTATCATCATTTTTGACAGGTTGAATATTGACCTATAGCTATTTTATACATATTTAACGATAACCTATATTTATTATTCAGCATATGAAAATGCTAATGAAAAATAATAACCTGTGTATAATAAACACAGGTTTAGATATAACTAGTATCTAAAATGAACAGATTTAATAAATGATCTGCAAATTACTTAGAACTGTTAGATAATACTCATTAATAAAAAACCTAGAACACTTTAAAATGCCCTATGTTTTGTATCCTAAGGGGCTCTTGATTCCACGATCAGAAAGTGGGCAATTCGTTCTTTAATGAGCCATTTTCCGTTTTGAATAAAATATTGGTCATCATATTTTACGCTGTAATCCGTTAAAATATCTTTGCTTTCAACCTCTCTAATCATTTTATCTGACTCTAAGATACACCTGGAGTACCGCCGTCAATTTTTACAGTTTGCTGTCCGTTGCAATAGTAAAAAGCCAAACCTCAGTAGAGGTGATTAAAATGAGGGAAGTAACATTCCGGAATGTGGAAAAATTTAGCAGAATAAACAACGGTTTTTTAAAGATTAGAAAATTTCAATTCTTTCAACATGTAAACAAATTTGTTTATATTTGTACTATGAGTTCATTGTTAAAATATAAAGGAATCCATCCGGGAATCATTCTTGAACGAGAGCTAGAGAAGCGATCGCTTAAGAAGCGTCCTTTTGCTTTATCTATAGGTGAATCTGCACAAACGATTAATAATATTACAACCGGAAAAAGAAATATTCCTGTTGCGCTAGCACTAAAAATAGAAAGAAAACTCAAATTGGAAGAAGGTAGTATTGTTCTTCTGCAAAGCTATTATGACATCAAAATTGAAAAAGAAAAAATAAAGGAGTCCCCAAAACTTTCTGTGCTTCGCAGATCTTTATTTTGGGACACAGAAATCAACCATATCGATTGGGATAGGCAATATAAGGCTGTCATTAACAGGATTTATGAACGTGGAAATGATGATGAAAAAAATGAAGCGATCCGTTTTTATGGAAAAATAAAGGTCGAAATTGCATTAAAGTCAAAAACAACACAGCCTATGAAGCTGCAAAAAAAATCTTCCTCATAAGTATGTATTACAATACCGTAAATGATTTACTGAAAAGCAGCTTGCAGATCCTTATGGCTTCAAAGGTTTTTGATGATTTCAGGCTTGTAGGTGGGACATCTTTAAGTCTTCAGCTAGGACACCGTATATCAATAGACATCGATCTATTTAGTGACGTACCCTACGGAAGCATTAATTTTACTGAAATTGATCTTTTTCTTAAATCTGCGTTTACCTATGTTGATGGTTTTTCAGACCTAGATCCTGCTATGGGTAAATCCTACCTTATTGGAACCGATAAGCAGAACTCAGTAAAACTTGACTTATACTATACAGACAGTTACATACGACCTGCTATACTAGCCGAAGAAATAAGATTAGCAACGGTAGACGAGATCATTGCGATGAAGGTAGATGTAGTCCAAAGAGGCGGTCGTAAAAAAGATTTTTGGGATCTTCACGAATGTCTTCCCGAATATGGTATCGGAAAAATGCTGGAGCTTCACGAGGAGCGCTATCCATATGATCACGACAAGGAATTAATTCTGAAAAAATTTATTGACTTTATTATCGCAGATGATGATTTTGACCCTATCTGCCTGCACGGCAAATATTGGGAATTTATAAAAGAGGATATTGAAGAGGCGGTCAGCAAATATCAGAATTTGTAATTATCTGCGGTAATTACAAAACCACTCGTTCATATCTTTAAAATCACTGTATATTAATGAACAATCCTCCACTTTTTCATAATTCATTTGGATTGTTTCTTTGGTCAATCTACCATTAGTATCATTGTCCAGAAATAGTGATATTAGATCATATTCATTCAAGGCATCCCTGACCTTAAAAAGCAATGCTGTTGAATTCAGAATCAGATAATCCGCTTTTGAACTCTCTTCTCGAGTCATATTTCTGTACGCCAGATAATCAAAAAAACCTTCAAAAATAAGTACCTCATTATTTACGTTCGGCTCATTTTTGACCCAAGTAACATCCTTTTGGCCTAAACATATCTTTGTATATTTATTTCTGATTTCATAACCTCCCGAATTATTTAGAAAGCCAATTGCGAATAATGTTTTGCCGTCCAAACGATAAAGTATCTCTTCTACTAAATGTTTCTGTTCAAAGACCTCTCGAGATTTTAAATATTGGATCAATGCAAGGTGTCTGATTTCACTAACTTTAATGATCTGGTAATTCTTAACTTCAGTAATCATTTTAACGTCTACATTTCTAAAAACAGGAATATTAAAGCTTAGAAGATATTTCAGCGCTTCAGAAACAGAACATTTATTCATCTGCTGAACTAGTGATATTACATCATAATTTTTACCAGTGCCAAAATCAAATGCCGTATTTTTCACAAAATCGACTGACAGGCTGGGAACAGTTTCCTCCCTATCAAGTGCAAAATAAAAAGCAGTTTTCCTGTTTTCTTTCACAGGAAAAAGATTGAACGATTCCAAAATCGTTCTGATCTTTATTTTTTGTCTGGCTTCCTCGCAGTTCATTTTTTTTTCTTAAGCAATTTTATTATCTATTTTCTTTTTAATAAAAAAGAACTTTTATATTCTTTTGAAATACTTTTAATAAGTTATCCGACCCCTTTCACCAAAGGGTAATAGCGGACTTTACAATGAGTATTATTCCGAAATTGGAATGAGTATAATTCCGAAATTGGAAGAAGTTCAAATCCGAATGTAGTTCTATTTTGTAATGAGTACTATTCCGAATGGTTAGCATTATAAAGAACTTTTATGCATATTCTCGTTTCAAAAATTCGGTGAAATGAGTACAATTCCGAAAACTCAACATTTTAGATCCGCTATTTAATATTTTCTTAACGCCAGTGAGCGTAATTCCGAAATACGGATGAGTACAATTCCGAAAGTGAGATGAGCGCAAATCCGAATTCAGATAATGTGTGGGTAACCGTTTGGGAGCAACTCTCCCATTTTTGTTCTCCTGTAGAAAAGAATAATATATTCCTGAATTTTGTTCAAAAATTCCAAACCTTTAAAATTTGTTGACTTAACATTTCTTATTCTGCAATTTTTGATAAATTCTTTAAAGCATTTTTCGATCATCTCTCTCGTCTGGTGAATATTCCGATACTGATAACTGAACTGAACCATTTCATCAACTGTTAGGCAGTATCTCTTTTTAAAATAATTCAGTCTCCTAGTGACGATTGAGTGTTCCGCTACATTTGTCTTTAATTTATCCTGTGGAATTGATTTGGTGTAGTAAGGAATAATATATATCAGGTCTTTTTTATATTTATAGTTGAAAGACAGATTATTGAACTGATCCAGATTGATCCTGGCCGATTTTAGAAATTTAAAACAAAAATCATTGGTAGTTTTATAATTGAGTCCGAATCTTTCGTTCAATGTAGAAAGCTTTATGGCGGTACCTTTTTCAGGAAGCTTTGAAAGCCATATGGCAAAGATGATATGTTTGTTATTTCGTATAGTGTATACCAAATTGTAAAGTATATAATTGTACTCGGGAATGACCAGTAATTTTTTGAGCCAGTAACTGCTGATCAAAAATGTGGTAAAACCTCTCTGGTCATAACTCGGATTTGAGATCAAACCGCCAAATGTTTTGATTTCCCGACCCTTTAAATTGACGGATTTGTACCAGCCCATCTTGTATCTCGCTAAAAACTCATAAGCATCGATAACTTGCTTAGTAGAACCACTTGGAGAAATTTTGTTATTCCTGATCCGAAGTGACGCAAACACATTATTCTCCGTTTCAAATTCCTCATCAAACAGCGACAATTGTTTAGGCCTATCTTCCGGACGAAATTGTTCGTTACCAATAATAGAAATTATATTAAATATCACGCGTAGGGCATTGATGGGAATATCGGCAGTCTGCTGGCCCTCAAAAATAAAATCATCAATAAATCCGTTACCCAAACGGATTCTTTCAGATGCTCCATTGTCCTTTTCCACAAAAATCCTACGGATCAATTTAGAATTCTTATCATTATCACTCATTTCAAAAATATTAATTACAAATCAGTCTCCAACCACAGTACTAAAAAGTGCTATTTATTTTTATCTGACGGATATTGAGGACGTCTAATCTTTGGAATTGTGCCTTCATAAAGCGTTTTACCTAGATTCGAATCAAGTAGGAAGGGCAATGCACTTTTTAAAGAAGACTTCCAGTTCGTAATAGGTCTTTTTGCATTATTGCACCAGCCTTTTTCAAGCCATTCACTGTATTTTTTTCGAATTTTAAATTCAAGAGTGGAATCATAACCATCCAATGTTTTTGCATATTCCAGGTATTCTTCGATTTCTGGTATTATCATCTTCATTTTTAATGGCAAAATATCCTTTGACGGCACTATAGCATTTTCCTTCGAACTATTACCATTCAAGCAACTACTCACGTTTGCTTCAGTACCTATGTCCTCTGCCATCTTTATGTCCAGCGATGTTTTATCGTTGATGGATTCTTCCATATTGATTTTCAACAACTCTAATTGCCCGGAATTATCTATCGGGTAATTGATAATCATCCTATATCTGCAAGGAAGTCCGTTTTTTGTCTTAAAATCTATCAATCTCAATTTTCGAAGTCGACCCTTCGTTGTAATAACCGTGTTCCGGCTTAGCCCTAAATCCCTGCTAATGGCTACATCTGAAATTGTAAAATCGTAATGTCCATTGCTGTATGCAGTTTTCAAAAGATACAGATACATTGCAACAGCGGTAGATCCGACCTGAGCATTTTGATTGTAGGTCCAGAAACGTTGTATCAGTTCAAGATAGTACATCTATTTTTTACCAAAAAGCTGAAGAGCTTTTTCTTTATCAATAATGATAATATTTCCATTTTGAACAATCGCAGCATCCAACATGCCCGAGGATTTTACTTCTGAAGCTTTGGAAAGAGAACATCCTAAAATTTTTGCCAGTCCTTTCAGTCCATACTCGTATTTTTTTTCAGAATTAATATTCTTTGAAACCTCTAAGAATTCCCCTACTGTCAATTGCCAAATAGGTGTAGCAGGATCAATTTTCTTCATTTTTATATTTTTTTTCCAGATTAATTAAGAATTATAATAACTTAAATTTCGCAGTCGTCCAATGATTTTTATAAAATCAAGACCTTCAACTAATACAAATTTCAGAATTGCATTTGATTATTTTTCGGTAGTTTCTCGTATGTACCGAGTGAATCTTCTATGTTTGTATTCAATGTTTAATCTCTTATTCTTAAGTTATTCCATCAGAATCCAGATATGAGGTACTAGTTGTATTTTTTAGCGAGGGCTAACAAAAGGAAAAAATTACCAAACCAGATAAATTCATCTGTTTGTACATTTCCACATTTTACATATTGCGCCTCATCATTGGAATTTTTAAATTATTTAAACAAATCAAATCCCGAGAAGATCTGCTCTCTAATTCATCGAATCTCAACTCAAATGATCATATAACACAGAGAGAATACGGTAGCATGGAAAAACTACCGTACACAAATTTTACAGTCAAAAGCAGATATAAACTACTGGAACATAAATTTAAAATTCATCATTTAAAGGAGTACAATATATCATTGATCAGAATTTTCCAGATAACTCTGCATATTTTGCTGGATAAGCTTTAGAAACCTGGTTTGATCTGTTTTTCTCTGTCTGATCTCGCTTAAAGTTTTATGGTAATTTCCAAGATTGATATTCAATGCGGTTTCTGCCCAGCGGAAGACATCTATAGCATCGCACTGACCTCCATTGAAACATTTGGTCAGATATAAAGCATATAGCAATTCGGTCATTGCCACCTTTGGAGCTGTCCATTCGAGCTGACTGCTCTGAAAAACCATCCGCTCGAGAATATTTTCTGAGCTGATCTTCTCTGCCAGATAAGACTCAAGAAGGTCATTGGCTAAGATCTGTGAAACCGTATGGTCGTGAGATGTAGAAAAATCCTGATCGTAGCTATAGAATTCAGGACTTAACTTCAATTTAAAATCAAAATTACGCCTTACAAAATACTTTTTATCCAAGTACATTGCCTGACGCCTGTAGTAACTTATAAAATCTCTGTTTTCTTGATAAAAATAAATGAGATTGCTCCTTTCCTTTTCATAGTACGATCTCAATATCTCAGGGTCTGCATATGGTCTACCACTCTCAATGGCCAAGATCTTGGAATAATAGATGTACAGTGAGACAAATTTGGGTTTTGTCGTTTTAAAAAAATCTATTTCCTCACGCCAACCCTTAAACTCGTTCTCCCCGGCATATTCCTTAAGTTTACGCAAGGCACTATCTATTTCCATCAGGATTTCTTCTGATTTTAGAATAATGTCATTCTCTGTCCTATTAATCTGATCGATCTGTGTGTTAAGATCCTTCCACAATTGCCCTGTAATCGACTTAAAATTCTCTCCATTCATACGTATATATTTTTAGTAACGTAAAAATCGGATAAAAAATCAGTGTTTAGAGTCGATCTAGTTCCGCAAACCGTTTCTTTACAAAATCCTTTGGGGTCATACCGTTGATCTCCTGAAAATGTACTCTGAAAACTTGCCTGCTAGCCATTCCGCAAATTTCCGCAAGACTTTCAATCTTATACTGCAGGTATTTTTTGTCTTCCAATATTAATTTAGTAATATAATTAATCCTCAACCCTTTGATATACTCGGGGTATCCAATGTTCATATGCTCGTTCAATATATAGGACAAGGTAGTCCTGTTAGTACCTACGAGAATAGCAACGTCAGGCAATTTGAGATTTTTGTTGAGGTACAGTTCTTTTTGTTCGAAAATTTTCAATTTATTTAATACTTTTTCAACAAGCTCTGTATTGTACAATTCTTTCGCATTTCCATCTTCATCCATTGATTCCTTTTGATCTTCTACGCTGAAATGAGGGTCGATATATTTCGTATTACCATCATTGCATATTTTAACATCATAAGCTGATAAAGAATTTTTTCCAAGCTGGTTCATCTTAGCTAAAATCAGATTATATTTATCCGTAAGGATTCTTTTCTTTCTTTTAAACCGGTGTAACACAAGAGATAGAAAAAAAACACCGACGGTAGTTGTAGATGCAAATGCTATGGTTCCCAAATGCTTAATTTTCATCAAGTCGTTTTTTTCAGCCATAAGCCGCTCCGTATCATATTCGTATTTCATTTTTGAGGATAACGGTGGGAAGTCTGTTATAATAATCGAATCTGCTTTCAACAGTTGGGTTGTGTAGTAGAGACGTTTATCCTTGTTACCGTGTTCCTTAGTGTCATTGATCAGATATTCGTAGCTAGACCTAATTTCTGGCGTTATCATTTTATATTTGTTGAACATTGCATCCACTTTATTGAGATGCACCAGAGACTCTTTCCTTTTGCCAGCATTCCAGTAGAGCTTCCCTAAATAAAAATTAACCGTGGCCAGAGAAGCAACGTCTTGCTTATGCATAAGAATATCTTCTGCAATCTTAAAATGGAGCAAAGCTTCATCAGGTCTTTGCTGACGTATCAATTGAATTCCCCTTCCTTTCTGAAAATATGCAAATTCGGTCGAGAGCTTGTCAGATCCATCTATTTTGTCAAGGCCAATCTTAATCAAGGAATCTTCCTTAACGTAAAGCTTCAAGTTATGATAACATTTACTAAGTCTGTAGATACTGTTGAAATATCCAGACTCATAATTCAGCCGTGTATTTTCGTGCAGACCATCGGATTTCATATTTGTTTCAAAATAACTTGCTGTTTCAACAAAATGTCCCGCAGCTTCACTATTGTATCCTAAATAGCACTTTACAATACCTAAATGATAAATGATCTTGTTTTTCAGATATTCATCTTCTGAGCCTTTAGAATATTGGTATGCCCTAATGTATTCTGCCAACGCTTTTTTAAAGTTTCTGACATTGTAGTAGTAAATAATACCTTTACCTAAATAAGAACGTGATATCTGATCTTTATCTTCCGCTTTCAGTGCCGTAATTATGGTACTGTCGCTATATTTTAACTTGCGCTCTATTAACGACGAGTAATAAATTGCCTCTTCATATCCCACGATAAGTCTTTTCAGATCGGATTCTTCCTTAGCTTTTTGTATATATAAATTAACATATACCATTGCCCGTTCATCATTTTCGACATACTTATTAAAAATTGACGAAAGTTTTTTATAGGAATTTTGCTGTTCCTGACTTTGAAAAAGATTCACGAACAGAAAAAAAACAAATGCGATATGTCCTTTGAGAATGAGCATATGATATAAATCATATCAAATTTAGTTAAAAAGTATCTTTAAATCCTTGGGATAAATGGTTTACGCTTCGATAATCCACAATACATTGAACAACAATACAATAAAGGCTAATAAACAGGGAATAATGGATCAATTATTCCTTTTAAATGGTCCATTATTCCAGAATAAACTTTTTTGATGGATGAGATCATTCTAATTTCGAATCAGAATTCTAATCACCCCGGCCGGGATAATTTTTCAACATTCAAATAAAAAATTATGAAAAAGTATATCTCAATTTTTAGCTTAATAAGCATATTTCTATTGCACTCATGTGAAAGATCCACTGGCGGTATAATTTCCGAAAATCAGGACTTTACCCATACGAACAAAAGCAGCCTAAAAGATCAACAGTTAAACACCACCGCTAAAAATGAGGAGCCATCAGCAAGTGATATTCCCTCTGCAAATAATTTTAACGTCAACGATGAAGACGAACCAAGAAGGGATAAACAACATTGGAGAACTGTGCAAGACAGTATTCGGTAAAAAGAAAATCACGGGATTCAAAAACAAAAGATATGAATGATGGAAAGAAGACCAGTGCTCTCGAGTCAGGAAAACTTTGTACGGTAAGCGGTGAATATGAAAAAGTAGGATCTATAACCACTATTGTTTTTTTATCTAGAGGTGATGTGATGCCTGAATATTGTGGTAAGAAGGTTAAATGGATTTTAGTTAGAAAAGGATAAATACCTAAGTTATGAAAACGATCATAATAAGATTTGTAGAATTTGTGTGCTACTTTTTCATCCTGCTGTTTTGTTATGCCAGCATCAGTAAAATTATCGATTTTGAAAATTTTCAGGTTCAGATAGCGCAATCCCCTATTTTAAGTTCAGTTGCAGGATTTATTTCTTATGGTGTGCTGATTATAGAATTGGTGGTTTGTTTTCTGCTTATTTTCGAAAGAACTAGAATTATCGGACTGTACTCATCTTTTTTCCTGATGGTCTCGTTTACGATCTACATTTATGTAATTCTAAATTACAGCGATAATGTCCCCTGTTCTTGCGGTGGAATATTGGAAAAAATGGGATGGAGAACCCATCTCATTTTTAACATTGCAACCGTCATACTTTCATCGTCTGCGATTCTTTTGCACACAGGCCAGAGAAGGAAAAAAATAATTACTTCTGTTTTTGTACAACTTCTCTTATCTGTACTTAGCACCGCAATGATCCTCGTACTATATCACCGCTCTGATTATATGATAAAGAAAGAAAATCATTTTATAAGAAGATTTCTTCAACATCCGATCACGGAAGAGAAGCGGTACGATCTTGAGGTTAATTCTTACTATTTCGCAGGTTCATCAAAAGACTCTGTTTATCTCGGAAATTACACCACTCCCTTCTCGCTGATATCTTTAGATACAGGACTAAAAGGAATGAATGAAAAAAAGATCATTCCGGATCGTTTTGATTTCAATTTCAAGAGAGCTATTTTACAGATCAATGCGCCTTATTATTATCTGTATGATGGAACCGTTCCTGTCATTTATAAAGGCTTGCTGGGAAATGAGAAAGTGCATACTTATAGTAGATCACAAGCCTACTTCAGTCAGCTAATCAATTGGGATCAGCGTTCTTTCATTTTCAGTACCTACTATGCGCCTTTGAAAAAACAGTCGTTAGGCATTTTGTCTCCTGAAGAAAAGAATCCTCTTCAATTAAAACCAGATCTTTTACAGAAATCTAAAGATGGGGTTTTTGACACAGACGGAGTGATACTTTTTGATAGTGAAAACCAAAGTCTGGTCTATGTTCATTACTATAAAAATCAGCTTTTGATGATGGATAAAGACCTGAATATAAAAGGTAATTTCAAAACCATCGATACCATAAGCCAGCCCCAAATTGATGTTGCTGAATTAAGCGATGGGAGAAGAAAGATGAATAAGCCCCCGCTTAAGGTCAATTTTACATCCACCGTTAAATATGGTCTGCTGTTTAACCAATCTAATTTAATGGGCAGATATGAAAACAGTAAGAATTGGGAAAATAATGCTGTAATCGATGTGTATTCCATTGCTGAGCAAAATTATATAGGCAGCTTTTACCTTTCAAAACCTAAAGAAATTAAAAAAATACAATTGGAAATCGTAGGAGATCATCTTTTTGTATTAGTCGGAAATGAAATCATCAGGTATCGTTTTGCGCAGAACATTACCAGGCATTTCATTAAAGGGGAAAGCCGAAAACCCTGACCAAGAGTAGGCACCAATAACAAATTTCAACCATTATGAAAAATTTCAGAAAAATCGCATTGCCCGTAGCAATCCTATTGATGGGTGCCGGAAGTGCGTATGCTACCACAGCATTCAAGTCAGCAAAAACAGATTTCCAAGGCTATCGTTTTGATCCTGCAGCACCTGTCGGACAAAGATGTGTTCTGACGGAAAAAATGTGTACTGATATTCGAGGAGAAGTCTGTACCTACAGCGATGCTTCCGGAACACACAATCTATCCAAGAACATCGACGGGACTTCTTGCGGAGATCAGTTGTTTGAGATCGAATAATTTTTAAAAGATGAAGGATGCTAATAAGCATCCTTCATTTGTTTATCTATCCAAGGGATATTTCTTTTATCCTTTAAAAAATATTCGAACCAATCCAGCATTCTTAATGTATAGTCCTTTTGTGCAGGATATTGCGTTATTGTATGCCCTTCGCCTGCATAAAACAATGCTATAACTGTTTTCCTGTATTTTCTCAGCGCACTGAAAAATGTTCTGGTCTCCTCCTGATCAACATTCTTATCCTCGGTACCTGTCCATAAAAGCATCGGCGCAATCACTTTTGATGCGTGATAAATAGGATTGTTATCAAAATATTTCTGCTTATTACTCTCAAAACTTTCAACCATTCTAAATTGTCCACCTTCAATACGATAATAATCAGGTGATTTGAAGTTATAGTTAAACGAATTAGCCATATGAATGATGTCTGACGGAGATGCCCCGGAAATATATGCAGCAAAACGATTGCTGTGTGTAGCGATAAAATTGGTCTCATAGCCACCAAACGACTGCCCCATAAGTGCAATCTTTCTCATATCGAACTGCTCCAATTTTGCAAGCTCATCCAAAGCATTGTTTATACACTGTAAGGCTGACAGTCCTGCTCCTTTATTGTCATAATTAATATCTGGCACCAGCACCATATATCCAGATTCGAGCAATAATCTGGCATTAAAACCGCGTCTATTTTTAAAGGTAGGCACTAAATACTTATCGGTAAACTCTTGTTGTTTTTCGTAGATCCATAATACGACAGGATATTTTTTTTGAGGATCAAAATTTGCAGGTAAGAACAGGCTTGCCTGAAGATCTTCATTATTGACACCTTTATAGTACAGCTGCTTTTTAGTAATTGTTCTGGCTCCTTTATCCTGAGAATTATATTGATAAACTGCTCTGGAAGCTGAGGATTTTATTTTCGCCATTACCACAGGCGGCTTATTGTAATTCTCTTCAGTCCATATAAAATTTTTACCATCATTACTTACCTGAAGATGTTTGATTCGATCTGTGCTTTCTTGAATAATGACAAACTTCTTGCCTTGATCCAACATATAGTAGGTTGATCGCAGATCGTTATCGTAATGTGCAGCAATTAGTGGGTAAGAATCATCCAAATAATAATACTTTCTGTGAAAACCTGCTTCTGTTGATTTTTTCACTACGTTGATAACCTCAATGCTATCCGCGTTGACCGACATTATTTTTTTCTTTTGAAGGTCATTTGTATTCTGCTCCCATAATTCACCTTTTGAAGACCATAAAATTGTTCCTGACGAACTAAAGTATGGAACTGCTTTGGATGGCATACCTACAAATTTATCCGTCATTGTTCTGGTGTCCAAAAGTTTCCAGTTAGCCCCTACATACCTAAGAATAAAATTCCCTTCTTTATCAAAATACATCACATCTCCATCTTTATCAAGCAATTCATCCGCACCTGTTACAGCGTTCCATAAATGCATCTCACCATGATCTACCTTATCAGCGCCTTCTATTACATCTACTTTTTCTTTGTCCACCCTTCTTCTGAGAAAAAGATTTGACCTGCCGATGCCCGTATATCCGGCATAATCTGAATCCAATTTAATGACTTTCTGTTCCTCAGGATACCATAAAACATCAATGGAGGGTCTTTCTCCATAAAAATAATTGCTTAAATCTTTTTCTTTGCCATACCAGACACTTACTATCTTATTATCTGCAGGAAGCCTTTTGCTGAGTGTCAGGAATATAGCATTTGCATCTGACGACTTCTTAACATTGATCTGAGTGTAATTACCGATCGAAGGAGCATCCAGTTCCACGATAGTCAGATCAGAACTCACAAAATAAGTTTTCAGTCCTTTTGCTGCTGATACAGAAACTACATATCCTTTTTTTTCTGTGTCCGATTTTGCCACATTGTAAATTTCATCCTCCGATGACCAAATTGTTCTATTTGAACGGCCGTCTGAACTGATCTTCAATAAATTTTTCTTTTCTCCCTTATCCTCAAAAATGATCAGATCTCCTTCTGTTTTCTGCCATCGTGAGACTGATTCAATTCGTTGTCTCAAAATAAAGTGATCATCATAAATTTCCAGCATATTGTTTTTACTGATGTCATAATGAATCAATAGCTGTTTTTCAGCTTCTAAAAAATCAATGGTCTTGATGTTTTGTATTTCAGATTCCTTCTGAGACTTTAGATCTATCTTCTGAAAGACACTCCCTACCTGCAGAACCAATACATCATTGCTCAAAAAGAAATTCTTTGAAACATTGGTCTTGTGGATCTTTCTGAAAGGTTTCTGAGTTTCAGAAATGATAAGACTTATTTTTGAATCCTCATTGGTCTCAAACATCAGCACATACTTTCCGTCCGGAGATAGTTGAGTTACCAAAGGTTCCACTATATCCTTTGCTAATTTTTCAAGCTCAGGTCTGGGTGTTTGTGCTTGCAATACCAAGTGATACCTTATGACGAACATCCCCAACAACATCATTATGATGTAGATGACTTTACATAAAAAACTATTCATAAGAGCCTTCATTAGTAACCTGTATTCTGTGGATTAAGCTTCGGATTTAAAAGCAGTTCTTTTTGAGGCAGTGGCCAGTTTGAATGAAAGCTTTTCCAATTTGGTTTTACCATGACCAGTTGATCCAGCAGTCCCCATCGCTTCAGATCAAAAAACCTGATGCCGTGTTCAGTAAAAAACTCTCTCCTTTTTTCTTCACGCATCTGGATCTTGACATCATTTGCAGATAATGTATTGCTCAATGTCGGAAGCCCTGCACGCTGTCTTGATCTGTTAATAAGCGGAATTGCTTCTGAAGAACGATCCAGCTCGGTTAGGATTTCTGCCTGCATCAGATAAACCTCATCAAGGCGGTATATAATTGAATATTCTGTAGGATTATTCACCGCAAGATTTTTATATTTTGCAGAACGGTAATTTGTCTGCTGACCGAAAGGCACCGTTGCGATATAGTTTTGACGACGCAGATCAGTCGCAGCAAATAAACTGATCAGCTCAGGTCTTAACACAAATGATGTAGGAGCTCCAGAAAAAGTATACAATGAAGCTTCTTTTGTTGCATCATTGGTATTCTTCGGTTTAAGCTGCCATATAATATGGGTACCGCTTTTCTGGAAAACTTTTGTAATATCGGTCTGATAAACGTAAGTAGAATTCTGCATAATCGTGGAACAAAGGATTTCTGCCTCATTCCATTTCTTTAACAACATTTTCATTTTAGCCAATACCATATAACCTGCATATTTGTTGGGATAGATTCTTTCTGCATTTTTATATGTGGTAGGTAATAGGTTGATAGCTTCCGAAAGATCGGTCTCGATCTTCAACAGCAGTTCGTTTTTAGGCATTCGGCCAAGTTGACTGTTTACGACATAATCTGTGGTGTCAGCGTATGGTATTTCACCAAAGATCTGGTACAGCTGCATATAAAGTATGGATCTTACAAAAAGTGCCTCACCTGTGATTCTGTCTTTGACTGCATCAGAAAGTGTTTTGGAATTTCTCACACCTTCAATAATGCTGTTTGCAGCGTAAATCTGCTGATAGGCAAATGTCCAGAACGAGGTCACTGCCGTATTTGTTGGAATCTGCTGATTATTGAACAGATCGAGTGCGCCATTGGAAGAACTAGTATAAACACACGATAGGTCATCGGTATATGTTCCTAACAGTGCGCCCATTCCCTCAACTCCGCCTGAGTACATTGAATTAGTCCAAAGGCTGGAATATAGTCCTGCCAATGCGGCATCCGCAGTCTGTTCATCTTCAAACACCAATTGGGTCGGAATTTGATTGGATGGAAAATCCGTCTCTATGAATTTTTCACAAGAGATATTACATAACAAAGCAGTGCTTAACATTCCTGCTGCTATTATATATTTGATTTTTATTGTCATAATTATTATTTAGAATGTTATCAAAAAAAGGTCATTAAAATATGATCTGAAAGCCCAGAGAATAAGTCTTCAAAGGCGGAAGGAATCCATTCAGGACAAACTCCGGATCTAATCCAAAATACTTAGTCACCGTTAAAAGGTTCTGTCCCTGAACATAGATGGTCGCCTCTTTAATTCCCAGATCATTTACAGGAATCTTGTAACTGATCTGCACATTTTTCAATCGAATGAATGAAGCATCACCAATGGCAGCGGTTGAATTCTGAAAGAATGAATGCGCCGAAGTTTTTGCGGCAATACTTCCTGAACTGTAAGGCATATAAGCTCCCGAAGGATTAGCAGTTGACCACACATCCAGAACTTCAGCAGGCTGATTGTTCATAGATCCCGGAATCACCATCTGGCGGTTATAATTCCAGTTTCTCTGCTTCACGAAATACCAAAGAAAAGAAGCCGACCAAGGGCCATAGCTCAAATTATTCGACCATCCGCTAAAGAACTTCATTCCGATCTTTTCAACAACTTTGTTATCATCAGGCGACGATATTTTCCCGTCGCTATTAAAGTCCGTGAATTGATACAATCCAGTTATCGGATTGATGCCTTCAAACTGATAGACTTTAACTAACGTTGTCGGATATCCTATAACATACTGATTGGAATAGGTGGAACCTTCAAGATTAGGAAATTCCACCAATTTACTGTTGGGAATTGATAGGTTAATTGAAGTATTGTATCTGAATTTTGAGTTTCTCAATACCTGTACGGAAGTTTCCAGCTCCCAGCCTGTATTCTTAACCTTGGCAGGCAGGTTAGACTGTATAGAAGAAAATCCCGTAGTCGCAGGCAGAGGAATCCCGACCAGCTGATTGGATGAGGTATTATCGTAATAGGCACCCGATAGGTTCCATCGGTTCTTGAAAAACGAAAACTCTGCAGCCAGTTCCTTTTTCAAGGTCTTCTCCCAGCTAAAATTCGGGTTATACAACCTCGAAGGATTAAGTCCGGTCGTATTATTGTAAATATTGGTGGAGACGGTATAAGTGTCCAAATATTGGTAATCCCCTATCCTATCATTTCCTGAAGTTCCTATACTACCTCTTATCTTAGCAAGACTCAGCCAAGAAACATTTTTCACCCAAGGTTCTTCTGAAACCAGCCACGCAGCACCCACTGCACCAAAATTCCCGAAACGATTATTAGGTCCAAAACGGCTCGAACCGTCCCTTCTGCCTGTCACATTCACAATATATCTTTTCAGATATTTATAGTTCAGCCTTGCAAAAACAGCTGTATAGTTGTACTGGTTATTGACCTGATCACCCACCACCTTTGTTTTAGCAGCCGCAATGTTCCTTATCAAGGCATTGCTTTCAAAACCATAACCCTGTATTGTTCCAGACTTGGTCTCCGACTGCTGCAAAGTCGCTCCGATGAGCATTTCAACACTATGGTCGTTCCAACTGTAATCCCCTACAATTTGCGGTTCAAGAATATATGAGAAACTTGAACTGTTGTTTTTAGAAGAATTGGAAGTCGAACTATTAAGCCCAAATGAAGGATTGTACATCGTATGTGGCTTCAGAGAATATTCCTCAAAAATATTATAGGTCAGCCCTCCATTAAATTTCAGAGAAACAAAGGGAAACAGCTTATAAGACAACTGAGTTCCCGTATTGATAAAGCTTGAGGAATTGAGGTATTCACTTACAAATGATGCCACCGGATTGGTAAATGTACTATTTTCCCAGTTGAGAGAACCATCCGCATTATACAGAGCCGGAGCATTCGGACTTAGCGTTAGACTTCGTTTTGTAAGATCATCATTTACCACATTATTGTCCTGAAATGAAAAAGTATTGGTCAGATTGATCTCCAATTTTCTGTCTGGACTCCTGTATCCAAAATTCCCGGTCAGATTATTCGACCTGTATCTGAAACCCGCAGGTAAGACAGTAGACTGTTCATTATGACCATAGCTGATAAGGTAAGACGAGTTTTCGGAACCACCACTTAAGGATAACTGTACCACAGAAGCGTCAGCATTATTACCTATCAGTTGTCTCTGCCAGTCGGTCTCCCTTTCCTGACTCCAAGTGTTGAGGTCATAAGCTATTGCAGGAACAGCAGTAATCCCGTCATTCTGAAAAGCCTGTCTGCGCATTCCGAGATACTCGGAAGTATTCATCATTTTCAGACGGTTTGCCACTGTGCTGATCGAATAGGATGTATTAAACTTAAGTACAGACCTGCCTTTCTTCCCTTTCTTAGTCGTCACAATGATTACTCCATTAGCGCCACGACTCCCATAAATAGCAGTAGCATCAGCATCTTTTAACACCTCAAAACTCTCAATATCATTAGGATTGATTGCATTGAGCGGGCTGATTGCCCCATACGGCAAGACCGCTGCACTATAGGTAGAAGGCGATTCAGAAAGAATCGGTATCCCGTCAATAATATACAGAGGCTCATTCCCCTCACGCCTAATACTGTTCTTACCCCTGATCTGAATATCAAATCCACCTCCTGGAGTTCCTGAATTCTGGGTAATTGAAACCCCTGCCATTCTCCCCTGCGCTGAAGCAAGAACATTCGTGACAGGTTGGTTCTCAATATCCCTTGCAGAGATCTTCGCAATATTTCCTGTCCTCTCCTTATCCTTTACCTTATAATATCCTGCATTAAGAACCACTTCCTCAATTGCCTTCTCTCCTTCCCTACCCAATGAGACATCTATCGTTGGTTTGCTACCAAGCACAACTTTACGGTCTGGATAATCTGGATGTTTATACATAAGGACAGGATTTTTTCCTGATACCTGCAGACTATAAATACCGGAAGCATTACTTACTGCAACTATATCGCTACCCTCTTGAGATACATAAACACCTGATATTGGTCTGTTATTATTTGTGACAGTGCCTGTGATCACACGCATCTGCCCTATTGCTACGCCGGAGGCTAGCAAGGTGAAGCCAAAAGCCAATTGAATATGACTTAGGCTGCAAAAGTTTTTTTTCATACTTTTGAAAAGATTTAATTCGTTAAATTTTAGGCTCTTCTCTGCATTGTGTAAACTCGAAAATACGTTTATGCAGGGAGGGCTTTTCTTTTTCTATGGCTACTTATTTTACACTTTCTGTTTCTTAATACTTGATTTTTACTTTAGAATTTCTTGATGATCTTATTTCTCTTCGCTTCATTCCAAAATAATCGATAATGCTTGGGGGAAGTCTCAGTAAGAACATAGCAAAACCTCCTGCCCCAGAGCACATCTAAAAAAATTAATCTGAATGAAAATTGTGTCCTATAAAAGCTTTAAAGCCGCAATGAGTTGTACACCCCATTGTATCGTGCAGTCTGATACCGTATTTTAAGGAAGCGGCTTAGGTTTAATTGTAGAGAAAGCGGACAGCATTGGAAAAAAACGGCGTGGGACTCTACATTATCCAATTCGGGGTACTGGTATACCTTTGACACAGATAAGAGAGCCCACGCCTAGGTCGTGAGCTTCCTGCTTATCGTCTCGTGTCATAAAAATTACCAGTTTTCGAATTGAGATTCTAAGCAATAGCTTCTAATATTTCGTTGAAGTATCGCAAAATTACACTTCTGTAACTTATTTTACAAATATAATAAAAATATCCAAATCATTCGCTATAGCGAACAGTATTTTTCATTTTAATCTTTTCTTTTGATAAAGATTATAATAAAATGCAAGATAAAGAGATACGTAATAGTAAAAATGCGCTTGTTAATAAGCATTTATGCAATTATATTGAAGGTAAATTCTTGCGGGAATATCGTAACCAACAAGGGGAAATACTTTCACAAAATGAATATGCTAAACTCTGTGGAATAACTTCTTCTACAATTTCAAAGTTAAAATTACCTGAAGGTTATAATATTCCGATGTCAACAATTTATAATATTCTTAGACACGAACAATATTCTTTGGAAAGATTCTTTAAAGAATTTGAAAATTCCAAGGGCATAAATATTCCAGATTAAAATTATAACGATAATTGGTTTACTGTAACTAAAATGTAAATTCATTAACAAAATGTCCCTAAATTTCCAGGAAAATGACCCAAGTTTAGAATCCCAATGGCGAGCGATTATATTGTTTGGGAAAAATTCTGCGACTTATAAATTTGCATTCGGAAAGATCCTCTTAAAATTAGTTTCAAAAGAAACAAATACGTTTTCACTTAAAGACATCTCATCACTCTTTGTCGACAGTATTTTAGAACACCTTAAAAGAAACGATAAACAAGGAAACTCTAACTCTAGTGCATTTTTGAATGCTTGCCGAAAATACAATCATGGTGATATTGATTATGATAATCTGCTAAATATTACGGAAAAATATGGATTTGTAAATGTAGTTGATGCCTTCCAAAATGTTAATGGAGGAATTATAGCAAACAAATTTTACGAAAAAGATTACAACGGAACCAACAAGAACATTGTAGTAAGAGATGAATTGTTAAAACTTAAAGAAAGTATTCAATTCACTAATTTCAACGAAGAGGTAGAAGCACGATGGAACCTTGTAGAAACTGCTTGGAATTTAAAAATAAACCCAGATCTACTTGAAGTTAAAATTGATAACGATCTGCAAACTCTCTTTATCGAAAGTGATTTTATGAGAAGAAAAGACATCTCCTCTGCTAAAGCTTCATTAAACGGATATCAGAAAGGTAAATGCTTCTACTCCTTTCAGGATATATCAATAAAATCAGGAGATGAAAATTTATGCACGGTTGATCATTTTTTTCCTCACGTTCATAAAATCAGGATAAATGAATCGGGAGCGAATGTAAATGGAGTTTGGAATTTGGTTTTATCAGACAAGTTTGTGAATCTATCGAAGAGTTCTAAAATCCCCGAGTTAAAATACTTAGAAAGGCTTTTTACAAGAAATGAATTTTACATTGCAAGCAAACATCCCCTTGGTGAAACGATAGTAAATCAGACCGGGAAAACTTCATTAGATAGAAAACGTTTTTTACAAAAGCAATACAATTTATCAGTAAATTTATCACTCCAAAAATGGAAACCTTTAGTTGAATTTGCCCCTCTTTTCTAATGAAAGATTTCACAACAATATCAGACGATAGAATTTTATACAAAGGCAATTATTTCTTCATAATAGAAGATGGGTTCCCTGTTTCCCCAGGTCATTTATTAATAATTTCAAACGAAATTAGAAAGGATTTTTTTGAACTCACCGAAGAAGAAAAAAATAACCTTCCCGAAATGATCGAAAAAGCTAAAGAATTTATCTTAACTAAATATCAGCCCAATGCTTACAATATAGGAATGAACTGCGGAGTTGATGCAGGGCAAACGGTTTTTCATTTCCATTGTCATATAATTCCAAGATATAAAGGTGATATGGAAAACCCAAGAGGTGGTGTTCGTCACGTTATTCCGAGTAAAGGAAGTTATTAATTCTATCTTGTTTAAGCACATTTTTATACTATTAAGACTCCTCTCATTTTATATTTTGGCAATGTATAATCATAGCATTTTTGCAAAAACTTATTTTAATCCTTTTAAAATTTTCAATGATTTTCCTAAAAATACTCACTTACATTAGTTTTGACATTTAAAAAATGAAGTAATTCATAATTTGATAACTTTATAACTAAAAGGAAATCCAATGAAATACAGTCGTGAAAAATTAAATTCATTTTCAGGAGAAAAGGTTGACAAATCAGAATATGACTCCATTGCGCAGGAACTTGTTAAATCTGTGTTAGAAGGAAAAAATGTTAGTCTCGCAGAAGAATCTTTTGCTTGTTCAATCATAAAATTACTACGTAAAGATGGTACTAACGAATTAGCATTTGATATCAGCCAAGTTGAAAAGTGCAAAAATTATAGATTTAAAAATGCCTATTTACTATATTTTTCTGACTTAAATGGTCACAAACAAGTAATTGATCCATCAGGAGTTATTTCTGAAAAACAAAAGACTCTTGATGTTACATTTCTTGAAAATGAATATCAAATTTGGAAAAAACTTCTAAAAGGTGAAACCCAAAAGAATAACTTGACAGGGTATCTGGCGAGAGAAACTGAACATCAAATTAAAGAGTTACATTCCTACGGTTCTCAAAGTATGCTTGGATCAAATTATATAAAATACCTGGAAAAATCTTTAACTCTCCACGGTAAATACATATACTTAACAGTAAAAGAATCATTTGAGGAAATTGGAAATCCTGAAATAAATTTTAATGATGGCAATAATAACTTTATAATAGATTCTTACTCGTACGTTCATACATTATTCAGACATTTCGCAAAAAGTATCAAACAACATCAAATAGATAAAAGTTACCACTTTGATCAAAATATAAAATTTGATAACATTCCAAACTTTATTTTAGAATTATTAAAATGCTATTCAACCTCTAATTTTTCAAAATCATTTAATAAGCAAAACATCTACTTTAAATATAAAGGAAGCTCTTATGCAATTTGGTTTAGGAAACTAAAAAAGAATATTAAAGGTGGATCAACAGCTGAGTTTCTAAGAGTTCAAACATTGTATCCTGTTGAAAACAGCGAAGAATTGGAAAAAATTCAGAAATTAAATTCAGAAATTACAAATTGTAATTTTGAATTTTTCCAATAAAACGTAGTAACTTTCCTAATAGCTTTACAAAAACTATTCACAATTAAAATTTTGGGTTTCTAAAATAAACTACTCTGCTATCGCAGAAACCAAATACAAGTTAATCACCTTAAAATCAATATTTTATAAATAATTCACCCCAAAATTTTTTATTAAGTTTACTTAAGGAGAAATTACATAAAGAAAGAGATAATCATTTTTAGGAGTGAAGATGAGAGAAAACAAATCCTGAATAATGTAAGATTTTTACTTTTGGCTATTCATAAACGTACTCATATTTATTATTTTATTATCGTAGCTGTTGTATGCTACTTCAACAAAAAAACTATATAATTTATAAAGTACATACTTTACCTCACCTTTTACAGATGAATCAATAAATTCACCACTGCTAAAAACAAGTTCATATTGTTCTTCTTCTGGCAATTGGGTGAATTCGTAGAAAGATAATTCCTTACTCATACTTATTTTCCAATTTCCTTATAGTATCTATCAGAACATTGTTGTAGAACTTCATCTGTTTCTTTTAAAAGTTTTACTTTTTGTTGCAGTTCTGTTTCTTTTAGCTTTAGCTTTTCCTCAGACGAGTTAAGCTTTGTCGCACTTTGGTAAAGAAATACTGATAGCGTAATAATTACTATTGCTGAAAATGTGCTGTAAATTTTTAATGTTTTCATATTTGTGGCTTTTTGTAAAGGTAGGAAATATTCAATTTCAGTCCTTGCAAACAATTTATTACTATATTTGAAAATACAGTGAAACTACAAAATCTACTCATTTGAATATGAAATATTTCCTTTTACTAAGTTCTCTGTTAGTGTTTACCACTACATTTGCCCAAGAGAATAAAATTAATAAAGAAAAATGGCACTGGAATAATAAAAAGCAAGATACAATTGCAGGATATTGTCAAGTTTTAAAAGTTGACAATGTCTTATATATTTCAGGTGCAGTAACTAATAAGATAACGCCAGAAGGAATTACTTCTGTTTACAACGATTTAAAAGCATCACTGGCAAGTTATGGTGCTACTTTCGAAAACGTTGTTAAAGAAAATTTGTACACAACAGATATTGAAATGATGAAAAAATATAATGATGCTAGGAAAATATTTTACAAAAATGATTTTCCTGCAGCTACTTGGATACAAGTACAAAGATTATATATGCCCGATGCTAAGTTAGAAGTTGAATTGGTTGCGCACTTACCTAAATAACTCGATTAGGTTTTAATTGTTTTCATAAATGTGCTTTTTGTAAAAATAGAAAAATTCCATAAAATTCTAATGAGAGTTGGGATTTTATGACTGCAAATAGCAATTAAAAATTGCATATATTTAAGATTTAGCAGTAATTCTATGAAAAGTCTACCGCAAGAAATTAAGATTCTTAAATTAATAAAGGAAAGATTGGATATACTAATGTCCAATCGGGAAACTGCTGTTGAAATTAGATCAAACGAATTATATGAATTTGTAAAAAAAGACCCTATTTTGAACAGTTATTTCAAAGATGGAAAAATGTTTAATCAATTCCTTCGACAATATCACAATAACGGGATTATGAAACAAATAATTCCAAATTATAGCGTTGATA